>CALEXX010000014.1 GCA_937925095.1 uncultured Leptotrichia sp.
TGTTATCCCCCATTATTAAATAATTATATTTTTAGTATATCAGAATAAAATTTTATGTTCAAGAATATGCATTAAAAATTTAACGATAAAGAATATTTCACTTTTTTTTGACAAAACATTTCTAATAATTGAAAAGCAAGTGAAAGATAAGTTTTCAATTTGCTATATTTTTTCAATAAAAGTTTCAGAAGCTTAATATTGAAATACTTAAAATCATAGGTTATATATTAAGTAGAACCTTAATTAAGGAGATTTTATGTTAAATAACAGAGAAATAAAAATGTTGGATATTTTTTCTTCTGGAGAAGAAGTATCTATTAAGAAATTAAAAGAAAAATTTGATATCTCTGAAAGAATGGTAAGATATGATATTGACAAAATCAATTTTGTTTTATCAATATTTAACATTAAACCCATATATAGAAATAAATCAGGGACATTTAAGTTAGATAGTAATAATAAGATAAATAAAATCAAGGTTATGGTCAAAGAGGCAGAACCTATAGATATTGAAAAAAGAAAAAAACTCATAAAATTACTGTTAATTACATCTGCAAAAAAAACTAATATATCAAATTTGATGGATAAATTTGATACATCACGGATTACTATTAATAATGATTTAAATATTATAAAAAAAGAATTTGAAGAAAAAGAGATCTTTTTAAATACTAAAAAAGGAATAATACTTGAAGGAAAAATATCAGACTTAATAAAATATAGAGTCGAAACAATATCTGAGTGCTTAAAGGAATTGAAAAAAGAAAATAAAACAAATTATAGGCTAAAAATAGAAGAAATTTTTGAAGAAAACTTAAATATAAGAAAAGTAGACTTTTTAAGTAACTTATTAGAAAAAATATTGACTGATTTAAAGTTTTCAGCAACAGATGAGAATTACAAAACATTAATTTCATATATTATTTTATTACAATCCAAAACTTTTCATGATGAAATTAATAATTTTATCTGCGTTGATGGATCAATAATAAAGGATTGGGATGAATACAGGATAATAAAAGAAGAAATCAAAAAACAAAAATTGGATGAAATATTTAATGAGCAGGATATTTTTATTATAACTGATTTGATAGTTGGGATAACTTCTTATAATAAAGTTTCCCAATTTTATGAAAATTGGATAGATATAGACATTCTAGCTAAAAATTTGATTGAAAATATAAATAGTAAATTGAATGTGAATATATCAAAGGATGAACTGTTATTTGAATATTTAAGGCAACACTTAAAACCTTTATTTTATAGGGTGAAAAATGGTTATGCCCTAAATGAAAAATTTATACAGGATTTGAAATTTACAAAAAATAATTTATTCTACCTAATAAAAGAATCATTAGATATTTTAATTAATATATTAAAAAAGGATATTCCGGATGAAGAAATATTTTTATTAATGCTTCATTTTCAGGCTTCAATGGAGAGAGTTATAAGTAATGATATAAAGGTAAAAAGAGTAGTGGTAGTGAGTACGTTAGGTTATGGAATTTCACAAATGTTAGTAGATAATATATCTTCAATGTTTAATGTAGAAATAGTTTCGGTAACACCTTATTTTAAAATTAAAGATACTTTGCAGAAAAATAAAAATATAAATTATATAATTACTACAGTGGATATAGAGAATAAAATTTCAGACAATATTCCAGTGCTAAAAGTTAATCCAATATTTACAACGGATGATAAGAAAAAAATGTTGGATGTTGGTTTTACTCCTAATAATAAAAAGATTTTAATGACAGAATTGCTTCAAATTATTGAAGAAGAAACAGTAATAAAGAATAGAGAAAAATTAATTGAAAAACTTGAAAATAAAATGAAAGAAAGAATTATTAATGATACTGTGGAAGATAATGAAGATAAAAATATAATTAGAGCTGAAAATATTATTTTTGATTATGAAGTTAAAAGCATTGAAGAAGCAATAAAGTATACATGTAATATTCTGGAGAAAAAAAAGTATATAGCTAGTTCATATACTGATAGTATCCTAGATATACTAAAGAATCATACATCTTATATGATAATACATAATGGTATAATTTTACCACATGCAAAAAATGATGACAATGTGTTTAAAACCTCAGGAATTTTACTTGAATTGAAGAAAAGTGTTGAACTTAATGGAAATAAAATAAAATATATTTTTACTTTTGCTATAAAGGATAAAGAAAAGGAACTTAATAAAGTAAGCAAAATTATAAATAAAATTTTTAAAGATAAAATGAATAAAGTAATGAAAACAAGAGATAAAAATAAAATAGTAGAGTACTTTTCAAAAAATGACAATATGTAGAAAGGAATAAGGTATGGAAAATTATTTTAAAAGAGAAAATATTTTTTTAGATTTTGATGCAAATGATAGAAAGGATTTTCTTTCTAAGATATCTAAGATATTATTTGAAAAAAAATATGTAAAGGAGGGATTTGATGATTCAATTATTGAACGAGAAGAACAATATCCTACAGGTTTAGATTTTGGAGAATATAAAATTGCGATTCCTCACACAAATCCAGAGTATGTTAATGAGGAAGGAATTATAACAGTTAAGTTAAAAAAACCGATAATTTTTAGGGATATGGGGTTAGATGAAAATGATTTAGAAGTATTAGTAATATTTGTGTTACTGGTACAAAAAGGAGAAGAACAGGTAAATCTATTAACAAAATTAATGTCTTTACTGGAACAGAAAGAAGTTTATAACACTATTAAAAATGCATCAGATAAAGAAGAAATATTAAGAATATTGAGTAAAAATTTTTAAACAAGGTGATTACGATGATAAGTAAAATTTTAGAAGTTAAGAATAAAACAGGATTACATGCAAGACCAATTTCACAAATAATAAAAGTAATATCAAAGTATAAATCAAAAACTATATTTAAAGTAGGTGACAATAAAGTAGAGAATAAAAGTGTTTTAGGATTTTTAAAACTTGGAGCAAAATACGGTACAAAAGTTGAAATAGAAATAGATGGAGAAGATGAAAATGAAGTATTAAAAGAGCTGGAAGAGCTATTTTATTCAAATTTTGGAGAATAAAAATAATAAAATTAGGAGGAATTTATATGAAAAGAATAGTTGTAGCGTGTGGATCAGGAGTAGCAACATCACAAACAGTTGCTTCAAAAATTAACAGTATGTTGGAAGATGAAGGGATAAAAGCAACAGTTGAAGCAGTTGATATAAAATCTCTTGAAAGCATAATAGACCAAGTTGATGTATATGTAACAATCGTTCCAGGTTCTCAAACTTTTGACAAACCAATGATAAATGGAATTAAATTTTTGACAGGAATGGGAATGGCAGAAGAATTTGAAAAATTAAAAGAATTATTAAAATAGATATTATAAATGATTTTAGGAGGTAATAAAATGTTTGGAAATATTTTAAACTATATTTTAGGATTAGGAGCAGCAATCTTTTTACCTATAATAATGATAATAATAGGATTAATAATAAAAATGAAATTTAAAAGAGCATTAATTTCAGGACTTACATTGGGAGTTGCTTTTACTGGAATGAATGTAGTGTTAGGTTTTATGTTTGATACTATAAGCCCTGTTGCTTCAGCTTTTGTAGAAAAGACAGGAATTCAATTAAATATAATTGATGTAGGATGGTCACCAATGTCAGCAATTGCTTGGGCATGGCCTTATGCTTTATTTATGTTTCCTTTACAGATAGGAATTAATCTTCTGATGCTTTTTTTTAAACAAACAGATATATTAAATGTAGATTTATGGAATGTATGGGGGAAAATTTTTACTGCAACAATGGTGGCAGCAATCACAGGAAATATTATATTAGGTTTTGTTGCAGCAGCAATTCAAGTTATAGTTGAATTAAAAATAGGAGAAGCTACTCAAAAAAGAACTCAGGAAATAACAGGAATACCAGGGGTTACTTGTACTCATTATATGACACTCCAATGTGTAATAATGGAACCGGTTAACAAGTTATTAGACTATATTCCTTTATTTAAAAAAGAAAATGCAAATGCAGATAAATTAAAAGATAAAATAGGAATTTTCGGTGAAAATAGCGTTATGGGATTTATTATAGGTGGCCTTATAGCAATTCTTGCAGGTTATTCTGTAAAAGATACATTAAATGTGGCTATAAAAGTAGGAACAGCACTAGTATTATTTCCTATGGTAGCTAAATTATTTATGCAAGCTCTGGCTCCAATTGCAGATGCCGCATCAGAATTTATGAAAAATAAATTTAAAGATAGAGAAATCTATATTGGATTAGATTGGCCATTTATGGCAGGACAATCTGAATTATGGGTTGTTGCGATATTATTAGTTCCTATAGAATTGCTTTTAGCTGTTGTACTTTCAAAAATGGGAATAAGCAATGTATTACCATTGGCAGGAATAGTAAATGTAGTTGTTGTAGTACCAGCAATGATTGTTTCAAAAAAGAATCTATTAAAAATGTTAATTTTAAGTATTTTGTATACTCCAATTTATTTACTGGTTTCCAGTAGTTTCGCTCCATATGCAACTGAGCTTGCAAAAACAACAAAAGCAATAGAAATACCAGCTGGACAAATGATAACATATTTTGGCGTAGAGGCTCCGTTTTTCAGATGGGCAGTAGCAAATGGGCTAGCAGCTAAAATACCAGGAATTATAGCATTAGTATTATTTTTTGGATTGTTCTATATATTTGTGAGAAATATGAAAAAACAAAATCAATAATAAATTTTAATAGAAGGTGATATAAATGTTGGAAATTTTAAAAAAAGAAGTTATAAAAGCAGCACAGGATGGGCAAAGACTAGACTTATGCAAACATAAATCAGGAAATTTTAGTATAAGGGATAAAGAAACAGGATATGTAGTAGTTACTCCATCAGGTGTAAATAGAGAAGAATTAACGGTAGATGATATATGTGTATTAACGGTAGATGGTGAATTAATAGAAGTAAAAAATAACAGAAAACCATCAAGTGAAACAATGATGCATTTAGAAGTTTATAAAACAAGGGAAGATATAATGGCAATTGTTCATACTCATTCAAAAATGGCAACTTCCTTTGCAGTATTAAATAAACCTATACCGGCAATTATATATGAGGTTGCAACATTTGGGTTAAAGGATGCTGTTGTACCGGTAGCACCATATGCGAGACCTGGAACTGTGGAACTGGCTAAGAGTGTAATTGAGCCTGTAAAAAGAGCAGATATATTTTTACTTGAAAAACATGGTGTTGTAGCTTGTGGTACAGATATGTATGAAGCTTTTTTGAGAGCACAGTATGTAGAAGAACTGGCAGAAGTTTACTATTACACTTTATTAATAAATAAAGGCAATGAACCGGATAGTTTTTCTCCAGAAGAACTGGAAAGTTGGAAATATCCGGAAAAATTAGAAAAGAACTAGGGAAGGTGATTGTATTATGAAGAAAATAATAAATGAACCTGAAAATTTTGTAAAAGAAATGATAGAAGGAATAGTAGCTGCTCATAGTGATAAAATACAGTTGCTGAATGACGATATCAGGGTAATGGTAAGAAAGGATAATCCTAAAAGAAATAAAGTGGGAATTGTTACTGCAGGAGGAAGTGGACATCTTCCAACGTTTTTAGGATATGTAGGAGAAGGAATGCTTGATGGATGTGCAATAGGAAATGTATTTGCTTCACCCTCATCCCAGAAAATGTTTGATATGATAAAAGCGTGTGATTTTGGAAAAGGAGTTTTATGTCTTTACGGAAATTATGGCGGAGATAAGATGAATTTTAATATGGCATGTGAATTAGCTGATTTTGAAGATATAAAAACTGCTAGTGTATTAGTTAAAGATGATGTTGCTTCAGCACCGTATGAAAAAAAAGAGACAAGACGAGGCGTAGCAGGAATGTTGTATGCCTATAAAATTGCAGGAGCAGCTGCAGATGAGGGATTCGAGTTGTCAGAAGTTGCTGAAATCACTCAGCATGCTTTGGAAAATATAAAAACAATGGGAGTAGCTTTGTCGCCATGTATTGTTCCTGAAGTTGGAAAACCTACTTTTAGTATAGAAGAAAATAAAATAGAGATAGGTATGGGAATACATGGAGAACAAGGAATTGAAGTAAGAGATATGCTAAAAGCAGATGAAATAGCAGATTTAATATTTTCCAAGATAGATAAAGAATTGGCACTGAAATCAGAAGATGAAGTTTCCGTAACTGTAAACGGATTAGGTGCAACTCCTTTAGAGGAACTTTACATTGTATATAACAGAATTTATAAAATTTTAAAAGAAAAAAATGTAAAAATAATAAAACCACATATAGGAGAATTTGCTACTTCTATGGAAATGGCGGGATTATCAATAACAATTTTTAAATTGAATGAGGAAACTAAAAGATTATTATTGAAAGAAGCAATTACACCATTTTATACGAATGTAAATAAGTAATTTCAGGAAGGATAAGCAGTTATGGATACAAATGATATTAAATTAATTACAGAAAATATATTCAAGTTAGTAAAAGAAAATAAAAACTATTTACTTGATTTAGATAGCCAATTTGGAGATGGAGATCTAGGTATATCAATGGTTCAAGGATTTTCTGGATTAAAAGATTATTTAGAAATTTCTGAAGAGAAAGATTTAGGAAAATTATTTTTTAAGATGGGAATGGTTTTTAATGAGTCTGCTCCTTCTTCATTAGGAACAATTATTTCATTTTGGTTATTAGGAATAGGTGGAAGTTTGAAAGGAAAAGAGAATGCTGATAAAAATGATATGAAAATAGCATTGGAAAATGGAATTAGTAAGTTAAAAGAAAGAGCAAATTCAAAGGAAAATGAAAAAACAATTTTAGATTCATTATCTCCTGCTACAAAAGTTTTTGAGAAAAATTCAGCTGAAGATAAAGCAATAGTAGAAATTTTAAAAGAAACATATGAAGCTGCATCAAAAGGAAGTGAAGCAACAAAAAATATGATGGCAGTTCATGGAAGAGCAGCATACCATGGAGAAAAAACAATGGGACATGTAGATGGTGGTTCTTATGTTGGTAGACTGATATTTGAAGGGATTTATAATTATTATAAAGAAAAATAGAAATCATTTAAATAGTAACGTCGAGATATTTAAAAAAGGAGCTATCTCAAAAAGAAAATAAAAAAATAATGAAAAAAACTATATTTATGAATTATTTAGAATTTCACAATGCAAAACAGGAAATGAATTTAGAAAAAATCAACAGCCCTTAGGCGAATTTTGATTTTTTCTTTATGAATGACTGTTTTGTATAAGTGAAATTTTAGCAAATGAATAAATATAGTTTTCATATTTTTAAATTTTAAGACAGCCTATTTTTTATTAATTTTAAATTTTATTTACAAGCCTCTACAAACTTATCAAAAATTTTCTTCATTCCCTCATTTCCTCTTACAGACATCATTTCCGGATGCCATTGAGTCGCATAGAAGAAAGGGTGGTCTTTTTTCTGAAGGGCTTCGATAATTCCATCAGAAGATTTTGCAATAGGAGTAAGACCTTCAGCTAAATCTTTTATCATTTGATGATGGAAGGAATTTACCCTTGTTTTTTCCCCAAAAATTTCATATAAAATATTATCTTTTCCCAGAATATCAATATTGTGGGTAGGCAAATAAAGCTGCCATTTCTGCCTATGCTGAATCTGTGTATCCACATATTTTATATCCTGGTAAAGTGTACCGCCAAAATATATATTTGTAAGTTGCAATCCACGGCATATTGCTAAAATTGGTTTATTAGTTTTCAAATATTCTTCCAGCAGCATTATTTCAAATTTATCCCTTTCAGGTGAAACAACTCCAATTTCCTGTAAGCTGTCTTCTCCATATAAAGCAGGGTCAGAATCAACTCCTCCTGATAGAAGAAGTCCGTCCAGATGTGAAATCTGCTCCCTTATAACTTCAATATTATCGTGAACCGGCAGAACAACGGGAATACCTCCCGCTTCCATAATTGCACGGCTATAATCTATAGAAACGCTTGTTTTATAAGCGTTTTCTGACTCAGGGTTATATTCATAGGAAGAAGTTATTCCTATAAGTGGTTTTCTCATAATTTATATCCTTTCGTGTATATGTATTTTATTTTTTATAATTTATTTCAATTTATATAATTTTCTATTTTATACCATTTCTTATTCTTTCGAAAAAAGAAATGAAATTCTTATAGGATACCTTTTCAATGTCTTCATCTGAATATCCACGTTTTTTCAAGGCTGCTGCTACATTTTTAACTTCTGTAATGTCGTAAACACCTTTTAAACCTTCATCTTCGTCTACTCCAGGCACGTTGTAGTATTCAGCAAAATCAAATCCAAATCCAACTTTGTCAATTCCTATTCTTTCTGCAACATATTCCATATGGTTCAGCAATGTATCCAGATTTTTTTCATCTTCCTTGTCACTTACAAATCCATGATAGCTGTTCATTCCCACCATTCCATTTCTTTCGCCTATACAAAGTATCTGGTCATCAGTAAGGTTTCTCATTGCCGGGCAAAGAGTTCTGGAGTTGGAATGTGAAGCAAAAAAAGGTTTTTTAGCGTGTTTTGCAACATCCCAGAAGGTTTTATCGTTTGCATGGGAAAGATCAAGAAGAATCCCTAAATTTTCAATAATTTCAACAGCTTTGACACCTAAATCAGTCAGTCCTCTGTCTTTATCACCTCTCTGACCTGTTGCAAAAGCATTCTGTTCATTCCATGTAAGTCCTATATGTCTTATTCCCATTCTTTCAAGAAGATAAATATAGTCAAGATTTGAGCCAATTCCAGGAAGTCCTTCGATACCTAAAAGTGTTGAAAATTTATTTTGAGTTTTTGCCTTTTCAAAGTCTTCAGGCTCTTTTATAATATGAACCAGATCCCTTGCATGATAAAGTTCCTCACTCATTGCACGAAGGCTTCTGAAAAAAGTTTCTTCAGGCTTCGGATCTTTAAAAGCATTTAAATATATTACAAAAATACCTCCAAAAAGACCTCCTTCTATAAATCTATCTTTGTATTTTCTTCTTATGACATCATTTTTTCCTTTTTCATATTCCCACAGATTATCTGTCCATAAATCTGCATGCATATCAAAAAACATTATTTTCTCCTTCCGTATCTGTAAATATTACTTTATCTAAAATAAATTCTACTTTTCAAAAAGTATTTCTTTGTTCTGAAGATTTATGCTGCACTTTGCACCTAAAGGTAATGTAAACATATACGGCTTTTTGTGACCTGATTCCATTCCGTAAATAACAGGTTTATCATAGTCAGCAAAGAAATCCTTTAAAAGCTCCAATAGTTCATAATGCTGATTTTCTTTAGTGTATGTATTTTTACACGCCACAAAATTTCCAAAAACAACAGCATTACAGTCGCTGAATTTTCCTGCATATTTCAAATGAGTAAGCATTCTGTTCAGAGATCCTATTTCTTCATCAACATCTTCCAGGAACAGTATTTTACCTTTAGTATCTATTTCGTATTGAGTTCCCAGAGTAGTGACTATAATTGCCATATTCCCTCCTGTAAGAACTCCACTTATGGATTCTGAAGGCATCTTTCCTTCTGTAAGGATAGAAAGGGGCATATTTTCAGGTTCTTCATATCTTGTCTCATTCTTTTCCATAGCTTCAAAGAAAGAAGTTTTCGTATAGTCATTGAAATCATTTATCATATTTGATTTTACCATTGGTCCATGGTAAGTTCCCAGATTACATTTCTGATTGAATACAATGTGAAGGTTTGTAACATCACTGTATCCTACAAAAACTTTAGGATTATTTTTTATCAGCTCATAGTCAATTTTGTCTAAAAGCTGTGAAGCTGAATAACCGCCCTTTACACAGAATATTCCTTTAATATCCTTTCGTGAAAAAGCTTCATACAAATCTTCAATACGGATTTCAGCCTTTCCAGCCATATATCCTCCGTAGTTTTCGTACAAACTTTTCCCAATAACAGGATTAAATCCTAAATCTATTATAATTTTTTTACATTTTTCTATATCTTCTTCAGGAATTATAGGTGAAGAAGGACAGAATAAGAACACATTATCTCCTTTTTTCAATGGTTCAGGAAATATCATTTATCAGCACCCCTTTACAGTCGTATATTTTCATTATTATATAAAAGTAATTATATTTAATTATTCTACTACTAATGAGTAATTTTTTCAATAGAGTTATTTTTCAGAATTATCAGATTTTTTTCTTTTAAAGAGATTTTTTAATGAAAGTACAGGTTTACTTCTGACAATTTTTTCATTTCCTATGAAATCCCTCATTATTTTTAATGATTTTCCAGCTTCACTGACAACGAAGTTATAAGTTCCGGAATTTTTTGTATCAATAAAAAATCCTCTTATATATCTGTCCTTGAAAAATAGCTGTGCTCTGACCTTCTCTATTTCATCCCACGGAATTTGAATATAGTCTTCAGGATTACGGGCATTATAAAATTCGAAGGCTTTATTTCCTATCAGGATATTTCCGCTTTTATTTCCAAATATTCCACTCAGGGAATTTGCCTTTGTTGAGAATATTACTTTTGAATTCATTGAAATAGCCATTTTAAAACTTGCATGATAAATATATGGAAAATAATTATATAAGTATCATACGCTCCTTTCCTTTTCATCCATTATCTGATTAGCTTTAGATAATTTATTTTATTTACAATGATTATATCATATATATGAAAATTATTTTACTGTTTATGTAGATTATTATAATAATTTCATTAAAAAAAGTTGGATAGAAATCCAAACGGGAAAAATATCTTTCCAAATTGTATGTTCCAATCCAACTTTTATTTATATTGATGAGTTATTAGAAAATTCCAACAAGGTGTCCTAATATACCTACTGCAAATAATCCAAAGATAATAGCAATAGGATTAACTTTTTTCTTAAGCAGCCACATACATAGGAAAGTAAGCAGTAATGCCGCAAATCCAGGTATAAGCTGATTTAAGTTATCTTGAAGAGTAGTTACCTTATCAGGTGAAAGTGCTACTCCGCCATTCATAGCAGTCAGTACTTCCTGTAACTGAGCACCATTTACAGCTCCTTCAGGGAACTTAATGAAGGCACCGTCAGCCAGTTTAACTTTTGAGATAACCATTGGGAAGTTAATGTTAGTCCAACGTTGAACAAGAATTCCCATTACGAACATTCCAAGGATAGAAGCTCCTTTTGTAATTGTCTGAAGGATTCCACCTGAAAGATCTTTAGTAATTTCAGATCCTTTCTGGTAACCGAATTCCTGAGTATACCATAAAAATGCCACACGGATTATGTTCCATACAAGGAAAAAGAATAATGGAGCAATTACTGAACCTCCAGTTGCCAATGAAGCTGCAATAGCTCCTAAAATAGGACGTACAGTAAACCAGAACACAGGATCTCCAATACCTGCTAATGGTCCCATCATTCCTACTTTAACCCCTTGAATAGCTGCGTCATCAATTTGTGCACCATTTGCACGTTCTTCTTCAAGTGCAAGTGTTACTCCTAAAATAGGAGCTGCAATATAAGGGTGTGTATTGAAAAATTCCAGATGACGTTTCAATGCAGCAGAAGCATCATCTTTATTAGGATACAGTTTTTTAAGAGCTGGAATTAGTGAATAAGCCCATCCACCATTCTGCATACGTTCATAATTCCATGAACCTTGTAGAAACTGAGAACGCAGCATTACACTACGACGATCAGCTTTTGATAATTTTATTTTATTTTCTGCCATTTCAAATTCCTCCTTCTAATAGTTATCCAAAATATCGCCTAAAGGATCATCAGAAGATGAACCTCCACCATTACCGCTTCCACCTTTTTTAGAAAGGTTCAGATAAATAATAGCTAAACATACACCTATAATTCCTGTTGCTATCAAAGTCAGTTCTTTTAATGGTGCAAGTGCAAATCCAAGGAAGAAGAAAGGCCATACTTCTTTTGTCGCCATAAGGTTAATAACCATTGCATATCCAACTGCCACAACAAATCCTCCACCTATTGTCATACCATCTGTAAACCAAGGAGGTAAAATTCTAAGTGCATCTTGAATAGTGCTTGAAGGAATGAACATAAGTAATACTGCAGGAATTGCAATACGTAGTCCTTGACATGCAAGAGCTACCATGTGCCAGAATTCAACACCTTTAAAGTTACCTTGTTCAGCGGCACGGTCTGCCTGGTGAACTATAACTACTGATAAAGTACGAACGACCATAGTAAGAACAAGTCCTACAGTTGCGAGAGTAACAGCTGCGGCGATTGCCACGCTTTGTCCTTTTTCATCAAATTGTCCGGATTTAACAAGGATGATAGCTGAAGCTACTGAAGCAAGAGCTGCATCTGGAGCTATAGCGGCTCCAACGTTTGCCCAACCAAGAGCCATAAGCTGTAATGCTCCACCAAGCATTATACATTCAGTAGGACGTCCTGTTGCAAATCCTATTAATGAGCAGGCAATAATCGGCTGATGGAATTGGAACTGGTCAAGGACACCTTCCATTCCTGCCAGGAAAGCCACAACAAGAACAAAAATAATTGAAATGATATTAAAATCCATAATAACCTCCTAATAATTAAATTTTTAAGCCTTCACTGGCTTTCGCAGAAATCAGTTTAAATAAATCTGCAGGTTTGTCAGCCACAACTTTACGTACATCAAATTTTACATTTAAATCAGCAAGTTTTTTGTAAGTTTCAACGTCATTCTGATCCATTGACAGTGAAGTACTTACCATAACTTTACCTACAGAGTGTGCCATTGAACCTATATTAAGCTCCTTGATTTCCACACCTTTTTCTATTACTTTCAGAGCATCCTGTGGATTTTCAAAAAGTAATAATGCTTTTGTGTTACCAAAACGTGTATCCTTTGATACTTCTACAAGCTTATCAAGAGGTATAACGTGTGCTTTAACTCCTGGAGGAGCCGCCTGTTCTATAAGCTTTTTACGTAAGTCATCCTTAGAAACAGTGTCTGAAACAACTATAATTCTGTCAGGATTTGTTGCCTTAGTCCATGAAGTGGCAACCTGTCCATGCAATAGACGTGTGTCGATACGTGCAAGCACAATTTTAAGTTTTCCGTCTCCTATAACAGTACCTTCAGGAATACTTCCCTGCGGAGCTTTTGGTTCAGCTGCCTTAGGCTGTTTTTCTTCCGGCTGTAATTCTTCTGGACGAACTTTTATTTCTTCCTTAGCTGAAGGGAGAATTGTTTTTGCGATTTCATGAGCTGATGTTGAAGTCATTCTTTCAGAATAAGCTTCTATTAGCATTGGTAAATTAAGCCCTGCAACGATTGCTCTTTTATCCGGTGCTTCTTCGAAGATTCTGTTTGCCTGGTTAAATGGACTTCCACCCCATAAGTCAACAAGAAATAAGATTTCTTCTGAGTCTATCTTTTCCATAGCTTCACGAAGTTTTCTGTACAGATCATCTGGTCCTTCACTTGGCATGAAAACAACTGATTCAACTTTTTCCTGTTCCCCAAAAATCATTGAAGCAGATTGTTTTATACCGGCTGCGAATTCACCATGAGTTGCGATGATAATTCCTACCATACTTTTACCTCCTTTTTTATAATGTATTAATTGTATATGGTTTGTAAACAAATGTCAAGGTGGAAGACTTGTCAGTAATTGAAAAATGTTATGTCAGTGCTTTGTAAATTCAAAGTTTTCCTAAGGAAATATTGATATTCAAAGTATATTAAAATTTATATATATAAAATATATATGAAGATTATTAAAATACACCCTTTTTTTAAAGTATGAAAAAAATTAAGAAAACTTTTTAGAAAATGCAGTGATGGTATTTTAAAAAATATAGGAAATAGAAAAAAATTTTTTTAAAATGAACAATAAAGTATACTTTTAAACCCAGTATTTTCAATGTATAAAAAAAATAGAAAAAAATTTAAAAAAGTACTTGACATAAATGCAAAAATATAATATTATATATCTGTAATTAGCACTCTTCCATAATGAGTGCTAACAAAAAGGAAGGTGCGGATATGAATGATAGAGAGCAATTAATATTAAAGGCAATCATCAAGCATTATCTCGAATTCGGTGAAAGTGTAGGATCGAGAACTCTGGAAAAGAAATATAGTATCGGAGTTTCTTCAGCCACAATAAGAAATACGATGGCAGATCTTGAAGATAAAGGACTGATTGCTAAAACTCACACATCTTCCGGAAGAATTCCGACAAGTGAAGGATATAAATTATATGTGGAGGAACTTATTAAGATAAGGGATATATCTACAGAAGCAAAAGCTAAAGTAGTTGAAGCATATAATAAAAAAATGAACCAAATAGATATGATATTTGAAGAAACATCAAGATTACTATCAAAGATAAGTAAATATGCAGGAGTGGTTCTGGAGCCTGCCATAAGACAGGAAGGAATAAGAAAAGTTCAGCTTGTGCATATAAATGACACAAATATTATGGCTGTCATAGTTATGGATTCGTTTCTGACTAAAAATCTTAATATATTTCTTGAAAATCCTGTAGATGAAGAGGAAGTTCAAAATATAAATATGATTTTAAATGATGAAATAAACAGAAGTACAAACTTTACTTTATCTGATTTAGAAAAGTTTCTTACAAATACTAATTTATTTGTACCGGAAGATTTCCAAGAAAATAAAATGTTAAATGAGGGGAAATTGTTTTTTGAAGGTGGTTCAAATTTAATTGAGAGTAACACTTCAGATGTTATGAAAATAATAGACAGAGTAAGATTTTTTAACAATCCTGAAGATATGAAACAGATATTTTTACAGTTTATTCAGACTGACCAGTATAAAGACGGAGAAGTAAATGTCATTTTTGGTGAAGATCTGGATATTGCCGGACTTGAAGATTTTTCGTTTGTATTTTCCGTTTATACAATGGGAGATGCCAAAGGAATTATGGGAGTAATCGGGCCAAAAAGAATGAAGTATTCAGAAACGGTAGGACTTGTAGAATATGTTTCAGAAGAAGTTAAGCAGTTATTGCAAAAAAATAAATAAATAGAAGGAGATGAGGGGTAAAAAATGGCAGAAAAAGAGTTTGATGAAAAGGTAGAACTTGAAAATGAAAATGCTGAAACGGAAAACAGGGAAAATGAAACAAAAGAAGATGTAAATGAGGCTTCTGATAATAAAGAAGAAACATGTGAAGAAAAGATTGCAAAGCTTGAACTTGAACTTCAGGAGTGGAAAAATTCCTACACAAGAAAGCTTGCAGAATTTCAAAACTTCACTAGAAGGAAGGAAGCGGAAGTTTCAGAAATGAAAAAATATGCTTCAGAAGGAATTATCTTAAAAGTATTGGATAACATTGACAACTTGGAAAGAGCTGAAAATGCTTCTGCTGAAACTAAAAACTTTGATGCTCTAGTTGAAGGGGTAAACATGATTTTGAGAAACTTAAAATACATGTTATCTGAAGAAGGTGTTGAAGAAATTGAGGCAGGTGAAGGAATAGAGTTTAATCCTTACGAACATCAGGCAATGATGACTGAAAGCAAGGAAGAACTGAAGGATAACGATATTGTTCAGGTGTTTCAAAAAGGATATAAATTAAAAGGAAAAATTATAAGACCGGCGATGGTAACGGTTAATAAGAAATAGTTTTTAACTTTATAATAAAATATAAATAAAAAATTCAAAAATAAAATAGGAGTGATAAATATGAGTAAAATAATAGGAATAGATTTAGGGACAACAAACAGCTGCGTGGCAGTAATGGAAGGTGGAAACTTTTCAATAATACCAAACTCTGATGGAGGAAGAACTACACCATCAGTTGTAAACATAAAGGACAACGGAGAAATAATAGTTGGGGAAATTGCTAAAAGACAGGCAATTACAAATCCTGATTCAACAGTAATTTCAATAAAAACACAAATGGGATCAGATTATAAAGTAAATATTCATGGAAAAGATTACACACCACAGGAAATTTCAGCAATGATACTGAAAAAATTGAAAAAGGATGCTGAAGCTTACCTTGGAGAAACTGTAACAGAAGCAGTTATTACAGTACCGGCTTACTTTACTGATGCACAAAGACAGGCTACAAAAGATGCAGGAGAAATAGCAGGACTTACAGTAAAAAGAATTATAAACGAACCTACAGCGGCTGCATTGTCTTATGGATTAGATAAGAAAAAGGAAGAAAAAGTATTAGTATTTGACTTAGGTGGAGGAACATTTGACGTATCTGTACTTGAAATCGGTGACGGAGTGGTGGAAGTTATATCAACTTCAGGAAACAACCACTTAGGAGGAGATAACTTTGACCAGAAAATTATTGACTGGTTAGCAGAAGAGTTCAAAAAAGAAACAGGAATAGATTTAAGAAATGATAAAATGGCAATCCAGAGATTGAAAGATGCTGCAGAAGATGCTAAGAAAAAATTATCAACAACATTGGAAACACAAATTTCATTACCATTCATCACAATGGATGCTACAGGACCTAAACACTTGGAGAAAAAACTTACAAGAGCGGCATTTGATGAATTAACAAAAGACTTGGTAGAAGCAACTAAAGGACCGGTTAAACAGGCGTTAGAAGATGCAAACTTAAGTCCAAGTGAAATAGATGAAGTATTATTGGTAGGAGGATCTACAAGAATACCTGCAGTTCAGGAATGGGTAAAATCTTACTTAGGAAAAGAACCTAATAAATCAATAAACCCTGATGAAGTTGTTGCGGCCGGAGCTGCAATTCAAGGTGGAGTATTGATGGGAGACGTAAAAGATGTATTGTTACTTGATGTAACTCCATTATCATTAGGAATAGAAACAGCAGGTGGAGTATTTACAAAAATGATTGAAAGAAATACTACAATCCCAGTGAAAAAATCTCAAGTGTTCTCAACATATGCAGATAACCAGACAGCTGTTACAATAGTTGTATTACAAGGTGAAAGAGCAAGAGCTGCAGATAACCATAAATTAGGTGATTTCAACTTGGAAGGAATTCCTGCTGCACCAAGAGGAATACCTCAAATCGAAGTAACATTTGATATTGATGCAAATGGTATCGTGCATGTATCAGCTAAAGATTTAGGAACAGGAAAAGAAAATACGGTAACAATTTCAGGTTCATCTAACTTATCTAAAGATGAGATAGAAAAAATGAAAAAAGATGCTGAAGCTCATGAAGCTGAAGATAAAAAATTCCAGGAATTGGTTGAAGCTAGAAACCAGGCTGACCAGTTAGTATTAGCTACTGAAAAAACTATAAAGGAAAATGAGGATAAACTTCAAGGAACTGAAAAAGCTGATATTGAAAAGGCAATCGAAGAACTGAAAAAGGTAAAAGATGGAGATGACATCGAAGCAATCAGAAAAGGTATCGAAGAATTGTCTAAAGTATCTCAAGGATTTGCAACAAGATTATATCAGGATGCACAGGCTCAGGCACAGGCTCAGCAGGCACAAGGTGGAGAAGCATCTCAAGGAAATTCAGCAAATGATGACGTTCAGGATGCAGAAGTTGTGGATTAATAATTTGAAAAAGTTTTAAAGAATTAAAATACAAAGGAGGAGGAGCTATTTCTCCTTCTTTTGTAAAAAAGTAGAAATGATAAAAAAGTTAATAAAATCAAATTTTGAAAAATATTTAGTAAGGAAGAATTAAATATCACAATAAATATTGTAATTTATGATATTAAATACTCTGAAACAAAGGGCTTGATTTCTTGTGAAAATAAGAAATTAGATTATTGAACACACCGAATAAGAAAGGTGATTATTATGACAAAATATATAGGAAAAAACAGGGTAAGCAACATTGAAAAACTCTTTTTAAATTACACTGATAAATATGAAAAAATAAATCTAGACTGGGATAATGAAGTTGGAAAAGAAATATGGTATAATGATGAAGAAAAAAATTAGTACAAAACTTTTTATATGAAGGACGTGTTAAAATGGAAAATACGCTAAACACTTTAAAATATGGAAATGTTGAAATAGGAGTACTTTCAAAAGGGGCAGAACTTTCAAGCTACAAAGTGGATGGGAAGGAATTTATGTGGGATAGACAGCCAGAATTCTGGGCTGCCAGTTCACCGGTACTTTTTCCATTTGTCGGAGTCATAAAAGATGGAAAGTATGTTTTTGAAGAAAAAGACTACGAAATAACTACAAGGCATGGTTTTGCAAGAAATAATGATTTTGATTTAGTTGAAAAGGGAGAAAATTTTCTGAAATTTAAATTTTCTTCAAATGAGGAAACATTGGAAAAATATCCTTTTGAATTTGATTTTTTTCTTGTGTATACTATAACTGATAAGGGTCTTGAAATAAAATACGAAGTATTGAATAAAACAAAAGGTGACATGTATTTTTCATTGGGAGCACATCCTGCATTTGTATTGGAGCTGAATAATGACATAAAACTGGAAGATTATTATCTGGAATTTGAAAAAGATGAAACTGCACAGATTTATCAGCTTAGAAGCGATGCGTTAATACTGGAAAAGAAAAAAGATTATTTAAAAAATGAAAAAATAATAAAATTAAGTGGCACTATATTTGATAATGATGCTATAATATTTGAAAATCTGAATTCTGCAAAGGTAACATTAAAATGCAGTAAAAGTACACGTGAACTGTCAATGGATTACAGCCAGTTTCCATTTATTGCCTTCTGGAGTAAATCAAAAGCTCCATTTGTGTGTATAGAGCCATGGTTTGGAATTTCAGATTTTGCAAACTGTACAGGGAAACTGGAAGAAAAGAAGGGGATTCTGAAATTAAAGGAAAATGATATTTTTACTGCAAAAATAATCATTAATGGGAAATTGTAACGTGAAATAAAAGGAAGGAAAGGAGAAATAGGACTATTGTGAGGTTTTGAGATGGTTCTATAAATGGAAATGGCAAAAAGAGATTATTATGAAGTACTTGGAGTGCCAAAAGATGCAAGTGAATCAGATATAAAAAAGGCATATAGAAAAGCCGCTATGAAATATCATCCTGACAAGTTTGCTAATTCGTCTGAAGCTGAAAAAAAAGACGCTGAAGAAAAATTTAAGGAAATTAACGAAGCTTATGAAATATTGTCTGATCCTCAGAAAAAAGCTGCATATGATCAGTATGGTCATGCTGCATTTGAACCAGGAGGACCTGGAGGAGCAGGTGGCTTTGGCGGATTTGGACAAGGTGGAGGCTTTGGTGGCTTTGATTTTGGTGATGTTGATTTAGGAGATATATTTGGGGATTTCTTTGGTGGTGGAAGAAGCCGTCGTAGTCAGGAACCTAAAGTAAATGAAGGTGCTGATTTGAGATATAATCTGACACTTACATTGGAAGAAGTGGCATTTGGAGTCGAAAAAGAAATAAAATATAAAAGAAATGGAAAATGTCATACATGTCATGGTTCAGGAGCTGAACCGGGTCACAGTATGAAAACGTGTGATAAATGTAATGGTTCCGGACATATAAGAACACAGCAGAGATCAATTTTTGGAGTACAGACTGTAATGCATGAATGTGACCAGTGTCATGGAACAGGAAAAATTCCTGAAAAGGCATGCAATACTTGTCATGGGACAGGAGTGGAAAAGGAAACTGTTACGAGAAAGATAAGAATACCATCAGGTGTTGAAACAGGTCAGAGACTGATTGTAAGAGATGGAGGAGATGCCGGGGAAAATGATGGAGTATACGGTGATTTGTATATATTTATAACTGTCAAGGAGCATGAAATATTTAAAAGAAATGGAAATGATATTTACTGCGAAGTTCCGATAGGAATGACTACTGCCGTTTTAGGTGGAGAAGTGGAGGTTCCTACAATTGACGGAAAATCAAAAATAAAAATACCTGAAGGTACACAAAATGGTAAAGTTTTTAGATTAAGGGAAAAAGGAATAACTCATTCAGGAAGAAGAGGTTCTGAAATAATAACTATAAAAGTGGAAACTCCTACAAATCTTACTGACAAGCAGAAAAAAATACTCGAAGAATTTGATGAATCTTTAGGAAAGAAAAATTATAAGGAATCACATTCTTTTATGGAAAAAATTAAAAAATTTTTTAAAAAGTTTGAAAATTAAAAATATAAGTATATAGGAATTTTATTGAAGTTATAGGGTTGTTTTAAAAATTAAAAAATAAAGTTGTTTTTAATTTTAGACACCCTATTTTTTTAAAAAATATGAAATTTTTTTTCAAAAATATATTGACAAAATCGAAAATCAAAGTATACTTAGAATAGATAATAACATATAAAATTCAATATACTTAAAGATATAATATAACCAAGGAGGAACAGAGATGTCAAAAGTAGTATTAAAAGGAGTGGAAAAACAGTATCCAAACGGTTTCAAAGCAGTACACGGAATAGATCTTGATATAAAAGACGGGGAATTCATGGTATTTGTAGGACCTTCAGGATGTGCAAAATCTACTACTTTAAGAATGATTGCAGGACTTGAAGAAATAACAGGAGGAGAAGTTTATATAGGAGATAAGCTTGTAAATGATGTGCCACCAAAGGACAGAGGAATAGCAATGGTGTTCCAGAACTACGCACTGTATCCTCATATGACAGTTTATGAAAATATGGCATTTGGATTAAAACTTAAGAAAACTCCAAAAGATGAAATAGATAAAAGGGTAAGAGAAGCTGCAGAAAAGCTTGAAATTACAGAACTTTTAGATAGAAAGCCTAAGGAAATGTCAGGAGGACAGAGACAAAGGGTTGCACTAGGAAGAGCAATAGTAAGAAAACCTGAAGTTTTCCTTTTTGATGAACCTTTATCAAACCTTGATGCTAAACTAAGGGTATCAATGCGTGTAAGAATAACACAGTTACATCAGGAACTGAAAACAACGATGATATATGTAACGCATGACCAGGTTGAAGCAATGACAATGGGAGATAGAATTACAGTAATGAAATCAGGAAGAATAATGCAGGTTGACACACCGCTGAATCTTTACCACTATCCAGCAAATAAATTCGTAGCAGGATTTATAGGATCTCCTACAATGAACCTTGTAGAAGGAACACTTATTGAAAAAGAAGGAAAAGTATACGTAGATATCAACGGAGCAGAAATAGAAATACTTGGAGAGAAAGGTAAAAAAGTAAAAGACCATGTTGGAAAGAAAGTAACATTTGGGATAAGACCTGAAAGCATAAGCGTAGTAGAAGCAGAAGACAATATTTCAAAAGTTGGTGAAGTAAGTGTAGTAGAACAAATGGGAAATGAAGAATACATATACTTCACATTAAACGGTCATCAGATGACATGCAGAATAAATGTAGAAGGAGTAAGTGATTCTGTAGGTAAGAAAGGACAAAGGGTATTCAGATTTGACACAAGTAAGGCTCACATATTTGATGTTGAGACAGAAGCAAATATAAGCCTGTAATTGAAAATATAATGAATAAAATATTTTGAAGAAAAATCTTTTATAACTTTAAACATAATATTGAAAACTATATTTATAAATTATTTAGATTGTAAAATTTGGATAAATAAATTAAATATAGTTTTTTTATTTATAATATGTATCATAAGTTACACTGTCACTGGGAAAAATATGATAATATTTAGGAAATAAACTTTATAAATCAAATATTTCTATTATAAAAGAATATTGGATTTGATAAAAAATAATACAAGGTGGTGTTTTTTATGGAAAAAGTAAATATGAAGGACTATTTAAACATAAATTTTGAACTGATTGACAAAATGACAGAAATAAAAAAAGATTACATAGAAGGAACAACAGATGTTGAAACAACAAGAAATCTTATAAGGGAAACTTTTAGGGGGAAAAAAATAACTCCGGCAGAGTTTGCATATTCGGAACAGAAAATAAAAGATTTAGGATTTGATGATGCCACAGTTCATGATAAAATGAATGATGTATTGGATTTGTTTGATGAAATTATAGTGAGGGAAGAATCAGATTTGCCTGAAGGACATCCAATAAAAACTTATTTAAAGGAAAATGAAGCAGGAAGAAAACTGATTGCAGAAATGAAGGAGGAAATAAATAAGAAATTTATAAAAAATAAATGGCTTGAATATTATGATAAGCTGTATACTTTCAATCTTACACACCTTGCGAGAAAGCAGCATCAGTTATTTTCAATACTTGAAACAAAAGGTTTTGACAGACCATCAAGAATAATGTGGTCTTTTGATAATGCAGTAAGGGATAATATAAGTGAAGCAAGAAAACTTCTTCAGGAAGATAAAATAGAAGAATTTCTGAAAAAACAGGAAATTGTATGGGAACTTACACTTGATATAATGCACAAGGAAGAAGAAATCCTGTATCCGACTTCATTAAAAATGATTACGGATGAGGAATTTAGAAATATGAGAAGTGGTGATGATGAAATAGGGTATTTCCTAATAGAAAAACCTGAAGGATTCCTACCTGAAAAGAAAGAAGCAAAAATAGAAAAAACTGAAAATACTGGTACTGCACAGACAGGAAATTTCATGAATGATCTGGCAGGACTTCTTGCAAAATATAATATGAATGGAAATTCAGAAAAATCTGATATACTTGATGTGAAACAGGGAAAACTTACTTTAGAACAGATAAATTTAATTTTCCAGCATATGCCGGTAGACCTTTCGTTTGTTGATGAAAATGAAATTGTTAAGTTTTACACTGATACAAAACATAGAATATTTCCTAGAAGTGCAGGAGTGATAGGAAGAGATGTGAAAAACTGCCATCCTAGGGAAAGTGTATCTTCTGTCCTTGAAATAATTAAAGCATTTAGAAGCGGAGAGCAAAACGAAGTAGATTTCTGGCTTGAAATGAATGGAAAATTCATTTATATCTATTATGTGGCAGTAAGAGATGAAAATGGAAAATTCAAGGGTGTTCTTGAAATGATGCAGGATGTTACAAGAATAAGAGGTCTGGAAGGAAAAAGAACATTGGTAACATGGGAAAAACCAAAAAAATCAGATATGAAAGTAGAAGAAACTAAAAAAACAGACCAGAAGGATAATCTATATGGATTAACTGAAAATACAGTAATAGGTGAAATAGTTGATAAATATCCATACATAAAAGAATTTATGCCAACATTGTCTCCTACATACAAAAAGTTACTTGATCCTATTCAGTATATGATAATGTCAAAAGTAGCGACACTTGATATGATTGCTATGCGTGGGGGATTCCCGGTTGAAGAAATAATAGAAAAAATTTCTGATAAAATAAAATCTGAAGAAAATAAATAGTAGGTTGTACGTATTGAAAATACAGTTATGTTTTATATATAATCCTAAAAGAGTAGAACAAAGTAAATAAATATATTGGAAATACTCATTAATTGTGCTATATTATAAGTAAGACTTATATAATCTGTATATTTGTTGAATTTATTTCAAAATTATCAGGAGGAATATATATGAAAAAATGTATTTTATTAATTTTAATGTCAGGTATTCTGTTTGGAAGCAAAACAGCAAATACCAGTACAGAAAAAACATCAAAAAATTCAGAAACTTATCATGTTACCGCGACTACAGCAAAAAGTAATCAGACGAAGAAATTAAACGAAACAAAGACAAAGGTAACACAAAAAATATCAAATGTAAAAAATAACGCAGTTACAGCAGTAAAAAAAGCTGCTTCTACTGTAAAAAATGCAAAATCATCAGGAAAAACTGATACAGAAAAGAAAACAGCAGCAAAAACAGATGATGTTAAAAAAACAGAAACTAAGGCAACTACAGAAAAAACGGCTCCAGTTACAAGTACAAACGTGAAACAGGAAAATACTACACCGGCAAAGGATACAAAAACATCTGTAAATACTGAAGTAAAAACTTATTGTAACACTCCTATAGGAAAACATCAGTTTTATCAATTAAATGATAAGGGAGAATATAGAGCTAATATAAAATTTAAATATTGCATGATAAAAGGTGAGAAAAAGGAAAACCTTGAAGTTGGAATTATAGCGACAGACCTTAATGCAGTAAACGACTATATAAAGAAATATTCTTATTTACATTTAAAAGATGAGGAAAAATTACATAAAAATGCTGATGGAGATAACTACTACTATTATGGAGCATGGTCATGGGATAATTCTTTAGAAAATCATGATAATGCTAATCAGGAAAAAAATAAAAAATAAATTAGAGATTGTTTCAGAATTTGAAAATACGATAACCATATTTATCAAATTTTGCAACAGTCTTTTTTTATTACAAATTTATAAATATAATTGACAACAAGCAAAATATATATTAAAATAATATCATCGATGTTAGTATATACAAAAGAAAAAAATTATAAAATGAAAGGAGAAAGCCATGTCAGAGAGAAAAGGTGTGGTAACATTTAAAGGAAATCCTATAACATTATTAGGAGAAGAAGTAAAAAAAGGAGATAAAGCTAAAGACTTTACAGTTTTAGGAACAGATCTTAGTGAAGTAAAGTTAAGTGACTATGCAGGAAAAGTAGTTGTAATTTCTGTGTTCCCGTCAGTAGATACAGGAGTTTGCGCATTACAGCTAACTAGATTTAACCAGGAAGCTGCAAATTTTGATAAGGATGTTCAGCTTCTAACAATTTCAGCAGATTTACCATTCGCTTTAGGAAGATACTGTGCTGATAAAGGAATTGAAAATGCATTAACTGCTTCAGACCATAAAGAACTTGATTTTGGATTAAAATATGGATTTGTTATAAAGGAATTAAGATTATTAACAAGAGGAACAGTAATTGTTGATAAGGAAGGTGTTGTACAATATGTTGAATATGTACCTGAAGTTGCAACAGAACCTGATTACAGTAAAGCACTGGAAGTAATAAAAACATTAATATAAAAAAGGCTATTTCAGAAAATTGAAAAATAATGTAAAACCATATTTATAAATAATTCATAAATATGGTTTTCATATTTTCAAATTATAAGATAGCCTTTTTTAGTATATTTCACTTTATATTTATATTAATATTTATTGCTGACGAAGCATTTTAGGAGTTTCTTCCAATGCTACACGTATTTTTACAGTTTGGGAATTTCTTATTACACTTAATTCAACAGTTTCTCCGATTTTTTTAGCAGCCAGTTCACCTATGAAGGCTCCTGCAGAATTGACAGCTTTTCCATTAACTGCAACAATAACATCATTTGCCTGTATTCCAGCTCTTGCGGCAGGACCGTCTGCAACAACTTTTGCAATAAGTACTCCATTTGTTGATTTAATGTTAAGAGCTTTTATTTTTTCAGAATCCAGATTATTTAAGTAAACTCCAATATATGGTTTTTCAAACTTTCCTGTTGCAATGATGGAATCTTTAACTACAGAAGCTAAGTTTGATGGTATTGCAAAACCAAGTCCAACACTTCCTCCGGATGTTGAAAGAATAGCAGTATTAACTCCTATTACTTTACCATTAATATCAATTAGAGGACCTCCGCTGTTTCCCTGATTTATAGCAGCATCTGTCTGAATAAAGTTTTCGATTTCTTCAATCCCAAGCGAACTTCTTCCTGATGCACTTATAACTCCCACTGTCATGGAATCATTTAATCCCATAGGATTACCAAATGCGATGGACCATTGTCCAATTTCAATTTTATCAGAATCACTAAATTCAAGAGGTTTAAACTTCTCGTTAGCTTCAATTTTAAGAACTGCAATATCAACTTCAGGAGAAGTTCCTATCAGTTTTGTTTTATATTCCCTTCCATCTGAAAATTTTACAAAAATTTCATCAGCATTGCTTACAACGTGATTATTTGTAACAATATAACCATCTTCAGACACTACAAATCCTGAACCTAATGCCCCAGATTCACGTTTTTCCACTCCCCCAGAACGTCCAAAAAGTAATTCTTCAAGCGGATTGTAGGTATTAACTGTGACAGTTTTTTTAGTTCTGATATTAACTATTGAATCTTTAGTATTTTTGTAAACCTGTACAAATGCATCCTGAGTTTCTACAGCGTTTTTGGTATGTTTCTTTAATTCTTCCTGTGACATTTGCTGAGTCTGTTCCTTCTGTTCCTTTTGTTCCTCGCTTTTTTTTGCGTTTTCAACAGGTTTAGAACAGCTCATTGCAATAAATAATAATGACAATAAAGTGAATATTTTTTTTCTTTTCATAAATAAATCTCCCTTCAAAACAATGTTTTTATACTAATTATTTCAGTATAGAAGTAGTTTAAGAAATTAAAATTAAATAGCCTTATGAATTTGCTTTGTATTATCTTTAAACAAAAAAAATAAAATATTGTAAAATAATTTGGATATTTGTATTATCTTATGATATAATTATATAATCTATAATTAGGGAGTGTATATGATAAAATTAGTTTTATTAGATGTAGATGGAACATTAACTGATGGTGGAATATATAGAGGCAATAATGGAGAAGAGCTTAAAAGATTTAATGTTAAAGATGGATATGCCATTGTTAATGCACAGAAACTTGGTATAGAATTTGGAATAATTACAGGAAGAAAATCAGAACTCGTTGAAATAAGATCAAATGAGCTGAAAATAAAATATCTGTATCAGGGAATTTCTGAAAAAACTGTTATTTTAGAAGAAATAATGCAAAAAACTGGACTGAAAAAAGAAGAAATAGCCTATATGGGAGATGATCTGAATGATATTCTTATAATGAAACAGTCAGGATTGACAGGTGCTCCAAAGGATGCAACAGATGAAGTAATTCAAATTGCAGATTTTGTTTCAGAAAAAAATGGCGGTTCAGGAGCAGTGAGGGAATTCGTTGAATATATACTGAAAAAAGACGGAAAATGGGAAACTTTTTTGAAAAATGTAAAATAATAAATTAAAAGTAGCATGATTATTAGTATTTAGGAGGAATAATGGCGATAAAGTATTTGGATGCCAAGAGGCTAAGGGTATTATTTAGTAATGGAGGGAAATGGGTTATAAAACATGAGGAATTATTAAATGAACTGAATGTTTATCCAGTTCCTGACGGTGATACAGGAAGCAACATGGCAATGACTTTAAATTCTATGATAACCGATATAGAAGAAAAAACTAATGAAAAAACTTCAATGAAAGATTTTATAGAAACAGTTGAAGAAGCTGTTTTAATGGGAGCAAGAGGAAATTCCGGAACAATACTTTCCCAAGTAATCGCAGGATTTTTAAAAGGTATAGGAGAAAAAACAAAACTTTTATCAGTTGATGTTGCACAGGCACTTTCGAGTGCAAAAGAAACGGCATATAATGCTGTAAGTGAACCAGTGGAAGGAACTATGCTTACAGTTATAAGAAGAGTATCTGAAAAAGCAGATGAATGTGCATCAAAAATGGAAGATTTAGCTGTATTCCTGAAAGAACTGATGGAAGCTGCTAACAAAGCTGTAGAAGAAACACCGGAATTACTACCTAAGTTAAAGGAAGCAGGAGTTGTAGATGCAGGGGGAAAAGGTTTATTTTTCCTATTTGAAGGATTTTACAAAATTGCAACTGAATTAAATTTAATAGCTGAATTACAAAAGGCACAGGTAAAGGAAAATGAATTTGATAAGACAATTGCAAATATAGATCATGATCCAGAAAGTATAAAATTCCAGTATTGTACTGAATATATAATTTTAAATGGAGATTTTGACACTGAAGAATATAAAAAGAGAGTTCTTGAATTAGGAGATTCAGCAGTATTTGCACAAACTTCAAAGAAATTCAAAACGCATATACATACGAATCATCCTGGAAAAGCAATGGAAATTGCATTGGAATATGGTCCGCTGGAAAAAATGAAAGTTGAAAATATGAAACTTCAGCATGATAATTTGCAGATTTTCAGTGAAAAAGATGAAGCAAAATTATTCGTAAATAAAAATATTAATAAAACTGATTCAGGGTATATAGTACTTGCTGATTCTGAAAATATGAAGGATGAATTCCTGAAGGAAGGTGCAGATGTTGTTATATTAGGTGGTCAAAGTAAAAACCCTAGCGTTCAGGAAGTATATTCGGCAATAGAGAAAGTTGATAAGAAAAATATATACATTTTTCCTAATAATAAAAATGTAATAGCAACTGCAAAACTTGCAGCAGAAAAATCAGATAAAAATATAATAGTTTATGGTACAAAAACTATGCTTGAAGGTCATTATTGTTTAAAAAACAGGGAAGAAGATATAGAAGAATTAAAAAATACTGAAAAAAGAAATTATTCAATTGAAATAACAAAAGCTGTAAGAGATACAAAAGTTGATGAAATGACGATTGTAAAAGATAACTATATAGGACTTGTAAATGGGAAAATAAAATATACTGCCCCAACTTTAAAAGAGCTTGTTGATGAAATGCTGAATAAACTTGTTACTGTTAATACAATTACAGTAGTGGTTTCTGAAGGAAAAGACAAGGATGAAGAAACGAAAAATATAATAAAGGAAAAATTGAATAAAATAAAAACTACATATATAAATGGTGAACAGAATAATTACAATTACTATATATATATCGAAAACAAGGATCCAAATATGCCGGAAATAGCAATATTGACAGATTCGGTATCTGATTTAACGTCTGAAGATATAATAGGGTTACCTATAAAAATTGTTCCTTTAAAAATAGATTTAAATGGAGAGCTATTAAAAGATGGTGTTGAAATGTCAAAGGATGAATTTTGGCAAAAAATGGTTAATTCAAGAGATGAAGATGAGTTAAAATTGAAGACTTCACAGCCATCTCCGCAGGACTTCTTAAATGCCTATAACAAATTATTTGAAAAAGGATACAAAAAAATAATTTCTGTACATCCATCTTCTAAGTTGAGTGGAACAGTACAGGCTGCAAGAGTAGGAAGATCTTTGACTAACAGAGAAGATGACATTGAATTGATAGATAGTATGGGTGGATCTCTATTACAGGGGATTTTAGTACTGGAAGCAGCAAAAAAAGCAGTAAAGAAAGAAAATTTTGGAGAAATAATAAACTGGATAAATTCATACAAAAATAAAGGTAAACTTTTAATGATCATTCCAGATTTAAAATATCTTGAAAAAGGCGGAAGAATAGGTAAAGCAGGTTCAGCAATAGCCGGAATGATACAGCTTAAACCAATTCTAACACTAAATCAGGGAGAAGTTACAATTGAAAAGAAAGTAATTGGAGAAAGAAATGCACAGAAATATATTGAAAAATATATAAAAGATGAAAGTAGAAAACAAAGCCTTGTAGTATGTACAGGTTGGGGTGGAGGACCTGAAGAACTGGAAAATATTTCAAAAATACATTCAGAAGTAGGAGAGAGCTCAAAAATCACATTTGCAGTATTAAACAGACAGATAGGAGCAGTAATAGGTTGTCATACTGGACCTGTTTATGGTGTTTTCATATTCCCAAAACTAAGTTAATATTGTAGTAGTTTATAAAATAATAAGTGAGGAAAAGCCTTGAAATTTATAAGTTTTAAAGAAATAGGTTCAACAAATGAATATGTAAGAAGAAACTTAAGAGTTAAAGAATTTGAAGTAGTTGTAGCTGAAAAGCAGACTAATGACAGAGTGAAAAGAGGGAATCTGTGGATTTCAGAGAAAGGAGGAGCCCTCTTTTCATTTTGGACTGAAGATAAATACGAATTACAGGAAAAAATTGAGATGTTCAGTTGTTATGTTGTTTCTGAAGTATTAAAGGAATATATTAAAGAAAGTTCTGAAAAAACTTCTGAAGATGAAAGAGAGCATCTCAAATTTAAATGGCCAAATGATATTTATTATAAAGATGAAAAAATAAGTAGTGTTTTTTGTGATAAAGTTAGAGATAGAATAATAATAGGAATCAGAATAAATGTGAACAATGATGTAGAAAAGATAGATGCAAAAGCTACATCTTTGTCAAAGATTTTTAAACGAAAATATCCAATTGAAGAAATAATTGAAAAAATTGTATTACTGTTTGAAAAAAAAGTTAAACTTCTTGTAAAGGAATGGGAAGAAATTTTATTGATTTTAAATAATGATAATTATTTAAAAGATAAAAAAATAAAAATAGAAAAAAATGGGAAATATACAGAAAAAGAATACAGATTTTCAAGAGTGGATAGAGCTGGAAAACTATTAATTATTGGTAAAGGAGACGCTGACGAAACTAAATGTCAAACGCTGAAATTCAAATTAATTGAAAATTAATAAAAAACCTGTTGACAAAGCCAATAAAATTTGATAGAATAATTTTTGTCAACTGCGGGAGTAGTTGAGAGGACAATGGAAGACATGAATAAAAAGAGGAAGAAAAAATAAGACGGAA
>CALEXX010000015.1 GCA_937925095.1 uncultured Leptotrichia sp.
AAACAGTCATTCATAAAGAAAAAGTCAAAATTCACCTGAAAAATCAGGTTGTTGAATTTTTCTAAATTCATTTCCTGTTTTGCATTGTGAAATTTTAAATAATTCATAAATATAGTTTTTACCGTATTTTTTAATTTTTAAGACAACCCCTTTTTTATGTTTTCAGTTTACACAAAATTCTAGACACTTTCAGATACTCATTCGAGATGTTCTAGTATGTTATTTTTGATTGTTTTCAGAGATTTTTGAATTATCTGAAATTATAATTTATCCAGATAGGAAAATCTTCCCTCAGAAGTTTTCCAGCCAAGGATTTTTTCAAGATTTACATTTTGTGTAGACTGGATTATTCTTTTTTTTATGTCAGGATTGTTTTTTACAAGCTGTGCCAGAAGTTCCTTTGTTTCCCTTCTTTTGCTGGAAGTTTTTCCAGCGGCAACAGTACATCCGCAGTTCATAGGTAATATCCCGTTATTTCTGACCCATTTTATAATTGATTTTTCTTCAACATAAAACAGAGGTCTTATAAGCTCAATATCAAAATTATCAGATTTTAGTCTAGGAAGCATTGTTTCAAATTTTCCCATGTAGAACATACTCATAAGGGTTGTCTCAACTACATCGTCAAAATGATGTCCTAAGGCAAGTTTATTGCATCCTAGTGACGTAGCCTTTGTATATAGGCTTCCTCTTCTCATTTTAGCACACATATAGCACGGGTAATCCTTTGCAATCTGTTCAGCAATTTCAAAAATATTGTCATTGTAAATTTCGCATGGAATTTCCAAATAATCCAGATTTTTTTTAAGATTCTGTAAATTTATGTCGTTAAAACCAGGATTCATAGAAATAAATACAAGCTCAAAGTTAGTTTTGCTTGCCCTCTTTAACTCCTGAAAAAGTTTTGAAAGCAGAAGACTGTCTTTTCCTCCTGAAATTGCAATGGCTATTCTGTCCCCTTCTTCAACAAGTTCAAATTCCTTTAATGCACGGATAAAAGGTGACCAAAGTTCATTTCTATATTTTTTCTGAATACTTCTTTCTATTTCCTTCAAAGGCTGTAGAGGTACTGCTGGCAAAACTGTTTCACAAGCTGTATTTCCAAGTCCTGAAATTTCATTTTTTTCTATATTTTCCATTTTATTATTTTCTCCTCATAGATTTCTAATGGGTTTATTATATAATTGTTTTAAATATATTTCAAGGTTGGAATAAAAAATGATATAATAAATTAGAATAAAATATACGAAAAGGAAAATATAAAATGAGAAAAAATGGAGAAGAGACAAGGACAGTGCTGGATGAAATGGAAATTATACAGAGAAATGATTTCCAGAATTTCACTCTTGATTCTGTACTGCTGGGAGATTTTGTTAAAATAAATAGAAAAACAAAGAAAATACTTGATATAGGGACTGGATGCGGTGTCATTTCACTAATTCTGGCAAAAAAGTCAAAGGCTGAAATAACAGGGATAGAGCTTCAGGAGAAAATGTCTGAGGTGGCAATAAGAAATGTAAATAATAATAATTTTCAGAACTGTATCAGAATAATAAATGACGATATTAAAAATTATGGTAAAATATTCAGTAAAGATGAATTTGATGTGATAGTTACCAATCCACCATATTTTGACTATGATGGAAATGTTGACCAGATAAGTGACTTGACACAAATAAGCAGGGCAAGACATAATATTGACATAACAATTGAGGAAATAATAGAAATATCATCTTATTTATTGAAAAATAATGGCTCTTTTTCAATGGTTTTTAGAAGTGACAGACTGGTTGAAGTTCTGGGACTGCTTACAAAATATAATTTGGAGCCAAAACGGATGAAAAACTGCTATACAGGAAAAGGTAAAAATGCAAAATTGTGCCTTGTGGAAGCGATAAAGGATGCTAAAAAAGGATTTGTAATTGAAGAAGCGATATACGTGTATAATGAAAATGGAGAAAAAACAGAATATATAAAGAAATTATATGGAAAGGATATTTAAGATGCTTGAATTAATAGGTTTTATAATAGTGATTTTACTCTTGAGGTTTGTATTCAGGACTACAAAATTTTTTATAAAAATGGCAATTATAATTTATGTTTTATTTATGGTATTTAAATATTGGGAAACATTTATGCCCAAATAGCGTTAGGATTGAAAATTGAAGAATATGATTTTATTTTTTGTGTAAAAACTGGAAAATTAAAAGTTGTAAAATAAAGTGTCACTATATGTAAAAAAATAAGAACCATAAAAGTTTTCTATGGTATGATTAATTCACCACAAACAATCAAAGGAGAAAACAGATATGGTTCAAGAACAGTATACAACAAAAAGAAGAAAAGGGCAACACTTAAAATTAATAGAGAGAGGAAAAATAGAAGCACTTCTTAAAATAGGAATGCCAAAAGTGAAAATAGCACAGGAACTGGGAATAAGTGTGAGGACTCTCCACAGGGAAATTAAAAGGGGCATGGTGGAGCTTCTGAATACAGATTTATCGACAAGGGAAGTATATTCTGCGGAATTTGCCCAGTCAAAGTATGACAAGGCACAGAAGGGGGAAAGAAGGAGAACTTAAGATAGGGAAGAACCTCAAACTGGTAAAATATCTTGAAGATTCGATGAAACGGGGGAAGAATTCCCCGTATGCCGCACTGGAGCAGGCAAAAAGGGAAGGGCTGGAGGTAAACATAGGACTGAAGACACTGTATAACTATATACATGGTGGACTGTTTCTGGAATATAGTGAGGATGACATGCCCTACAGGAAGAGGAGAAAGAAGAAGGTTGAGTTAAGGAAACGTATAAGGAAACAGGGAGGGAGAAGCATAGAGGAAAGAGATGAAAGAATAGGGGAACGATTAGAGCATGGGCACTGGGAAGTGGATACAGTATTAGGTAAGAAGGGGACATTGGCATGTCTTCTTGTACTGACAGAACGTAAGACAAGGCTTCAGCTGATAAGGAAACTGGAAAACAGGACAGCATTACATACAGAAGGAAGAATAAAGGAATTAATAGAGGAATATCCAGGTTCGATAAAGACACTTACGAGTGACAATGGGAGTGAATTTATGAAGGTTGATGGGATAGAAGGACTGGGAGTAGGATATTTTTATGCACACAGTTTCAGTTCGTGGGAACGAGGGAGTAACGAAAATAATAATAAGCTGATAAGAAGGTTTATACCAAAAGGGACAGATATAACAGATATAACGGAAGAAGAACTGAAGAGTATAGAGGAATGGATGAATAATTATCCGAGAAAACTTTTTAATGGAAAAAGCTCAAAAGAAATGTATGATGTTGAACTGAAACAGTACATTTCATAATATTTCATAAAAAAGTGACATTTACTATTGCAATTTACCTAAAAACTGGAAAATGAAAAAATTTTATTGAAAAAAAAGGAAAAATAATGTAAAATAAGTATAGTTGCGAATGTGGTGGAATGGTAGACACGCTATCTTGAGGGGGTAGTGGCAGTAGCCGTATGGGTTCAAGTCCCATCATTCGCACCAATTACTATAAATAGAATAAAGTTCATATACTGAAAACAAATTTGACAAAACAGTAATTTATGTTATAATATTAGAGTAATAATCCTAGAAGGGTTATACTTATAAACTAAGATAAAAAAATTGGACAAAGAAGGCTGGATAATTTCAGCTTTTTTTGTTATAATTTTTTTGAGTGAGTTTCCAAATACTCACATCTTAGTTTATAAGGAGGTAGCAGCATGGCAGACTATGTTGTTTATCTTGTTATGTTTCTGTATATTTATTACAGGCTAATGAGATAGTACTTCATACTTCACCTCTGCTCCTCAGCCCTTCCGGGCTTTTTGAAAAATAATAAGATATATATTTTGAATTTCTAAATTGTAAAAATCATCCTTTTGTACTGCACCCAAAATCTTGAACATAAGATTGGAGGTGCAGTTTTTTTATGAGTAAACTAACAAGAGAAGATAAAATTGAAATATATGAAAGAAATAAAAGCGGTGAAACTATTGCTTCGTTAGCCAAAGCTTTTAATGTTAACAAGATTGTTCTTCATTATTTAATCAGATTGATTAGAAAACACGGATATGATATCCTAGGAAATGGTAAAAATAGACTTTATTCTAAAGAATTTAAATTACAGACAATTAGTAGAATACTAGTTAACAATGAATCCATTAATTCTGTCGCTATTGATGTTGGTTTAGCTTCTTCAGGTCTTTTACATAATTGGCTTTCAAAATTTAAAGAAAACGGGTATAATGTTATAGAGAAGAAAATAGGAAGGAAAACTAAATCTATGACTAAACCTAAGAAAAATGATAAAGTTCTATCTGAAAAGGATAAGATTAAACAATTAGAAGAAGAAAATATGTATCTCAAAGCTGAGAACGAATACTTAAAAAAATTGAGAGCTCTAGTTCAGGAAAGGGAGCTAAAAGAGAAGAAAAAGTAAGAATAATAGCCGAACTTAGAGCTAAATATCCTTTCAAAATGTTACTGAAGATTGCCGGAATATCAAGGTCAGTGTATTACTACTATATTAACAAAAAAGATATTGATGAGAAGAGTAAAGATATCATTGAAAAAATCAAAGAAATTTACCATGCGAATAAAGGGAGATATGGTTACCGTAGAATAACGTTGGAATTAAAGAATCAAGGATTCAATATTAATCATAAAAAAGTGCAGAGGCTTATGAAGAAATTCGATTTACAGAGTATTATCCGTAAAAAGAGAAAATATTCTTCATACAAGGGTCAAATAGGAAAGATAGCTGATAACCATATTAAGAGAGATTTTGAAGCGGAAGCTCTGAATCAGAAGTGGTTTACAGATGTAACAGAATTTAATCTAAGGGGAGAAAAGCTGTACTTATCTCCAATATTGGATGCTTATGGAAGATATATAGTTTCATACGATATTTCAAGAAGTGCTAACTTGGATCAGATAAATCATATGTTAAATTTGGCATTTAAAGGAAATGAGAATTATGAGGATTTAATATTTCATAGTGATCAAGGCTGGCAGTATCAGCATAATTTATATCAGGAAAGGTTAAAAGAAAAGAAGATAACGCAAAGTATGTCAAGAAAAGGAAACAGTTTAGATAATGGATTAATGGAATGTTTCTTTGGACTTTTGAAATCAGAAATGTTTTATGGACAGGAAGCAACGTACAGGACATTAGATGAATTGAAAGAAGCAATAGAAGATTACATATATTATTACAATAACAAAAGAATAAAGGAAAAATTAAAAGGATTAACTCCTGCTTCTTACAGAAGTCAATCCTTATTAGCAAGTTAATTTAATTTGTCCAACTTTTTGGGGTCAGTACATTTATAAAGATAATATACACATATCACTTCTAAAGCTTTTATTTTTAAATGTTTGTTGAAATATTCAGTCTTTTTTAGTATAATGTAAAAAAGTAACCAATAGGGAGGATATATGGAATATATTAAGAATTGCGATTTAGAAGTGTATAACGCAATAGTGGAAGAAGAAAAGAGACAGGAAGAAGGAATAGAGTTAATAGCATCAGAAAATTTTGTATCAAAGGCAGTTATGGAAGCTGCAGGTTCTGTATTTACAAATAAATATGCAGAAGGATATCCTGAAAAAAGATATTATGGGGGATGTGCAAATGCAGATACTGTAGAACAGCTGGCAATTGACAGACTGAAGAAAATTTTTGGGGCAAAATTTGCAAATGTTCAGCCACATTCAGGATCACAGGCTAATATGGGAGTTTATGTTTCATTGCTGGAAGCAGGAGATAAAATTCTTGGAATGGGACTAAGTTCAGGTGGCCATTTAACACATGGATACAAAATAAACTTTTCAGGAAAAAATTACGTAGGAATTGAGTATGGATTAAATCCTGAAACAGAAATGCTGGACTATGATGAAATAAGAAGACTTGCCATTCAGGAAAAACCACAGATAATAGTTGCAGGAGCAAGTGCCTACTCAAGAGTAATTGATTTTAAGAAATTTAGGGAAATTGCTGATGAAGTTGGAGCTTATTTAATGGTGGATATGGCACATATTGCAGGACTTGTAGCTGCAGGAGAACACCCAAATCCTATGGAATATGCTGATATTGTAACTTCAACAACTCATAAAACAATGAGAGGGCCTCGTGGTGGAATAATTCTTACAAATAATGAAGAAATAGCTAAAAAAATTGATAAGGCAATATTCCCAGGAATACAGGGCGGTCCGTTAATGCATATAATAGCTGCAAAGGCAGTGGCATTTAAGGAAGCATTATCACCTGAATTTAAAGAATATCAGAAACAGGTTGTGAAAAATGCAAAAGCTATGGCAGATGCCCTTGTAAAAGGTGGATTGAGAATAGTAAGTGGTGGTACTGACAATCATTTAATGCTTGTAGACTTAAGACCTAAGGGAGTTACAGGAAAAATGGCTGAAGAAGGTCTTGAAAAGGCAGGAATAACTTGTAATAAAAATTCCATTCCAAATGATCCGGAAAAACCTTTCATAACTAGTGGAGTAAGACTTGGGACTCCAGCAATAACAGCAAGGGGAATGAAGGAAGATGAAGCTGTCCAAATAGCTGAAATGATAATTAAAGTATTGGAAAATGTTAATGATGATGAAAAAATAGCAGAAGTAAAAAATGAAGTTTTGAAATTGGCAGAAAAGTTTCCTCTTTATAAAGGAAAATAATGACAGACATTAGAAATTTATTTCGAAAGTTTATTTTGCTTTTGGTTTAAGCAGGAAGAGGAGATATTTTAGTGAGAACTGGTAGAAAAAATGATGAAATGAGAGAAGTACGGGTAACAAAAAATTATATAATGCATCCTGAAGGATCTGTACTGATAGAGTTTGGCAATACAAAAGTTATATGTAATGCGACAGTTGAGGAAAAAATACCACCCTTTCTAAGAGGAAGTGGAACTGGTTGGATAACTGCAGAATACAGTATGCTTCCAAGGGCAACAAATAATCGTGTTCAGAGGGAAGCTTCAAAAGGAAAACTTGCAGGAAGAACAATGGAAATCCAGCGCCTGATAGGAAGAGCCTTACGTTCATCAATTGATTTAAGCAAGCTTGGGGAAAGAACAATTATAATAGATTGTGATGTTATCCAGGCAGATGGCGGAACAAGAACAGCTTCCATTACGGGAGCATATCTTGCTATGGAACTTGCCATTGAAAAGCTTATTGATGAAAGAAAGCTGAATGAAATACCGATAATTTCAAAAGTAGCTGCAATCAGTGTTGGGAAAATAAAAAATGAAATACTGCTTGATCTGGAATATGAAGAAGATTCCAAGGCAGATGTGGATATGAATATTGTTATGAATGACAAGGGAGAGTTTATTGAAATTCAAGGGACTGGAGAAGAGGCAACTTTTACACAGGATGACCTTATGAAGTTTATTGAAATTTCAAAAAATGCCTTTGAAAAATTATTTGAATTATAATTGGAAATGTAAGAATGATTATAAATCAAAATAGTTATAAATAAAGAAAAAATTGGCTATTTATTCATTGACTATTTATTCTTTATATGGTACATTTATATATATATTAAACAATGTTAATTATATAATAAAATTTTATGGAGGTCTAAAATGGGTTTATTCGATTTATTCAAAGGGAAAAAAGAAGCTGAAACACAAGAATTTAATGGAAAGGTATTTGCACCAATTTCAGGTAAACTTTTACCTTTATCAGAAGTACCTGATGAAGTTTTTGCTCAAAAAATGATAGGGGATGGAATAGCTATTGAGCCATCAGAATCAGGAGTAATGTTAGCACCTGCAGATGGGAAACTTGAAAAAATATTTGAAACAAATCATGCGTTCAGTATTGTAACACCTTCAGGATTAGAAATATTTGTTCACTTTGGAATGGATACAGTAAAACTTGAAGGAAAAGGATTCGAAAGATTAGTAAATGAAGGAGATGTTGTAAAAAAAGGAACTCCTCTAATTAAGTATGACTATGATTTCTTAAAAGAAAATGCTAAATCAATAATCACTCCTGTAATTATTTCAAATTCAGATGAATTTGGAGCATTAAATGGTGTAGAATCAGGAAATGCTGTAGCTGGAGAAACATTAGTTTTAGATGTTCAAAAAAAATAATGTAAAATAAAGGATACAGAAGAACTGTTTGGAAATGGGAAATCCCACTTTCTTAAATAGTTCTTTTTTTTGTAATTATATTAATTGTATATAGTTTTATCTTTTAAAAATATATACAATAGATTTTTAAATAATGAAAATATATGGGATTTTCATGAGAATTTATTGACTAGGGTAAATTAAAAGTTATATAATAATTTCATTGATACTAAAATAAAATGAAATTTGGGAGGAAATCTAATTATGGGAATGAACTTAACCTATAAAATATTAAGCAATAACTTGATAAAAGGTGAGTTAAAAGCGGGAAATGAAATTGCTGTCAGAGTTCATCAGACTTTGACACAGGATTCAACAGGAACAATGGCGTATCTTCAGTTAAATTCCATGAACATAGAAGATGTTGCAACAGAAGTTTCTGTAGCTTATGTAGATCACAATATGCTTCAGTCAAGCTTTGAAAATGCAGATGACCATGAATTTATAAAAACATCTGCAGCAAGACATAACATTATTTTTTCAAAACCTGGGAATGGAATATGTCACAGATTACATCTTGAAAAATTTGGGAAACCTGGAAAAATATTAATTGGTTCTGACAGCCATACTCCTACAGGTGGAGGACTTGGAATGATTGCAATAGGAGCAGGAGGACTTGATGTTGCCATAGGAATGGCTAGAGGACTTTATTATCTGAAGGCTCCAAAGGTTTATAATATAGAGCTGAAGGGAAAACTGCAGCCATGGGTGTCTGCAAAGGATATAATTCTTTACGTTTTAAGAAAACTTACTGTTAAAGGTGGAGTAGGATACGTGATGGAATACACTGGAGAAGGGACAAAATGTCTTTCAGTAGAGGACAGGGCTACCATTACAAATATGGGAGCTGAACTTGGAGCAACTACATCGATATTTCCAAGTGATGAACTGACAAGGGACTTTTTAATAAAACAGTCAAGAGAGGAAGATTACATAGAAATGCTTCCTGATGAAGATGCAGAATATGATGAAAAATTAATTGTAAATCTGAATGAACTTGTACCTCTTGCAGCTTTTCCACATAGTCCTGACAACGTTCATGAAATACCTGAAGAAAAGATAAAGGTAGACCAGATAGCAATCGGTTCATGTACAAATTCTTCTTATTCTGATTTTATGAAGCTGGCGGCTATTCTGGATGGAAAAAAGGTACATCCTGATGTAAGTCTTGTTTTATCTCCAGGATCAAGCAGTATTATGAAAATGGTTTCTGAAAATGGAGCATTGTCGAAGTTTATTGCGGCAGGAGCAAGACTTCTTGAAGCTGCCTGCGGCCCATGTATAGGAATGGGTCAGGCACCTAAATCAAATGGAATATCATTGAGAACATTTAACAGAAACTTTAAGGGAAGATGTGGAACAATGGATGCAGGAGTTTATCTTGTAAGTACAGAAACAGCGGCTGCATCAGCGTTGACTGGGTATCTTACAGATCCTAGGGAGCTAGGGGATGAAATAAAAGTTGATTTTCCTGAAAAATATGATGTTTCGGATAACTATTATATTTATCCTTCTGCTGATAAAAAGGAAAGAGGGAATGTAGAAATAATAATGGGACCAAATATAAAGCCATTTCCAGTTGGAGAAAAGTTACAGGATAGTTTTACAAAGAAAGTGATATTGAAAACAAAGGATAATATAACAACAGATGATATATGTCCTTCCAATGCGGCATTACTTCCTTTCAGATCTAATATACCTAAATTGTCTGAACACTGTTTTCAGACTATAATTCCTGATTTTAAGGAAAGGGCTGAAAAGAATAACGGTGGAATTATTATAGGTGGAGATAACTACGGGCAAGGTTCGAGCAGGGAACATGCGGCACTTCTTCCGCTTTATCTTGGAATAAAGGCTGTAATAGCAAAATCCTTTGCGAGAATACATAAGGCAAACCTTATAAACAGTGGAATTCTTCCATTGGAATTTATCAGTTCAGCAGATTATGATTCAATTGATGAATATGATGAACTGGAATTGACAGACATAAAAGAATCTCTGGTAAAGGGAGAATTTATAGTAAAAAACAAAACGAAAAATACAGAATTTAAAGTTAAATTTAATGGTTCAGAAAGAGAATTGAAGATACTGGGATACGGAGGGTATTTATCTTTTGCCATGTCAGATGAATTTTAGGTGGAAGGAATTGATGGAACAGTAAAATTGAGGTTTAAAAAATTATGGAGGTTTGTTTATGAATAAAATAGTTACATTAATACCGGGAGACGGTATCGGACCTGAAATATCAGAAAGTTTAAAAAATATTTTTGAAGCTGCAGGAGTTCCTGTCAGTTTTGAAACAGAAAATGCAGGGACAGAAGTATATGAAAAAACAGGAGAACTGATTCCTGAAAGTCTTTATAAAAGTGTTGAAAAAAATAAAATTGCTATAAAGGGGCCTATTGGAACACCGATTGGAAAAGGATTTAGAAGTATAAATGTATATTTGAGAAAAAAATATGACCTTTATTCAAATATAAGACCATGCAGAAATTTGCCTGGAGTAAAGACAAGATTTGAAAATGTTGATATTGTAATATTCAGGGAAAATACTGAAGGAATATATATAGGCGAAGAAAAGTATGAAAATGAAGAAAAGACCACTGCTGTTGCAATTAAAAGGATTACAGAAAAAGGAAGTCATAGAATAATAAAATCAGCATTTGAATATGCTAAAAATAATAATCTGGATAAGGTTACAGTTGTCCACAAGGCTAATATACTGAAATTAACAGACGGACTTTTCCTTGAAATTGCAAGAAAAGTTGCAGAAGAATACCCTGGAATTACACTTGAAGAAACAATAATTGACAATATGTGTATGCAGCTTGTAAGCAGACCTGAAAAATATAAGGTTATTGTAACGATGAATTTATATGGAGATATTCTTTCAGATCTTGTAGCAGGGCTTGTAGGTGGACTTGGAATTGCTCCTGGTGCAAATGTAGGAGATGATATTGCAATATTTGAAGCTGTACATGGATCGGCACCTGATATTGCAGGACAGAATAAGGCAAATCCCCTTGCTCTTATACTTTCAGGAATTGAAATGCTGAAATATATGAATCTCAATGATTATGCTGACAAAATAGAAAAGGCTGTTTTAAAAACTTTGGAAGTTTCAAATGTAAAAACTGCAGATTTGGGAGGAACAGCTTCAACAACTGAATTTACTGAAAAAATTATTGAAAATCTTTAGTTCATTTAATTTAGGAGGAAACCATGAAAAGTGATTTTATAAAGGAAATGTGTAATCTCATACATGAGAATAACTTCATTTCTGAAGAACTGTATGATGAACTGGATGTAAAAAGAGGGCTACGTAACAAAAATGGAACAGGAGTTCTTGTCGGACTTACAAAAATAGGATCTGTACAAGGGTATAGCATTCAGGAAGGTAAGAAAATTCCTGCAGAAGGAAGACTTTATTATAGAGGATTCCTTATTGAAGATATTTTGAAGGAATTTGGGAAAGAAAAGTTTTTTTCCTTTGAAAAGACAATGTTTTTATTACTTTTTGGAAAAATTCCTACAAATTTTGAACTTAAGATGTTTAACAGTACATTAAAAGAATATCGTACACTACCTGATGAATTTATAGAAAATTTTATTTTAAGGCAGCCAAGTAAAGATATAATGAACCAGCTTCAGAGAACAGTTCTATGTCTTTACACTATTGATAAAAATCCTGATGATACTTCACTTGAAAACTTGATTAATCAGGCTCTTCACCTTATTGCAAAGTTTCCAAGCCTTCTGGTTTACAGCTATCAAGCTGTAAATCATAAGCATTTTAAGCAAAGTTTTATTATACATAATCCGGTGGAAGAATATAGTATTGCCCAGAATATACTTCATATGTTGAGAGCTGACAGCAGTTTTACTGCTCTGGAAGCTGAAATACTTGATTTGATACTTCTCATTCATGCTGAACATGGAGGAGGAAATAACTCTACATTTACTTCGCATGTTGTTTCTTCAACAGGAACAGATACATATTCTTCAGTTTCCGCCTCTATCGGTTCACTTAAAGGGCCTTTACACGGAGGGGCAAACTGTATGGTTTCCAATATGATTGAAGATATAAAGAAAAATTGCAGTTACACTAACGAAGAGTTTCTGAAGGAATATATAAGAAAAATATTTATGGGTGAAGCATTTGACAGAAGTGGTAAGGTTTACGGAATGGGACATGCAATTTATACACTTTCAGATCCGAGAGCTGTTATTTTAAAGAAAAAAGCCTATGAGCTTGCAAAAGAAAAAGGACAGCTTGAGGAATTTGAACTGTTCAGTAATGTGGAAAAATTTACAAAGGAAATTGGTAAAGAATTGAAGGGAGAAAACTTTGAAATATGTGCAAACGTTGATTTATATTCAGGGTTTGTCTACAAACTTCTTAATATCCCAACAAATATTTTTACTCCGCTATTTGCCCTTGCCAGAATAGCAAGCTGGAATGCCCACAGAATCGAGCAGATTACAAGTGATAGAAAAATTATCCGTCCAGCATATAAAGCGATAGATGTACATGGTAAATTGTTAACGTAAAATTGATTAAAATAAAAAAGGTGTTTCAAAAAATTAAAAATTAACGAAAAAGAGACTGTTTCAAAATTGAAAAAATACAAAAAACATATTTATTCATTTACTAAAATTTCACTTATATAAAACAGTCATTCATAAAGAAAAAGTCAAAATACACCTGAAAAATCAGGTTGTTGACTTTTTCTAAATTCATTTCCTATTTTGCATTGTGAAATTCTAAATAATTCATAAATATAGTTTTTACCGTATTTTTTAATTTTTAAGACAGCCCCTTTTTATATTAGTATGTAAGTTTTTTTGAAATAAACTTCCTACTTTAATTTTCTTATTTTAAGTTTTTTTACATCAACATTTTCCCAGTCCAGTGTCTTTACAAGATAGAAAAATATTATTCCTGCAACAGTGTTTGAAAACAGGTTTCCCCAGAAAATAGAGTACAAACCTAAATATTTTTGTGTAACTATAATAAATACATATCTGAAAAGCCATATTCTCAATATGGACATAACAAGCGGAATATTATTTTTTCCTAAAGCTACGTATACACCCTGACATACAGTGAAAATACCGAAACCTATTATTGAATAGGTGAAAATATTTAGAGCGTTGTCAGCTATTGCCGCTATTTCCTTGTTTCTTGTGAAAAGGGCTATCATATTATGATTGAGGGGAACTATCAGGATTATTGTCAGTGCTGCAATAACGACACTTGTAATCCAACTGTAAGTGAAAATCTTTTTGGATTTTTCAATATTTTTAAGTCCCATATTAATGCTTATCATTGTAGTAACAGCTGTTCCAATTGAGGAAGGAAGGTTGAAGCAGAGTGAGTTGATATTTGCCGCAATTCCTTGTCCTGTCAGGGCAATTGCACCGTATTTTTCCATTTCCTTATTTATAAGAAAAAAACCAAAGTAAATCAGCATGTAGTTTATCATTGCTGGAAGTCCTATTCTTGTAATTTTCATTATAATCGGAAGTTTCATGGAATATTTACGCAAATCCAGCTTTGTTTCACTTGTTCTGACAAAAACATCATGAAACATCCATAATGTAATGACAACATATGAACAGAATGTAGCTGCTACTGCTCCAATAAGTCCCATACGGAAAATATAAAGAAACAATGAATTAAAAAATATTTTTAAAACAAGAAGTAGTGATATTCTTATAAATGTAACTTCAGGCCGTCCTATTGCATTCTTGGAAGAATTGTAAATAGCCGCGAGGAATATAAGAGGCATTACGAATGAGTAGGCTGCAATATAAGTAAATACTGTACTTCTTATTTCTTCTGAAGTGGTTTTTGAAATAACAAAAGCCATAAGAATACATATAGGAATCAGTATAAGTCCTATTATAAAGCTGAAAATATAAATTTGAAGCATTGTTTCCCTTACAGCCCTCATTATTCCCTTTCCATAGTATTTTCCAATCATTGCCATGGCTGCAACTCCAAGTCCCTGCGAGAGGGCAACCATAATATTAAGTACAGGCTGACTGAAGGTTACAGAACCTGCAACAACTACATTTGTCAAGTTAGTTAAGAAAAAATTATCTGAAAGAGGTATAAGAGCCTGTATTATTCCAACTAGCAATGTGGGAATAGATAAAAAAAGTAAAGTATTCAGAATACTTCCATTTATAATCATTTCACGGCGTTCTTCTACAGACTGTTTTAAAAATAACATAATATTACCTCTTTTCTTATAGTAATTTTTTATATTATTATAACATTTTAATAACAAAAATAAAATTAGAAAATAAGTAATAAATAATAATTTTATCTTAATTATATATATAGATTATAAATATTATGGAAAAAATATATGGGATTTATTATTGAAATTAGAAATACAATATAGTATGATAGTGTATATAACTAATATAAAGAAAGGGTGATTCTATGATAAATTCTAAAATTTTGAGGTATATTTCCAGAAAAGACAGTATTATTTTAATTTTTTTGAAAATTTTTCTAAGTGGATTCAACATGCTAGTTTCTTTAATGATACAAATAGGTCTGGAAAGTATTTATGGTAAAAAAAATAACTATCTGTTTTTTATTCTTACAGGTCTGATTATAGGATCGGTCGTGTATTCTTTATGTTATTATCAGAATTCAATTCTGCTTGAAAAAACTAAAAAGAAAATAATGGAAAAAATAAGTCTGGAGCTGATGGAAAGTTATTTAAAAAGCGAAGGCAATGGGAAAATTCATTCAGGAGAAATTTTAAACTTAATCAATGAAGACACTGAAATCATAGGAGATTATTTACTGTATGGTTTATTTCCGATGTTTGATTTGATTTTAATGATTGGATTTGGTTTTGGATATATGCTATCAGTATCTTTGAAAATTACTTTGTTTTATATACTTATAAGTACAGTATTTTTTGTTGCTGCCAAAAAAGTTTATTTAAAAGCTGCCTTTTACAGGGAAACCTATGAAAAGAAAGATGATATGCATAATAGATTTTATGAGGAAATTCAGAGAAATATTCCTATTATCAAGGTATATTCTCTTGTAAAGTTTATCTTGTCAAAGCATTGGATGTTTTATGAAGAAAAAATAAAGGATTATAAAAAAGTTGCTTCAGCAATAGGGGTAAGCAACGGTATATTTTCAGGGGGAGTGTACTTAACAGAGATTTTAAGTCTTATTGCAGGATTGCTATTAGTAAAATCGGGAGAAATTTCAATGGCTGCAATGATAGGAATATGGAATGTCGGAATAGGTTCCATACTATATCCTTTTTTAGATATTCCTTCAATCATAGGCTACATGTCTAAACAGAAAGTATCTGTAAGTAGGGTTTTTAAACATTTAGATAGAATCGAGGAAAAATATACTGATATTAAAATTCAATCAGAAAAAATATTAGACAGAATAGATGAAATAAAGAAAAAAGAATCTTTAAATATAAAATTTGAAAACTATCAGATAGTTGGAGAAAATATAAGTTTTAGATATCCGGATAATGATAAAATGATTTTTGATAAGTTCAATTTTATTATTCCTGACAAGAAAATAACTTATATAAAAGGAAGCAATGGATCAGGAAAAACAACTCTAATGGAAATGATATTATCAGTATTAAAACCATTAAAAGGAGAAATTTATGGAATGAAAAATGGGAAAAAAGAAATTATGGAAGGAAAATTGGGATATGTTCCACAGAAGTCAGAATTTTTTAATACAACAATATTTCGAAACCTGACTTTAGATAAAAATTATTCTGAAGAAGAAGTTGCAGATGTCCTGAAAAAAGTAAACATGTATTCTGTAATTGAAAAATTTCCAAAGAAACTTGATACAGTTTTTGGTGAAAATACTAATTTTTCAGCAGGTCAGCTGAGAAGACTTTCCATAGCAAGAAGTCTTCTGTTTAAACCTGATTTCATATTTCTTGATGAGCCATTTTCAGATTTAGATATTGAAAATCAGAAGATACTGATGACATTATTTCAAGAATTAAAAAATATAATGGGAATTGTAATAATAACACATACATATGATTTTATTACAGAAAATGATAATATAATTGAAGTTGGTGATGTAAATGAAAAATAATGAATATTTTAAAATGATATTTTTATTAATGAAAAAATATAAAGTTCATTTTTTGTTTGTATTTTCTCTAATAATAGCATTATCTGAGTTTATTCTGGCTATAAAAATGGACGTACTGATATCAACTTTAAGTTCTGGAAAAAATGAAAAATTTTTTTTCATTGCCGGAATACTTGTGATTTTGTGTATAATAATAGGAAAATTAAAATCGGTACTTGGAAAAAAGATTGAGATGAAAGAAAAGGAATGCTGTCAGTTAATTTCAGATGATTTAATAAAAAATATAGAGAAAATTCCTTTTAGAAAATTTGAAGATGATGGAGAAGGTGGCTGGATAACATTACTATTATCAGATGTAAATACTCTGTCATCAGTAGTTTCATATGTATCAGTTTCGCTTCTTTCAGGGCTTGTTTCCTTTGTTTCAGCCATGTTTTTTGGATTTTTTACGTCACCTGTACTGTTTTTCTTTACACTTATATTATGTTCAATATCAATACTAATTCCAAAATATGCAGGTAAAAAAATTGAGAAGACATATGTTCAAAGACAGGAAGAACAGGAAAATATGCAGACTGTTCTTTTACAGGTATTTAATAGCAAAATTTTACTGAATGTGTTTAAAAATGAAAAATTTGGAACAGCTCTGTTTAAAGAAAAATATAAAAAATTTACAGAAGAACATTTGGGAAATATGAAAGCTGAATGGAAAATGGTAAGTCTAGGCATAGGAACAGGATTACTGTGTGATGTCATAACTTTGATTTTTAGCTTGTATCTGATTAGCAGAGGTTTTTTAACAATAGGTCAGTTTATGGGATTTAATATATTGAATCAGAATATTGTGTGGATATTTCATAGCATGCCTTCACTTTATAGTGACTGGTTAAGAGGAAAAATTTCAGTTGAGAGAATTTCAGAGTTCCTAAGTATTCCGAGTAAAGAAAAACTAATGAAAGGAAATGAAGAAAAAGAGAATATTTATGAAAAATCATCAGGAAATATTCTGAAGCTGGAAGATATAGTATTCAGATATGATGAAAATAGCTCTGATATTTTGGATAAAATGAATTTTGAAATAAACTTAGAGGATAAGGAAAAAATACTTGTTACAGGAGAAAGTGGTTGTGGAAAAAGTACTTTAATAAAGATTTTAAGTGGTTTATACGAGCCTGTGTCAGGAATATTTAAAATTGATAATGAAGATGTAACGGGAAATAGTGAAAATATAACATATGTTCCTCAGCAAACAGAATTATTTTCGCTTTCATTAAAAGACAATCTGACATTGGGAAGAAAAATTGATGAAGATCATTTTAATAGGATATTGGAATTAACCGGTGTAAAAGATATATCAGATAATCTCTCAGATGGACTGGAAACAGAAATTACAGGAAGAAAAGATATAAATCTTTCTGCAGGACAGATACAGAAAATAGGGTTGGCAAGGGCTCTGCTGTCAACTGATGTCAAATTACTCCTTATGGATGAACCAGTTGCAAATTTAGATATTCAAAGTGAAAGGGAAATTTCAGATATTTTAAAAAAACTTGAATATTCTGTTGTTGCAGTGTCACATAGAAATGAAATTTTTAAGGAATATATGAAAGTGTACAGAATGGAAAATGGAAAAATAGAAAGAATATTTGGATAAATAGGAGTTAATAAAAAAGCAAAATTATTCTATTTTTAAAATAAAATTATTAGAATAGTTTTGCTTATATTAATTTTATTATTTTTTGAAGTATTGTCTTAATAATTTTATATCTGTTATTCCATATTTTTTTGCAACGTAGTCATTTTTTATTAACTTTTTTATAATTACATTATATAATTCAAGAAAAGAATAATTTGGATTTATTATTTTGACAAAATGTATAATAATTAAAATAGAGGTTATTAATTTTCTAGGGTTATTAACTAAATACTTTACTTCAGAAGGAATTTTAGGTGGAGTTTTTATATTTATATCTATAATTGGCATGTTATGAGCACATAAATTCCTAATAAGATTAATATGTTTAGTATACGATTCAAATTCATCTATTTTCATATAAAAACCCCGGCGTCAGATGTATCTGTACCATATTGGTAATGCCAGGGTATTGATCTCTATTTATTTATGTAGACATATTCTACATAAACATAGTACTCTAAAATTAAATTTTTGTCAACTGCAAAATATTATGATAAAATGAAAGGTAAATTGGAACTGTCTTAAAAAGAAAACTTAAAAATTAATCTAAAAATCATATTTTTGAATTATTTAAAATTTTACAATGGAAAGTACTTCAAGCTTAAAAGATTAATCCAACATATGACAGTTATGAATAAATTAAAACTTTACAAGAATAGAAAAATTATGTATAATATACCAAGATAGAGGTGCAGGTATTAAAAGTAGGCTTATGGAGAAAAGTCAATTCTGTGAAATAAACTGAAAGGAATAACTGCCGAAGTGCAAAGAGTGACTTTCTTTGTTGCTGGGGCTATGGAGAATATCCATAGAACTGTCATTATCTTATAATGGATAATGTTGCGCTGTCAGGTATAAATCATAATTTTTAATTTTAACTTATAAAAATAGATGTTTTATATGCTGATGCCGTTTTATCAGCATTTTTTATTATAATAAATTATTTCTAAAATAGAATCAAGCTGGTGAAAGACATACAATTAAAAAGGAAAGGAAAATGAAAATTATGAAATTATTTGGAACTTCAAAAATTAATGAAAAGGGAAATCTGTCAATAGGAGGAGTGGATGCAGTTGAACTTGCAAAGGAATTTAAAACACCTCTTTATGTGATGGATCAGGAACTTATAGAAACAACGATAGATAAAATGAAAGAAGCATTTAAATCATCAAGATTTGGGACACAGATTGTCTATGCAGGAAAGGCTTTTCTTACAACAGGAATGGCAAAACTGGTTGAGAAAAAGGGGCTTGAACTGGATGTAGTTTCAGGCGGGGAATTATATACAGCATATAAGGCGGGATTTCCAATGAACAGAGTTCATATGCATGGAAATAACAAGACATATGAAGAACTGGAAATGGCAGTAGATTATGGAATTAAAGAAGTAGTTATAGATAATGAAGATGAAATAGAAAAAATAGAAAAAATATGTAAGGAAAAAGGAAAAAAACAGGCAGTGCTTATAAGAATTGATCCGGGAATAGAAGCACATACACATAGCTATATAAAAACATCTGGACTGACTTCAAAATTTGGAATTTCACTGTTTCAGGCAAATCTGTTTGATATAATTAAGAGAATTAATAACAGTCAGTATCTTGATTTCAGAGGATTCCATACACATATAGGTTCCCAGATATTTCAGTCAGTGTTCTTTATATTTGCTCTGGAAGAAATTTTCAAATATCTTGATAAGCTGAAAAAGGAACTGGGAATAGTCGTACATACAGTAAATATGGGTGGAGGATTTGGAGTATACTATAAAGAGGGAGACGATCCTAAACCTATAGAAGAAGTACTGAAGGAAATAATTACATATACGGAAGCAATGGAAATTAAATATCAGATAGGATTCTCTGAGTTAAATATAGAGCCGGGAAGAAGTATTGTAGGAAATGCAGGGACAACTCTTTATACAGTAGGAGGAATCAAGGAAACCGTTGGTGGAAAGAAATATGTATTTGTAGACGGTGGAATGTCTGATAACATAAGAACGGCACTTTATCAGGCTGAATACGAGGCAGGAATAGTAAATAAGCTGGAAGAAAAAGCCGAAGATGAAGTTACAGTGGCAGGAAAGCTTTGTGAATCAGGAGATATTCTTATACAGAAAGGTAAACTTCAAAAGGCTGAAATAGGAGATATACTTGCAATAACAACAACAGGAGCTTACTGCTATACAATGTCAAGCAACTATAACAGAATGATAAAACCTGCAGTTGTATTTGTAAAGGATGGAAAAGCCAAAGTTGCAGTAAAAAGGGAAACTGGAGATGACCTCATAAGAAATGATGAAATCTTTGAATTGTAATCAAAAATGATGTATAATTACATCTATAAGATAAAATTAGGAAACTGTTTTAAAATGGAAATATAAAGTTTTTCAGAATTATGGAAAGTAGGGTTAAAAGTGATAATAGTTCATAAATATGGAGGCAGTTCGGTTGCAACAACTGAAAAAATATTGGATATTGCCAGATATTTGGGAAAAGTGAAGGATGAAGGCAATGAAGTAGTTACAGTGGTATCTGCAATGGGAAAAACAACAGATGGTCTAATAAAACTTGCAAATGAAATAACAGAAAATCCTGACAAAAGGGAAATGGACAGACTTATGTCGACTGGTGAGCAGCAGACAATAGCCCTTTTAAGTATAGCTTTGCAGTCATTAGGATATCCGGCTATTTCCCTTACAGGAAGACAGGCTGGAATAAGAACAGGTGGACATCATACAAAAAATAGGATTGAAGAAATAAAAGGTGAAAATATAAAAAAGCATCTGAAGGAAGGGAAAATAGTAATTGTTGCCGGATTTCAGGGAGTTAACGAAAAGGGGGATGTCGCAACACTTGGAAGAGGAGGTTCCGACACTTCAGCAGTAGCACTTGCGGCGGCACTTGGAGCAAAATGTGAAATATATACAGATGTAGATGGGATATATTCCATTGATCCGAGAGTTTATCCTGAAGCAAAGAAACTTTCAGTTATTTCATATGAGGAAATGATGGAGCTGGCATTTCTTGGAGCAGGAGTAATGGAGCCAAGGGCAGTTGAACTTGGAAACAAATATGGAGTTGAAATATATGTTGGAAGATCTCTTGGTGAAAAAAATGGTACAATAATAACTTCAAAGGAGAAAGTAATGGAAGAAAAAATAATAACAGGAATATCAATAAATGAGAATATTCTTATGGTAAATGTTGAAGATATTCCAACTTATGCGAAAAATGTTTACGCGATATTTGAAGAGGCTGAAAAAAAGGGAATAAATATAAATATGATAAGTCAGAATGATGTATCAAGTGAACATGGAAGTTTTGCATTTACTACTCCTAAAACAGATAAGGCTTCACTTGAGCAGGTAAGTGAAATTTTACAGAAAAAATTTGACAGAATAAGCATTATAATAAATCCATATGTTGTAAAGGTGTCTGTTGTAGGTATTGGATTAATAAGCAATATAGGGATTGCTGCCAGAATATTCAGAGTTCTTTCAGAAAATAATATAAGTTTCCATCAAGTTGCTACATCTGAAATAAGCCTGTCAATAATCGTTGATGAAGTTATGGGTAAAAAAGTTGCTGAATTACTGGCAAAGGAATTTGATTTATAATAACACTAAAATGAACAGAGGAGGTTGCTGAAATGTTGAAATTTGAGAAATATCATGGTGCAGGAAATGATTTTATAATCATGAATGAAAAAGATCTTATAGAAAAAGGTATACCTGACTATAATGAACTTGCAAAACAGGTATGTGACAGACATTTTGGAATAGGTGCAGATGGGTTGCTGATATTGAAATATGTGGCAAATATGCCTTTCATGTTTTACTATAATTCTGACGGAAGTCAGGCTCCTATGTGCGGTAACGGAATAAGATGTTTTTCAAATTATTTGAGAAATAATAATGTTGAGCAGGAAAACAGATTTATAGTAAAAACTTTATCGGGAGATTTGTTTATTGAAACAAATATGGATGAAGAAGAAAATAGATTTTCTGTAAAAGTAAATATGGGAAAACCTATATTTGAAGTGAAAAAACTTATAAATACTGACAAAGAAAGATTTTTAAAGGAAAAAATAAATATAGACGGAAAGGAAATTGAAATATCTTATATATTTATGGGGACAGACCATTCTGTTATTTTCGTAGATGATTTTTCAGAATATGATATCGATGATTTAGGTAAAAAAATAGAGAATTATACAGAACTTTTTCCTAAAAAGGTTAATGTAAACTTTGTAAAAGTGACAGATAGAAACAATATGGAAGTAATCACGTGGGAAAGAGGAGCTGGAAGAACTCTCGCATGTGGAACAGGAGCAACTGCTTCAGCTGTTCTTGGAAGAATATTCAACCTTACTAATGAAAAGGTGAATGTGAAAGTTCCTGGTGGACAATTGACAATAGAGTATAGTCAAGAAGGAGACGATGCTTTCATGACAGGACCGAGTGAAAAGATAGCTGAAGGAAATTATATTTACAAGAGATAACAGTTGAATTATAAAAAATAAAAAGGATGGTAGTAAATATGAAATTTGAAGGATCATACGTTGCACTGATAACTCCTTTTAAGTCAAATGGAGAAGTTGATGAGGATAAAATAAGGGAACTGGTAAACTATCACATTGAAAATGGAACAGCAGGAATAGTTCCATGCGGAACTACAGGAGAAGCACCGACGCTTACGTTTTCTGAACATGAAAAGGTCATAAAAATTGTTGTAGAAGAAGTGAAGGGAAGAATACAGGTTATAGCAGGTGCAGGTTCAAACAATACTGACAGGGCAGTTGAGCTTACAAAATATGCAAAGGAACTGGGAGCAGATGCGGCACTTAGTACATGCCCATATTATAACAAGCCAAGTCAGAGGGGAATTTACGAACATTATAAAAAAATAGCCGAAGAAGCAAAGTTTCCTGTTATGCTATACAATGTTCCTGGAAGAACAGGAATAAACATTGAAGCGGAAACAGTTGCAAAACTTGCAGAATTTCCTGAAATAGTGGCAATAAAAGAAGCTACCGGAAGTATTGAACAGATGATAAGAATTCAGGATCTGTGTGGAGATAAGATAGAAATTTTATCTGGAGAAGATCACTTGATACTGCCAATGCTGTCAATAGGAGCAAAAGGAGTAGTTTCAGTAGTTGCAAATATTATGCCTAAAGAAATGAAGGAACTGATTGCGGCATTTTTGAATCAGGAATATGAAAAGGCATATAAACTGCATACAGAACTTTATGATGTCAGCAGAAATATGTTTATCGAAGGTAATCCGGTAACTGTAAAAACTGCAATGAAAATTTTAGGTAAAATAGATAATGATATAGTAAGACTTCCTTTAGTTTCATGTGAAGAAAAAACAGTAGATAAACTGACAAAACTGTTTAAACAGAAGGGAATAATAAAGTAAGAAAATTTTTAATTAAAATAATAAAATAATAAAATAAATTTAGGAGGATTTTAAAAAATGAAAAAATATAATGTAGCAGTAGTTGGAGCAACAGGACTTGTGGGACAAACTTTTTTAAAGGTGTTAAAGGAAAGAAACTTCCCGGTGGAAAAACTTTATCTTTATGCATCTGCAAGATCAGCAGGGAAAATAGTAAATTTTGACGGTAAGGATTATACTGTAATAGAACTTAAAGAAGAAAATATAAAAGATGATATTGATGTAGCTTTATTTTCTGCAGGAGGAAGCATTTCGAAGGAATATGCACCTAAATTTAAGGCAAAAGGGGCAATTGTTATAGATAACAGTAGTGCATGGAGAATGGAAAAGGATATTCCTCTTGTTGTACCTGAAGCAAACCCTGAAGCACTTGACGGACATAATGGAATAATTGCCAATCCTAACTGTTCAACAATACAGGTAATGCCAGTATTGAAAGTACTTGCTGATAAATATGGACTTAAAAGGGTAGTTTATTCAACTTATCAGGCGGTGGCAGGTTCCGGACAAAAGGGAATAAATGATTTGGAAGCTAACCTTAAAGGAGAACCTTCAACAAATTATCCTCATCAGATAGCATTCAATTTGTTACCACATATTGATAGTTTCTTAGATAATGGGTATACAAAAGAAGAAATAAAAATGGTTGAAGAAACAAGAAAAATACTTGGATTACCAGATCTTAAAGTAACTGCTACATGTGTAAGAGTACCTGTAAAAATGGGACACGCAGTATCAGTAAACGTTGAATTGGAAAAACCTTTTGAATTAAAAGATGTATTTAAAGCATTTGAAGAAAAAGAAGGAGTTGTCGTACAGGATGACGTTTCAAAAAATGTGTATCCTATGCCTATAGTAGCAGAAGATACTGATGAAGTTTATGTTGGAAGAATAAGAAGGGATGAGTCAGTAGATAATGGACTTAACTTATGGGTTGTAGCAGACAACATAAGAAAAGGTGCGGCTACAAATACTATTCAGATAGCTGAAACTCTAATAAAAAAAGGAGTTATATAATTTGAAAAAAATAGAAAAGATGAAAAGTAGGATAGCTTTACTGGTCATGTTTTTAATGATGTTTGTATCGGGGTATGCAGCAAACAATGATCTGAAAGTAGGTATGGAGTGTGGATATGCACCATTTAACTGGTTTCAGAACAACGATAAAAACGGGGCAGTAAAAATTGAAAATGGGTACTGTAACGGTTATGACGTTGAAATAGCAAAATTAATAGCAAAGGGACTTAATAAAAAGCTTGTTATAGTGAAATCTGAGTGGGATGCATTGCTTGGGCCTGCATTGTCTGCAGGAAAGGTAGATATAGTAATTGCAGGAATGTCTCCAACTCCTGAAAGAAAGCAGAGCCTTTCGTTTACAAAGCCTTATTATGAATCAGATCTTGTAGTTGTAGTGAGAAAAAACAGTAAATATGCCAATGCAAAGTCTATAAATGACTTTAAAGGTGCAAAAATAACAGGTCAGCAAAGCACTCTCCACTATAATGTCATAGATCAGATGAAGGGAGTTGCTAAACAGGAGGCAATGAAAAATTTTCCTTCAATGGTGGTTGCATTAAGTTCAGGTAAAATAGATGGATATGTTTCTGAAAGACCTGGAGCAATGGCGGCAGTAGATTCAAATCCTGAACTTAAATTTGTAAGTTTTGAAGGAGAAAATGGTTTTACATATGAAAAATCAGAGCTCGATATTGCCATAGGAGTAAAAAAAGGCGATGAGGAACTGGTAGGAAAAATAGATAAAATACTGGATGAAATTACACCTGAGCAGAGAACGGAAATAATGAACTCTGCTATAAAAAATCAGCCTAAAACTGATGAGGTTGGAGAAAATGGAAAAAAGACATTTTTTGCATGGGTTGCATTTTTTGTAAAAAATAACTGGAAGGGATTTCTGACAGGTACATGGAATACTTTATTTATCTCCCTTACAGGAACAATAGTAGGATTTATAATTGGGTTAGGAGTTACATTAGTAAAAAATATACATACTGATGAAAGAACTCCGAAACTGAAAAAAATAATACTTAAAATAGCAAATACTATTTTCTCAGTTTATGTTTCAATATTTAGGGGAACACCAATGATAGTTCAGTCAATGGTAATATACTATGGACTAGCTGATGTTTTAAAGTTTTCTCCTATGGGAGCCGCACTGTTTATAGTTTCCATTAATACAGGAGCATATATGTGTGAAATTATAAGAGGAGGAATAGATTCCATTGACAAAGGACAGTTTGAGGCGGCAGAAGCTCTTGGAATGACTCATTTCCAAATGATGAGCAGTATAATTTTTCCTCAGATGTTCAGAGTCATACTTCCTTCAATAGGAAATGAATTTATTATAAACATAAAGGATACTTCAGTATTGAATGTAATAAGTGTTACTGAACTGTTCTATACTTCAAATGCAATAGCAGGAACTTATTTGAGATACTATGAAGTGTTTATTATCACAAGTGTAATTTATTTCTTCCTGACATTTACTCTGACTGCAATCCTGAAATATATAGAGAAAAAAATAGACGGACCTCAAAATTTTGAATTTTTGGAAGAGGTAGCGGAAGAAAATTCTCAGAATGTTGAGATTTCAGGAGGTAAGGCATAATGGAAAGAGGAAATAAAGTAATTGAAGTAAAAAATATAAGAAAAGATTTTGGAAAAAGAACAGTTTTAAAAGATATAAACTTTGATGTATACGAAAAGGAAGTTGTAAGTATTATAGGATCTTCAGGAAGTGGAAAATCTACTCTTTTAAGATGTATAAACCTACTGGAAAGACCTACTGAAGGAGAAATACTGTTTCATGGAAAAGATATTATTTCAGGAAGCATGCCACTTGTAAAACTTAGGGAAAAAGTAGGAATGGTTTTTCAGCAGTTTAACCTTTTCAACAATCTCAGTGTTCTTGATAACTGTGTAATTGGACAAATGAAGGTTCTGAAAAAGACGCGTGAAGAAGCTGAAAAGACGGCAAAGGAACTTTTAGCAAAGGTAGGAATGGAAAGATTCATTCATGCAAAACCGGCTCAAATTTCAGGAGGGCAGAAACAGAGGGTTGCAATAGCAAGGGCACTTGCAATGGAACCGGAAGTACTTCTTTTTGATGAGCCTACATCAGCACTTGACCCGGAAATGGTAGGAGAGGTGCTGAAGGTTATGAAGGATTTGGCAAAAAGTGGACTTACAATGCTTGTAGTAACTCACGAAATGGACTTTGCACACGATGTGTCAAGCCGTGTAGTATTTATGGATCAGGGAGTTATTGTAGAAGATGACAAACCTGAAGTAATTTTTGACAATCCTAAACATGAAAGAACAAAAGAATTTTTATCGAGAATGTTAAATAAATAATAATACTTAGTAAATGCTGTGAGGATTATTAATCTTGATAAAAACAGTTTTACATAAGAAAAATAAATAAATTAATATAAAAATATCAATATTTATATTGATATTTTTTTTAAAATAATGTAAAATAATTAAAAACAATAAATATTATAAGGAGAAATTAATGTCTAAAAAAGATGTGAAAAAAGCGAATACAGAAGTTAATTTAACTGCTGAAGAAAAAGAAGAATTAAAAGGAAACGAAGAAGGAATAAGACAAGTTCTTATCAATAAGGCAATACTAGATACTGCAAAAAAATATGAATTTACACCTGAAGAAAAGGAAGAATTTGATTACCATTTCAAAAATGAAAAGGCAAAATTCTTTATAGCAAAAGAAATCGAAGGAAAAATTTCTGTAAATGAAGATGAAGTTACAAGAATTTACAATGAAAACAAAGCACAGTTTGACGCACAAAACATTGGATTCTCTGATGCAAGGGAAATTATCCAAAGAGATTTATTACAGCAACAGCTTGTAGTTCTTGAAGATGAAGAAATAAACAAATTAATTCAGGAAATGAAAAAATCAGTTGAAGTAACTAAAGAAGAAATTTTATTTTCAAAAGGAAATCCTGATATAATAAAAGGAATTGTTATTGGAAAAATAATTGAAAGAAAAATGAAAGAAACTGATTTTGAGAAAAAAGAAGAAGCAAACATAAAAATAATTGAAAGTAATGTGTACATAAACTTCTACTTGGATCTTCAAGTTAGAAAAAATGTTGTAGTTACTCAAAAAGAAGTAGCTGATATTTATGAAGCAGAAAGAGGAAAATTAGGAAATATTACACCTAACGATGCATATAATCAAATTGCAAACGGATTATTAAACAACAAAGCAAACGAAGAAAGAATGAATATTGTTAATAAAATATCTGAAGAATATAAAGTAGAAGATTTAGTAAAAGAAAACTTAAAATAATAATTTAAAGTATATAATCTTATAATTAAATAGAAGTAAATTAGCGAAAATTTCTTGACAAATAATGGGAAATAGGATATAATCATTAAATGTAATCCTTTCCCACAAAGGACCGATATATCCTATAAATTATAAGAGAAATTAGGAGGATAAAAAGTGAACAAATGTACTGTAATGCAAAAGAAAGAAGAAGTAACAAGAAACTGGTATGAAATAGATGCAGAAGGAAAAATACTAGGAAAAATAGCTACTGAAATAGCTGTAAGATTAATGGGTAAACACAAACCAAGTTACACACCACATGTTGATGGAGGAGACTACGTAGTAGTAGTAAATGCAGATAAATTTGCTGTAACTGGTAAAAAAATGTTGGATAAGAAATATTATAGACATAGTGGATATCCTGGAGGATTAAAAGTTAGAAGTCTTGAAGAAATGCTTGAAAAGAAACCTACTGAAGTAATCAGAAAAGCTGTTGAAAGAATGCTACCTAAAAACAAATTAGGAAGTCAAATGATTAACAGACTAAAAATTTACACTGGAACTGAGCATGACCATGTAGCTCAAAAACCAGAAAGAATAGAATTATAGGAGGTAATTTTCGTGGCAGAAAAAATTCAATATTTAGGAACAGGTAGAAGAAAGACTTCAGTAGCAAGAGTTAGATTAGTACCAGGTGAAGCAGGGGTAACAATAAACGGTAAAGATATGAGAGATTATTTTGGAGGAAGAGAATTACTTGCCAAAATAGTTGAACAACCATTAGAATTAACAGAAACATTAAATAAATACGGAGTAAAAGTAAATGTTAACGGTGGAGGAAATACAGGTCAAGCAGGAGCTATAAGACACGGTGTTTCAAGAGCCTTAATAGTTGCTGACGAATCTTTAAGAGGAGCTTTAAAAGAAGCAGGATTCTTAACAAGAGATTCAAGAATGGTTGAAAGAAAGAAATACGGGAAAAAGAAAGCAAGAAGAAGCCCACAATTCTCAAAAAGATAATATTATTATTTCATATTCCCTTGAAAACATTGTTTTTCAAGGGTTTTTATTTTGAAAAAGATTTCTTGTTTTAATGTACAAAATTTGATATAATACGTTCAAACTAGACAAAAGGAGACAGAATTATGTGAGTTGGATGTGTTGTGGCTTTAGTTGTAGGTGCAGGTGTACTTATAGATGATATTAAGAAAAAGAAAAAGGGAAAAGAAGAAGAAAAAAATAAAGAAAAGATAGAAGACAAGAAACAAGATATGTAATCTGAAAAACTTTATTTTATGACATATATTACTTAAAATAGGCTAAAAAAAATTTAGCCTATTTTAAAATAAATTGACAAAAATAAATGAAATAAAAAAATCTGAGAAATAAAATATGCTTGAAGATATCAATTTATTGAAAAGAGGAATAAAAAATGTTGTCAAAAAATCATAGGCTTTATAAAGCTTTCAAGGAAATGAAAAATATAGAAAAAGAAATCCAGAAAAAGAAAGACAATATATCCTGGAAAGGATTGGATGGTCCTTTCATAGGAGAAGAAATAAAGTTACATAGGGATTTTTTTGAGTTTATGATAAAAGTTTGTGAAGAAGAGAAAAATTTGAAGTTTAAATTTTCTGATTTAGAGAATTTGTATAAAAATGATAAAGAGGAGTAATAATTCAAGAGCAATTTAACGATTGCTCTTTTCTATTTACATCCTTTTTTAAGATTTGTAAATGGAAAAGAATAAATCAAATATAATATAGTACACTAAAAAATATCAGGAATACAGAATTGTATCAAAAGAAGAAAAACTTGAGCTGTAGTAATAAAAATGATATTGTAAAAAAACAATATTAATGGTAAAATTAAAAATAAAAATAAATTTATAGTTGAAAGGACTGAAATATGGAAATACTAGGAATGTTAGGTTCATTTATTGGAGTGATACCTGGAATTATATTATATGTAGTGTTAACGAGAATAAATTTTTATGGTTCAATTGCAGCAATAGTCATGTATTATGGTGCTGTTGGTGGATATCATTTTTTAATAGAAAAACTGAAAAAGAAAGATTATGATGAATTTCAGGAAAGAAAAAGTAGATTTAATACAATAACAAGAGAAAATTTTTCACCTTTTGGTATGGTTTTTTCAGCAATTCCTGGAATTATAGGTGTTTATCTGGCAGAACTTATTAACTTTATTTTGGATCTGAAAGCAAACAATCCTGGAGTACCTATTGGGAAAATCACATCATATGCAATGGAAAATATATTCTCGTCTGAATATCCCTATTTAGTATATGGAGTTATAAGCTGTGGATTAATCATATTTTCGGCGGGAGTATTAGTTTATCAGAGCTGGAAAATGAAAAAAAACTAAAATCTATATATGAGGTTATAGAGTATGAAAACAATTTTAGAAGACAATATATCATATGATACAAAAATAAAAGATTTTGGAGTAGATTCTGTAAATAAGAGAATAATAACAACAGGAGATAAACTGATTTTTTTAAAAGAAGGAAAAATAGAAAAGAAAGTTGCAGGAAAAATAAAGAATTGTGAAGTAATCCGGTATATAAAGGAAAAAAATCAGCTTTTTGTTTCCAGCATATTTTTTGTTTCTACACAAAATGGAAAAGTTTATAAATGTGATGGAAGAAGAAAAAAAATATTAGAAGAAGTGTATGATTTTGAGAGAACTCCTGAGGTAGTTGATTTTACTACAGGTGGGAAAATAATTTTTATTGAAAATAATACACTCTGTTCGTATGATGTAAATACAAAGGAATCATATATTACTCAATCTTTTTCAGAAAATATGACTAAAGGAAATTATAGAATATTCACAAGTGGAGAAAATGTAATATTGAAATATAGGGAACTGCATGAAAAAAGCAACAGAATAAACATTTTTGACAGCAAACTTGAAAAAATATTTGATATAAAAACAGAAAATAATCATATTTATTCTAAAATTGTGGGAATTGAATATCTTGCTGGAACAGATGCCGGAGAGATAGAAATATGGAATATAATTGAAGCAGAAATGTATAATTCAATTAAGATTTCCAATTCCAGAATAACTTTTATTGAGAAAAATGACAAAAACTATTTTATAGGAACAGGAACAGGAGATCTTATAATTACAGATGAAACCTTTAAAATACAGGTAATACAGAATGTTTTTAAGAATGAAATAACAAAAATATGTGTAATAGAAGATGAAATCTTTGTTCTTGGTGTTGAAAATAGAATAGTAAAATTTAAGATAATAGATGAAACAAATGAAGTCAAAAATAATATTCAGAGAATGGAATTTATGGAAAAATATAACATACATGAAGATTACTATGATTTTTTCACTATGGAAAAAGTGGCGGCAATAAATAGTTTTATAAAATGTATGGAAATAAGAAAAATAGAGTACATTCCCAAAAATGAATATATATTTAAGGCATTAAGAAGTTCGATTTCATCAAGAAAAGTATGTATACTTTCCAATGAACCGTATTCCAAAGAGGAAATAGCTACCGGGCTTGCATTTGAGGTTCAGAATACTTCTTGGGTTAATCATGAAATAAACATTTCATTGAAAAATATATTAAAATTACTATATAAAACTTATAATGGAAAAATGGAAGATATTGAAAAAATAAGAAAAGAAATAGGTCATAACGAGTTTGCTATACTTCCGCCAAATGAATTATTTAAATCGTGGGAAAAGCAGGGAGTTCTTCTTTTAAATTCATCTCTGACAACCATTGCTGAAAAAAAAGGAGAACATAATGAATTCTGGCATCCTTTTACAAGAGAACTGATGGAGTATATTTCAACAAAAAATGAAAATATAGTATATTTTCTCTTGGGAAAAGATGCAGAACAGTTTGAAAAAAACATTTTAAATGGAGAAGTAATAAAGAGTAATCATCCTGCAAAAGGTGGACATTCAGAAGGTGAAAAGGATTTTCTGAAGGGAGATTTCTTTGAAAAAACGAAAGATACAATAAACTGGCTAGGAATAAAAGAAATTATATAAAAAAAATTTTTGGAGAAGTGAGGAAGAAAAGGAGAAAGTATAAATGAATGGTTACGAAAAAATAAAAATTGATATTGTTGTGCCCCCATATAGTGGGCATTTGAATCCTGTATTGGGATTGATAAAGGATTTAATAAATGATGAAAAATACGATATATGTATTCATACAGGAGCTAAAAAAAAGGAATTTTTAAATAATCTGGGAATTAAATGTGAAGTTGTCCTAAAGGATAAACCTTCAGTATTTGAAAATATTGTAAATACATCAAAACAGACGAATATGTTTATATATTATAAGCAGTTCAGATCGAATATGGCTCTTGTGCCGGAGCTTGTAAAGGAACTTGAGGAAAAGTTCAGGGAAAGAAAGCCGGATGTGATAATAGCTGATTTTATAGCTGCACCTGCTGGTATGATAGCTGATAAGCTTGGAATTCCTTGGATTTCAAGTATGCCAACTCCTTTTATAGTAGAAAGCAAAACGACAACACCTACTTATATGGGTGGATGGTATCCGAGAGAAGGGTTAATATACAAAATTAGAGATGCTGTAGGAAGATTCGTAATCAGAAATTTCAAGAGGGCAGTGTGTTTTTTAGCCAGAAAAGAGCTGAAACCTCTGGGATTTAAATTATATGATAAAAATGGGGAAGAAAATATATACTCACATTATTCAATGCTTGGGCTGGGAATGAAGGAACTTGAATTCAGGGATGACTTTCCTAAGCAGTTTATACATGCAGGCCCTTGCTGTGAAGGATTTGATAAAAATAAATATGAATTTCCTGATACAAAAAAATATGGAAAAGTTATATTTCTGACAAGTGGAACTCATGTTCTCTGGGGGAAAAATGACCTGGTAGAAATTGCAAAGGAACTTTCAGAAATATATCCTGATACTTGCTACATTGTATCCTTTGGAAATTATGCGAAAAAAGATGAGCCTGTGGAAAAACCTGCTGACAACATATTTGTTTATCAGTATGCAGATTATGACACTTTCCTTCCAAAGGTGGATTATATAATTCATCACGGTGGAACAGGTATTCTGTATAATGGAATAAAATTTAACAAACCGTCAGTAATTATTCCTCATGACTATGATCAGTTTGACTATGCTGTAAGGGCTGAAATTGCAGAAATCGGATTTCCGGCAAGCCTTAAGTCAAGAAAGTCTGTAATAGATGCTGTTGGAAAAATGTTAAACAAGAAGGAATGGAAAAAGTTGGAGAAAATGTCGGAGGATTTTAAGAAATACAATCCAAGTGATGTTCTCAAGAAGGAAATAGAAAGACTTGTAGGGAAGTAATAGATTTAAAAGTATATAAAATAATCATTTATAAAACATTTGAAATGTAGAGCAAACTAATATAAATGATTATTTTTTATACTATAACATTAAAAAACTTTGAATTATTTTTGCGAAAAATTATTAAAACATTTGTAAATGCTATGAAAATATCGTATAATTACATTGAGAATTATTATTTATTTAATATTTAAAATTTTATATAATATCGAAAAAGGAGAATACGGATGTTCGAATTGCAAATTTATGACAGTATAAATGAAGAAATTAGAAATTTAGTTCAAAAAATTGTAAATGAAAATATAGAAGATGAAAAAATTAAACAATCTCAAAAACAAGTTCAAGAAATGTTATTTGGATTGCAAATAGAAGTGGAAAAAGAAATAAATGATTTAAAATTAAATTCTGAATGGGATACATTTACAATGGCTTTTTATGGAGAAACAAATGCTGGAAAATCAACTTTAATAGAAACTTTACGTATTTTACTAAATGAGAAAACAAAATCTGAAACTAGAAAAAAATTTAGAATATTAATTGCTGAAATAAAAAATATGAATAATGAAGTTAATTCAATAAATGAGCAAATAGAAGAAAAGAAAATTGAAATAAATAATATAATAACAAAAATAAATGAAAATATAGAAGAAAAGAAAAAATATATTATTTGTAATAGAGAATTTGAAGTTATAGCCGAAAAATTAAAAAATGTATGTATAGAGTATAATGTAGAATCTGATAAATTTATAATTATGGAAGATAATATTTTAAAGAATGTATATCCCTCTAGTATGATAAAAAAAAGCATAGATCGAATAAAAGATAAATGTAAGATAGCAGTACAGAAAATAGAAGAAGAAAATAAAATAATCAGTAATAAAATACTAGAAAAACACAGTATATTTGTTAAAGAATTAGAAGAAACAATAGAAAAATTAAATATTGAACTTGAAATGAAAAAAAATAAAAGAAATTTTATCTTAAAATTATTATATTCATTATTTGGAAAAGAAGATAGGGAAGAAAAATTAATAGAAGAAAAAGAAAAAATACTAAATGAAGAAAAAGAAAGAACAAAAGAATCATTAGAGATGCAAAATGAAAAAAAATTAGAATTGATAAATAAAGAAGAAGAAAATAAAAAATTAGAAATAGATACAGTTATAAAAGAAGAAAAGAATAATATAAACAATAAATTTCAAGAATATATATACAAGATAAAAGAGAATAGAAAAAAAATTAATGAAATAGAGATATCAAATAAAAAATTATCAAAAACATTAAAGAAAGAAAAAAATAATATAGAAAGTAAAGAAAAAAGAAAAAAAGAATTAGAAAAAGAAACATTAGAAAAAGAAAGCGAATTAGAGAAATATCAAGATGGAACGATAATAGGAAATGGATTATCTGATTTTACTCGTGAAAATATTGAATATAAGTTTGATTTAGGAAATCAAAAGTTTAATATTATAGATATGCCAGGAATTGAAGGAAAAGAAGAAATTGTAGTAAATTCAATAATAAGAGCCCTAAAAAAGGCTCATATGGTATTCTACGTAACAAGAAAAGCGGCTCCACCTCAAGCAGGTGATGGAAATAGAAAAGGAACGATAGAAAAAATAAAAGAACAATTAGGCTCGCAAACAGAGGTAAGAACAATTTATAATAAATCAATAACTAATAAAAAACAATTGAGTAATGCCTTGATAACAGAAGATGAAAAAATAGGACTAAAAGAAATGGATAAAAAAATGAAGGAAATTCTTAAAGATAACTATGTAGGTTCTTTAGTAATTAGTGCAAAATTATCATATTTAGCTATTTCTGAATGTTTACTTAGTAAAAATATAGATTATAAAAAAAGAAGTGAGTTTTTAGATAGTTTTTCTGCTGAAAAGTTATTAAATATTTCTGGAATGAAACAGTTTTTTGATAATTTAGAAAGAAATTTAGTTTTTAATTATA
>CALEXX010000016.1 GCA_937925095.1 uncultured Leptotrichia sp.
TTTAAGATAACTGCAAATTTCTATTTTTAAGACCGCCCCTTTTTATAAATATATATTTCTACAAATAATTTTTATATATATTATATCATTGCTATTAATTCTTTCAGTTCTTCAGGATTGAAACCAATCGTTCTTTTTATTTCTTCATCCTGATCCAAAAGTATTGTTGTAGGTACTGTTCTTACCTTATATTTCATTGCAAGTTCAGGATTATTAAATGGATTTACTTTCTCGTATTCAACTCCGCTTTTATCTAGTAAATCTGACACCATTACACATGGATTGCAATCTGCCTTTTCAAATTTAATCAGTTTTTTCATTTCAGTTTCTCCTCTTCCTAAATTGCTGAGCATTGATATTAGATAGCAATTTAATATTTTCATTATTTTTTATGTTGTTTTTTCAAAACAAAAACACAAGATATTGTGTTTGTAGTTTTTCTATTATGTTATATGTAGTATAACTATTATTTTGAATTTTTGCAACATATTTATTCTGTGAAAAAAATTAAAGAATTTTAATCTTTATTCTTTACACAAGACATTCCAATTACTATAAAATTGTCAATATATTTTATATATATAATTTTTATAAAAAAACATTTGTTATCTATATTTTATTTTAATCTTTTGTATGTACATTTATATCTTTTTATGATACAATCATTTATATGTTGAATTTTACATAATAATATATATAATGATATAATATTACTTTAAAAATATATCAATTTAATTGTAAATCGGGAAAGGAATGATTGATGACTAGTAACAATAATTATGACAATAATGACATAAATAAACACTATAAGGAATCCTACAGTCTTCTGAAAAATGATCTGGATAGTAAAATTGTTATGATTGACGGGGCTATGGGAACAATGATACAGCAGCATAAGCTTACTGCTGAAGACTTTGGTGGAGAAAAATACGAAGGATGTAATGACTACCTCGTACTTACAAAGCCTGAAGTCATAAAAAACATACATAAAACTTACCTTAAGGCCGGAAGTGACATTATAGAAACAAATACCTTCGGTGCACTTGATATAGTCCTTAAGGATTATGACTTAGAAGATAAATCATTTGAAATGAATAAAGCCGCTGCTGAAATTGTAAATAAAGCAATTAAGGAATACAGGGAAGAAAATCCTGGAGAAAAGAGAAATCTTTATGTGGCAGGGGCACTGGGACCTTCAAATAAGTCAATAAGTGTCACTGGAGGAGTAACATTCAATGAACTTATACATTCATACTATACTGCTATTTCAGGATTACTTGAAGGCGGTGTAGATATAATACTTTTTGAAACTATTCAGGATACACGTAATTTGAAAGCTGCATATTTAGGCTTTCAGAAGGCTACATCTGAAAAGTATCCTGTTCCGCTTATGCTTTCATTTACTATCGAAAGTACAGGAACTACTCTTGCAGGCCAGACTGCTGATGCATTTTATTATGCAGTAAATCATATGAATCCTCTATCAATAGGACTAAACTGTGCCACAGGTCCTGAGTTTATGACTCAGTTCCTGAAAACTCTGAATAATGTTTCAGATACATATATTTCAGTATATCCAAATGCAGGGCTTCCAAATGAGGAAGGTGTGTATGAAGAAACGCCGGATACACTTGCAGCAAAAATAGAACCTTTTTTCCAGGAAAAACTTTTAAATATAGTTGGCGGATGCTGTGGTACTACTCCGCAGTACATAGAAAAAATAAAGGCAAAAAGTATAAACTACGAACCAAGATCAATTAAAGAACATCAGGATACAAAGAATGCAGTCAGCGGACTTATTACATTAAATCCTCCTGCTGACAGACCTATTTATGTAGGAGAAAGAACTAATGTAATTGGTTCACGTATATTTAAAAATCTGATTGCAAATGAAAAATTTGATGAGGCAACTGAAGTGGCAAGGTTACAGATAAAGGGAGATGCAGATGTAATTGATATATGTCTTGCAAATCCTGACAGGGATGAAATCAGTGATATGAAATCATTCCTTGAAAAGGTTGCTAAATTTGCAAAAGTACCTATAATGCTTGATTCCACTGACATAAATGTTATAAAGGAAGGACTTACATATCTTCAGGGAAAAGGAATTATAAACTCCATAAATCTTGAAGACGGAGAAAAAAAATTTGCTGATATGTCGGAACTGATTAAGAAATTTGGTGCTTCTGTCGTTGTCGGTCTTATAGATGAAAGCGGAATGGCAGTTTCTCTTGAAAGAAAACTAGAAATTGCAAGAAGAAGTTATAAACTACTGACAGAAAAATACGGTATTGATGAGAGGGATATAATTTTTGATACACTTGTATTCCCAGTTGCTACTGGAGATCAGAAATATATTGGTTCAGCCACTTCCACTATTGAAGCAATAAGGGGAATAAAAAAGGAAATGCCAAATGTAAAGACAATACTTGGAGTAAGTAACATCTCATTTGGATTGCCTATTGCAGGAAGGGAAGTTTTAAACAGCTACTATATGCAGAAAGCTTATGAAGCAGGACTTGACTATGCTATTGTAAATACTGAAAAGCTGATTAATATGTCAGATATTTCTGATAGGGAAAAAGAACTTTCTGAAGCACTATTGTTTAATACAAATGATGATACTGTTGCAGAATTTGTTGCATTTTACCGTGAGAAGAAAGGTGTAGAAAAAAAAGTTGATACAAGTAACATGACTCCTGAAGAGCAAATTGCAAACCTTGTTGTTGAAGGAAGTAAAAAGGATTTAGTTCCTCTGCTTGATAAACTGCTTGAAAAATATGCTCCACTTGAAATTATAAATGGACCTCTAATGACAGGAATGGATGAAGTTGGAAGGCTTTTCAATAAAAATGACCTTATTGTTGCTGAAGTTCTTCAAAGTGCTGAAGTAATGAAGGCTTCCGTTTCACATTTGGAACAGTTTATGGAAAAATCTGATTCTGCAACAAAGGGAACTGTTATTATGGCAACTGTTAAGGGGGACGTCCATGACATTGGGAAAAACCTTGTAGGAATAATAATAGGAAATAATGGATACAACGTTATTGACCTTGGAATTAATACTCCTGCAGAGAAAATAAGGGAAGCTATTATAACAGAAAAGGCTGATTTTGTTGGACTTTCAGGACTTCTTGTCAAGTCTGCCGCCGAAATGGTAAATACTGTGGCTGTCCTTCGTGATGCAGGAATCAATATCCCTATATTTGTAGGTGGTGCTGCCCTTACTGAGAAATTTACAATAAATAAAATTGAACCTTCATATGAAAATAATATTGTAATTTACTCTAAAGATGCCATGACTGCACTGGCTGATCTTAATAAAATGATTGTGCCTGAAAAATTTGAGGAGTTCAAGGGGTATCTCCAGTCAAGAAGGGAACTTATGCTTGTGAAGGATGAAAAAGCTCTTGAAAGGCTAAATGTACGTCAGACTTATGGAGAATCTGCCGAAACATTTGATTATTCAAAAATAAAAAAACCTGAATATGACTTTGAAAAGATATACAAGCCTGAAACCCTTAATAAACAAATAATCACAAACATTAATGCTAAAGATGTATTTAAATATATGAATCTTCAGATGCTTATTGGAAAACACCTTGGAATGAAATGGGTTATAAGTGACCTTCTTTCAAAAAAGGATCCTAAAGCCATGAAAATATACAATGAAATTCTCGATATTATAAATCATGGTGATGAATATTTTGACATTAAAGCTATTTATAAATATTATCCATGTAGAAAAAATGGCGAAAAAATAGAAATTCTTTCTGATGATTTGTTAGAAGTTCTTGAAACATTTGAATTTCCAAGACAGACATGGGGACAGTATCTATCACTTAATGACTACATTCACCCAACAGAAATAGATTATATAGGTATGTTTGTTGCAAGTGCAGGAGAAAAATCTAGAATCGTTTCAAATGAACTGATAAGCAAAGGTGAATTTTACCGAGGTCACCTTGTAAATTCATTGGGACTTGAACTTGCTGAATCTGTAGCTGAATACGTTCATACTATAATGAGAAAAGATGTGGGAATTATAGATAAAGATATAAGTATTGATGATGTACTGAAGGCTAAATATCAGGGAAACAGATACTCTTTCGGATACCCTGCCTGTCCTGACCTATCCGATCAGGAAAAGCTATTCGGACTGTTAAAGCCTGAAAGATTTGGTATTAAACTTACTGAAGGATATATGATGTATCCTGAAGCTTCCGTAAGTGCAATTGTATTTTCACAGCCTTTCTGTAAATACTTTAATATATAATATTATTTATAGCGTTTACAATATATATTTTTAACAATTATTAAATTGTCTGATTTTAATGAAACCCTATTAAAATCAGACTTTTTTTTATTAAGCAAAACATCATTTTATACTTTCAAAGTTTTTTATGATACAATCATATGTAAATTAAAAAACTATAAAAAGAAGGAGTGCAGTTTTTGAATAGCAATTTAAGAAATATAGAAAAAAATTTAAGAGCATTTGCAAAAAGATCAAAATCAATAAAATTTTCAACTGAAATGTTTTTAGCTTTTTTAATATCAGGAATATCAGGATTCGCAGCTAAAAAATCCGTTTCATCTGACTCTTCTACAGAAGGAGCAATGAGCTGGGAAAAATAAATGATGTTAACAATAGAGCAAGAGTAAACTATACTACTGCTGACTGGTATAATCTAAGAAATGAAAAAGAGGATAGAAAAGGTAATTTCAAAGCTGATTTGAATTTTGGAATAGAAAATCAGAGATTTGGTGTAACACTAAATGCAGGATATGATACAAAAGGTGAAAATATAAGAGGTGGAATTGGATTTAGAGCAATCTATTAATAAAACCTTGTGTCATTATATGGCAAAGTGTAAACTAATAATAAGTTATATCATTTATATGTAGAAATATAAAAATAAAAAAGTATACAATACTATAATCTTCTTACAGTAACAAACAAATATTATGAAGAGGTGACTTAATTATGAAAGCAAGTAAAAAAGTATTAACAGTTGTACTAGGAACAGCTTTAATTGGAGGTTTATTACCAGTAAATGGTTATTCAAAACCTAAGAAAGGACAAAAATCTGCTATTCAGCAATTACAGGAATATTTTGCAAAGGAAGAAGTTGCAGAGAAAAAAGCTAATGCTGCTGCAACTTCTGAACAGGAAGAAAAACCTGCTGCTGAAGTTATGAAAAAAACTTTTACATGTGGTAAGGAAACTATTACTGTTGAATACGGTGATGGTGAAAAAGCAGTACTTACTGACGGAAAAGGTAAAACTCATGAATTAGCTATCACAAAAGCTGCCAGTGGAGAACTTTACAGCAACAAAGAAGGTGTTTCCATTCATATGAAAGGAAACGATGGAGTATACACATCATCTTCTACTGCTGAAGATGTTAGCTGCGAAATAAGCGAATAATACTTTATTCTTTCATTTATCATTAAAAATAGATATCTATATGTAATAAAAATTTAGAATAATATTACCTGAGAAGGCTGATTACAGCCCTATCAGGTAATATTTTTTTACTATCACTATACTAAAAATGACTGGATTTCTCCAGTCATTTTGTTTTTTCAAATTCATTAAATTTATTGTAAACCTTTAAAGTTAAATATTGGCTTTATTACTTCTATTATGTCCATTGTTTCTTTTGTAGCTTCCACTATTTCATCAATGTTTCTATATGCCTGTGGTGCTTCATCAAGAGTATTTTCCGTAACAGTAAAGCTTTTTACCCCTTCCATGCTCTCTTTGTAATCCTGCAGGGAAATACTTTCTTTAGCCTGACTTCTGCTCATTACACGTCCGGCTCCATGAGGTGCTGACTGCAGCCACTCCTGGTTGCCTTTTCCCATTGCTATAATGGAACCGTCCCTCATATTTATTGGAACTATTATTTTCTGTCCTTTTCTTGCAGGGGTTGCACCTTTTCTGACTGTCATGTCTTCAAAATCTATATAATTATGTACAGATTCCCAAAAATTATCTGCATTAAATCTGTATCCAAAAAATTCAAGTATTTTTTCTATCATTTTTCTACGATTTTCACTAGCAAATTTTTGAGCTATTTTCATGTCATTTACATAGCTTTTAGCCTTTTCTCCTGTCAAAATATGTGCTGTTTTATTATATTTTGCCTTAATACTGTCCTTCAGACTTTCCCTTTCTTCAGGCGGTATATTATTTAAGTCATTTTTATAGGCTTCCAAGTCAAATTCAAGCATTTTGTTATAATATTTACATATATCCAGTCCAAATTTTCTGGATCCTGAATGAACTACAATATAGTCATTATTCTTACCGGAATTTATTTCAATAAAATGATTTCCTCCACCTAAAGTTCCAAGTGCCCTTGAATAAGATTCTATTTTTTCTTTAGGTTTTTGCATTATTAAATTACTGAAATCAAATTTCTGAGTTTTCTCCTGTAATTTTGGTCCTGATGGAATATTTTCATTTATATGATTGTAAAATTCCTTCCAATCAATATTTGCAACATCCAGCTTTGGAATCTCGTATACACTCATTCCACAGCCAATATCTACTCCAACAATATTTGGAATTACTCCCTTTTCTACATCCACTTTTGCAACAAATCCTACTGGAACATCTTTTCCCCTGTGAGTGTCAGGCATTAAATGAACTTCATCATACAATCCATGTGTATTTTCATGAACATCATTTATTATTCCATAGTCAAAATTTATTGCATGATTTACAATGTTAATTTTACTTTTCATTTCCTTTCTCCTCCATTTTCATTATAATTTTTTAGAGGGTTAGGGGTTTTGAGATACTTTGTCCAGTATTATACCTTATTTTTTGTAAAAAGAAAAGGAAAATTTGGGATTTTGGTATGAATATTATTATTTGATAGTCTTATTATTCTATGGATTGTTACAATTCTGTGTAAATCAATAAGTTACATATATAAATCCTCTCTTTATAACAATCATATCTAATTTGTACTTCATGAATTGATTTTTATTAAATTAATATCCCTTGCATAAATTATTTATCCCTTTTATTTTCATATTATCTCCAAATTAATCGAAATATAGCAGCCAGAATTATTATCCAAGTTGCAATTCCAATTATTTTTTCTGTTGTTGTTGCACTTTTCCAACCTAAAGCAATTTTAAGGTTTATTTTTGTTTTTCCAACCATTATTTCTTTTTTCATAGTTTTTACGGCATAATGATTTTTAAGGATAGGATTTTTGTCCTAAATCCTATTTGAATACAATTTTGATATAGAGCTTTAAAGTTATCAACTTAAATTTAACTGTGATTTCCTTTACTGCTCTTTTGTATCTATCATTATCCCTTTTACCTCCTTTTTTATTTTTTGAACATATCCATTATTATATTTAATTTTTACTATTTTGAGATAGCCTCTTCTTCTATTTTACTTCTTTTGTTTTTCTCATATCTAAAAATGGAATATTCCAAGCAGGATATTTTGAACTTCCAGTAACTAATGCTACTAAAGGATATTACTTGAAATATCATAGTCAATTGAAAAATTGTAATCAAAATTATGTAATTCTTCAATATAAGTATTTAATTTAGCACTTATTTTCTTTTTTTCTTCAAGAGGCATATTTTCAATTTTTTTTAAAATAGAATCTAAGATTTCAGTAGATCTTTTACTCATCTTCTATCACTCTCCCTATATTTTTTATACAATTTATCTCTTTAGCATTATATATAACTTTAGAACTAGTTCCAGGCTTAGTACTATTGATTTTTTCATTATTAAAAAAATGATTATTATATTTATAATTTTCACCTATTGTTTTTATGATATTATATTCTTTTGAAAATTCAGATATAAAATCAAACAAAAAATTTAATTTATCTCCTATTTTTGTTATTTTCTTTTTCTTTATATTTAATTTTGGTTCTAAATCTACAGACTTCCAAATTCTGTCTATAATTTCTATTTCTTCGTTATCTGTTAAATCTAACATTTTCTCTAAACTTACAAAGCAGCTTACTATTTTGAAATTTTTAGTTTTATCTTTTTTTAACTTCTCATTTTTCCAATACTTTGCATTTCCAAAATTATCCCAAAAATACATACCTTTTCCTAACCATAAAGAATCATAAGGATGATTTGACTCTAACAACTTATTTTCAGAAATAAATTCGTTACACTTCTCACTTAAATTACAATGATAAACTTTTATTATAGGTGCTAATTTAGCATTCACAACTTCTCCCTTTTTATTGAATGTATTAATTATTTTAATAATATCATTTTTTATCATAAAAGTAAATATTTTTTTAATTTTTTATTATTATTTTTATAATTTTTATTTTCAATATAAATTCCATTAAATAACTTTCACGTTTCTAAATTTTTCCACACATACAATTAAGTCTATCATATAAAAATTATCCTCAAATATTTTTTTTCTTTTTTTCTCCCACAAATATTTTAGAGGGATTTCTTCTAACCCAAGGTATAATCCGATTTACCTTTTTACAATATGTTGCATATTTTTCTCCAAATTTTTCCTTCATCCATTTTTCTTCTGTAAATTTCATCAATATTGTTAAATAAGCCCAAAAGATAAAGGGAATTATTAATAAATACAAATTTGATGCAAAAAGTAAGAAACCTGTAAAAATAAAGCTAAAAGCTGAATATATTGGATTTCTTACAATAAAGTACACGCCATCTGTAACTAGATGACCTGCTTTTATTTCATCCCTTATTCTTTGAAATAAAACGGCTTTTATCCATAAAGTAATACCACAGATAATAAAGATTATGCCTATAATAGACAGCAATATTTTTGCTTTTGGAACCTCACCTGATTCCAGTAAGCCATAATAGTCCAACGATAATCCACATATTGTAAGAATAAGACAACTTATTACATATACTGGGCCAACTCCAAATATTGGCAATTGTCTTTCTCTATCTTTCTTCACTTACTTTCACCTCTTCAGTTACAATCAGAGCCCTTTAACTAGCAAAAAATCTAATCTTCTTCATTATTGGAAGGTTCTATCTCTTTTTGTCTCTTCTCTTCCATTTCTTTTTCTTTTTTAGTTTCTTCCTCTGACAATACTTCTACTATAAATCCATCCTTTTTCCATTCTTCTATTTTTTCTTTTGATGTATCAAATGGAAAAACAATTATCGGAGGCATATCTATAAATTCGCATACTGCTCCCATTTTTCTTCTTTTCTCCTTTTTTTATTTTTTCTTTTTTATTTAAAAATTAAATCTAAATATTAAAAGATAAAGTATTATTAAATATATTTTTCAGGTAATCTATTACTTTTTATCTCTGACTGTCACATTTATATTAAAATTTAATTTTAATTCTTTATCCAAATTTTCTTCTTTTGATTCAGGAATTAATTTTCCTATAGGTATACCATTCATTGTTACACATTTTCTTATAATCTCACGTACTTTTTTCTTATCCATTCTTCTCCTTTTTTGACCTAAAAAAATTTTCTAGAATAATATCCAAGATACTTGTCTCCTTATTTTTTTAACCAATACACAATTACAGCTATTATAACCATAGCTAGTAAAAATTCTAATTTTTCCTTTAAAGTTGTCTTTCTCATTTCAAAAGTGATTTTTCTCTTTTTTAATTTGAATTCTTTCTCCATAATTTTTTTTCCTGTCATATCTTGTCATCACCTTTCTAATTCCTAATTTTCCTTAACATACTCACTACTTCCATATGTGGCGTCACAGGGAACATTTTTTTATTTTCAAAACCTTTAAATTCAATATTTTTATTATTTCTATTACTTATAATATACCAATAAATTTATTTTATTTCAAGATAAAAAAATACTGATAACTAACGATAATTTTCAATACTTAAGTATAGTAAAAAATATTTGACTTATATAATTTTTTATAATATAATATGCATAAGATAACTTTGTCGAGGTTTTTAGAAATCTGACTACCATCTCATTACATATTGTAATGAGATTTTTTTTAGGGGGGTAATATTAATGAATAAAAATGTTGTATATGATAAGCCATTTTTAAGTACTTTAGAGTTGCTAAAAAAATTAGAGAAAGATTATAAATTAGCCATTGGATATACTGATTTTGAATTTAATTTATTAGAAACAGTATCTTATTATGATTTAATTAATGGATATAAGGAATGTTTTATGGAAAATGAAATTTATCAACATCCATACACGTTACTTGATTTATTTTCGTTCAGTACATTTGATAGAGAATTTCAAAATATTTTATTCAAATATAGTGTTTATGCTGAAAATTGTTTTAAAAATAGACTTTCATATGTTTTAAGTAAAAATTTTGGTGTATATGAAAAAGATTATTTAAATATAAATAATTATATTTCCAGCACTTATAACTACGGACTTTATAAAAAATTAAGAATTACTCTATCAAATATAGAAAATGTAATTAATTCTAAACAAACTGATAATCCTACCAAATTCTATAAAAATATCCATAATCATATTCCAGCATGGATATTATTTAAAAATGTAAATTTTTCAGATTGTATAGATTTATTTTCATTTTTACCCAAAAATTTAAAACTAGACGTTATAAAATTCTATTTTGATATATCTTTTATAAAAGAAGATGACTCCATTAGATTATTTAAAAATATGTTGACTATTATTAGAAAATTTAGAAATAAAATTGCTCATAATCATAAATTTCTAACATACAAAGTTCCATTAAAATATGCTTTATTACAAAAAAAATTAATCAAAATAAATCCCTACCAATTAATGAGAAAAAGAGACTTAAATAAAAAGAAAACTGTTGGACGAAACGATATTTTTTCTTTTATACTTTCACTTTCTATTGTTGTTAATAATCATATGCTTAATCATAATATGTTATCCGAAATATTATCGTTATTTCAATCAGAAAGTAATAATTTATATAAAAAAATAGATGTTTCAAAACTTTATATAAAATTTTCCAATTTGCCAGAGGATTTTTTAGAACGTATATCTAAAATTGATTTTTGGTCACTTATTCAAAATCAAATAAGAAAATAAAAAAAGTGGACTATGGTGATTAAATAATTTGTTACCAGTAGTGTTACCATTTTGTTACCAATAGTCCAATTTTATCTTATTTTTTTTCAATTTATTTCAATTTTTTATTTTCTCAATCCCTCTAATCCCTTACTTTCCTTAACATACTCACTACTTCCATGTGTGGCGTAATCGGGAACATATCGACTGGGCAAACCCTCACAACTTCATAACCATTCTCCTGAAAAGTTATCAAGTCCTGAACCAGTGTTTTCGGATTACATGAAACGTAAATTATATTTGAAACATCATACTTCAGAAGTTTCATTATAGTCTTTTCTCCAACTCCGGGTCTTGGCGGATCAAGAATTATAATATCAGGCTTTATTTCCTTTTCTTCCAGCTCATCGAGTTTCTCAAATACATCTCCCGCAATGAACTCTGCATTATCAATATTGTTTAATCTTGCATTTTCATTGGCTTTTTTGACTGCCTCTTCCACAAGTTCTATTCCATAAACTTTTTTAGCCTTTTTTGATACAATCTGACCTATTGTTCCTGTTCCGCTGAATAAGTCAAAAATAGTACATTCGTTTGTATTCTCATCGACATTATCAATGTACTCCATAACTTTTCCATAAAGAAGCTCTACTCCATCAGAATTTGTCTGAAAAAAACTGTATGGACTTATTTTAAATTTCAGGCCAAAAATTTCTTCAGTCAAATCCCTTTCCCCGTATAAAATAGTTTCGCTCTCAGAAATAACCATATCTGAAAAATTATCATTAAATGTATGTAAAATTCCTGAAATTTTAAATCCGTCACTTAATTTTAAAGCCAGAAGCCCTTCCTTAAACATTTCCTGAAATTCCCTCTTCTGAGTTTCCTCAATTTCAGTAGTTGTTATAATATTTACTAAAATCTGCTTTGTAAATTCTGCTTTCCGTATTACAAGATTTCTAAAAAAACCTTTGTGATCAAGCCTATGATAAAAATCAAAACCTGTTTTCTTACAAAATTTATTACAGAAAATATATATCTGATTAAAATTATCATCCATCAGCTTAAGTCCGTCAACTTCCACAATATCGTGAAAACTGTTCTGTTTATGAAGCCCAAGAATTATAGGTCCATCTTTTACTGCGTTTCCAAAGCTGAATTCCATTTTATTCCTATATTTTTCAGGTTTTGGACTTTTAACCGGTTCTTCAAAAATATATTCATTCTTAATAATCCTATCCAGTTCCTTCTTAATATGGCCTGCTTTAATTTCCAGCTGTTCTTCATAAGTATAGTACTGATAGTTGCAGCCTCCATTTTGTCTTGCTTTGTCATCATAAATTGCATTTTTTCTTCCTGCAAAATCAATTATTTTACAATGTATTAACTCATATTTATGACGCCTTTTTACAAAAATCCCTTCAACAATCTGATCTTTTGCCGCATTTATATTCGTATATATCTTATTTTCATCATAAAATCCATATGCTCTGCCTTTTGTATCAAGATTCTCAATTTTTAATTGTATTAAATCACCTTTCCTTAAAGGTTTTTTATTTAATTTTTCCATATTTTCCATTAATTTCTCCATTTTTTATAAATTCATGTATTTTTTTAATCTTTCAATTGCCTCTTCCAGTATAGGAATATCATGTACTATTGAAAATCTCACATAGCCTTCCACCTGGAATGTTGACCCCGGTACAATTGCAAGTCCTGTTTTTTCAAGTAAATCCAGTGCAAAATCTAATGATTTCATATCTTTAAGCTTGTCTATATTCTCATATCCCGCAAAAATATAGAATGCTCCTTTAGGTTCAAGACACTTAAATTCCATTTTTTCCAGTTCATTTTTAAAATAATCGACCCTTTTCTTATATATTCCAGAAACTTCCCTTCTGTCAGAACATTTTTCAAGAGCCGCCATTGCACCGTACTGCGACAATGTAGAAGTACTTGTAACATTATACTGGCTCACCTTTTTTACCTGAAGCTGCAAATCAGGATTTGTAATTATATATCCTATTCTGTACCCCGTCATTGAATGTGATTTTGAAAATCCGCTCACTATTATAAGCTGTTTTTCCAGTTTTTCCCAATATTCTGCAAATGAAGTATATTCCTCAAAAACTATTGAAGCATATATTTCATCACTTAAAAGGTATATTTCCTTATCTTTTAACAGGTCTGCGATTTTTTCCATTTCCTCCTTTGGCAAAGTTGTTCCTGAAGGATTATTTGGATTAGTCAAAATTATTAGCTTAGTTTTTGGTGTTATATGTTTTTCAAGTATTTCTGCAGTCAGCTTAAATTCATTTTCCCTCAAATCAATGTATTTAGGCTCTCCCCCTGTCAATTTTATCAATGAACCGTATCCCACATAGGCAGGAGTCGGCATAAGTACCTCATCTCCTTCAGCAATTATAGCCTTCATCACTGATCCAAGTCCTTCTGTAGACCCCACTGTCACAAGAACATTATCTAAAGAAAATTTTCCATTAAAATTTTCATTATAGAAATCAGCAATTTTTTTACGTAATTCAGGCATCCCTCCCACTGGAGAATATTTTATTCTTGTATTTACTGCATGATAAGCCACTGCTTCCTTCACTTCCTCAGGCACATCAATGTCAGGCTCCCCAATTGACATATTTATAGCATTATCATATGTCTGCATTTTTTCATATATTTTTCTTATGTCAGAAATTTGAATTTCTTTTACAATTTTATTTATATACATAATCTTTCCTTTCATAGTTAAAATACTGTTATTTCTATATTCTATCATATTTTATAACTAAAAAACAGTTATGTATTACTTTTTATTTGAAAATTTTAAAAATTTCATTGTAATATACATATTTTTTTGATAAAATCTATATGTAACTCTTTCGATTTTTAACATGAGTTATTATATATAAAATTTAACATTGAAAGGATAATATAATGAGTGAAAATAAGGAACAATCCATAAACTTAAATATAATATTCAAAATAATTTATAAAAATATTTTTCTTATAGGAATAGTTACTGTTTTTATGGCTGGACTGGCAGGTTTTTATGCCTTTACAAGCAAATCCTTTAAAAGTGAAATTATTTTATATGGAAATGACAGAGTTTTAAATGAAATTGGGGAAAATTCCCAGTATTCACTAAACTCCTTTGATTTCTTCAGATTTATACAAAAAAATTCAAAAACATTGACAAATACAAAACTTCCTGAGGAAAAATTTCTGAAGGAAATGTCAAAAAAACTGACAGCACAGACAGAAACAGGAAATCCTACAGTTAAAGTTAAATTTTCCAATTCAAATAAAAATGAAGCAGAAAGCTTTTCAGAGGAATATGCCGTTCTTGCTGCAAAATACCTTGCTACAAGGGAAGATGATTTTTTAGATAAACAGATTAAATTACTGGAAGAACAATATAACTTTATGGCAAATAATATTGATTTAAGAACAACTAAAGATTCATTGAGTGATACTCTTGTTTCAAGACTTGCATATTATAGACTTTTGAAAAGTGATACTTCTCCGCTTGTGAAACTTGTAAATATAAACGTAAAACCTGCATTAAATAAAAAATTTGTTCTGGCAGGTGGAATTTTTGCAGGATTATTTTTAGGAATTTTAATTGCATTTATTAAAGAATTCTCCAAATCACTGGATTGGAAAGATATAAAATCAAAATAATAAACTATTAGGAGGAATTATGAAAGATAAAGCTTCCAGTAAGCTTAAAACAATGGGAAAAGCTTCAATTTTTCCTATATCACTGCTACCTCTTGCCGGACTTTGTCTGGGATTGGGAACGTTATTTACAAACGCTGTCAATATTAAAATATATGGCCTTCAGAATATTTTAGGAAAAGTATATTTTGTTGGCGATACTCTTACTGTAACTAAAACTACGGCATTATACGAATGTCTGATTATTCTATCAAAACTTGGAAATGTAATTTTTTCAAATCTTCCTCTGCTTTTTGCAATCGGAACAGCATTTGCATTTGCTAAATATGAAAAAACTACAGCTGCACTGATGGGAGGAGTATTCTTTCTGATTATGCATCAGACAATTAACGGCCTCTTATCTACAACTATAATTCCAGGTATTTCACTAGTAGCTGATACTCCTGAAAATCCATATGCAATGCTTATGGCAGGACAAAGTGTCATACTTGGAATACAGTCACTACAGATGGGAATATTTGGAGGAATTATTGCAGGACTTATGACTGCAGGGATACATAGTAGATATTGTAAAATGAAATTATATTCAAACATGAATTCTCTTTCTGTTGCAGAATTCTTTAAACTGTCTAAACTTCCAGCATTACTGACTGTAATATGTGCCATTTTTACCGGAGTTGTTTCATATATTGTATGGCCACTTGTTCAAATGGGAGTTGCTAATTTAGGATTTTTTATAAAAAATACAGGATATATTGGAACCTTTCTATTTGGGTTCATTGAAAGAATACTGATGCCTTTTGGGTTACAAAATGTCTTCTCTCTTCCTCTCATGTATACAAAAACAGGAGGAGAAATGGTTGCAGGAGGAATTTCCCTTCAAGGATTTCAGAATATGTTCCTGCATCATCTTACTGATCCTGCTACAAAGAAGTTTTCTGTTAATTATACAAGATTTATGACAGGAAAATATTTATTTATGATGTTTGGATTGCCTGCCGCTTCACTTGCAATGTACAATGCGGCTTCAAAGGATAGAAAAAAATTCATAGCCGGTTTACTTTTTTCAGTGGCACTTGTTTCATTCCTTGTTGGATTTACTGAACCACTTGAACTGCTTCTTCTATTTACTGCACCATTGTTATACGTAATACACATTATTCTTGCAGGACTTTCATTTGTAGCAATGCAAGTTATGAATGTTGCAACAGGTATATCATTTTCCGGAGGACTGGCAGATTACTACTTATTTGGAGTATTACAAGGACAGGCAAAAACAGGATTTACTGCTATTATTCCTTTGGGAATTACCTATTTCATAATCTATTACCTACTATTTAGAATTCTTATTTCAAAGTTTAATTTAAAAACTCTTGGAAGAGAAAATATAGTGCAATATGATAAAGAGATTAAAGTAGAAGAAATTATTCCTGCTGTAGATACTGTTACTGTTAGAAAACTTACTGAAGAAGAAATTAAAGCTGACAGTAGTCTTACTGTTGAAAATAAAGATAATGAAAATGCGACTGATGAGTCTAATAAAGCTTCTGAAAAAAATTCAGAAAAATCTGAAGAAGAAATTTCTGAAGAAAAAAATATTAGGGAGCTTGAAAAAACTGAAGCAATTCTTTTTGCTCTTGGTGGGAAGAATAATATAATAAAAATTGATAACTGCTCTTCCAGATTAAAGCTTGAAGTAAAAAATTCTTTTTTTGTTAATGATGCGGCTTTAAAAATTACCGGTGCACTAGGAGTTATAAAAAATAAGGAAAATGTGGAAGTTATTTATGGTCCTGCTACATCAGATATAAAAACAAGACTGGAAGAATATTTAAAAACAGACAAAAGTTAAAAAATATAAATTTAATATATAAAAACCATATTTATTCTTTTACTGGAATTTCACTTATACAAAACAGTCATTCATAAAGAAAAAGTCAAAATTTACCTGAAAAATTAGGTTATTGACTTTTTTTTGAATTGTGAAATTCTAAATAATTTATAAATATGGTTTTTACATTATTTTCTAATTTTTTTTCTATACAGTAAAATTCCGATTATTATAAAAAAGCTACTATACAGGGTAATAAAACTAAGATAAAAATCTCTATTTATCAATACAGCTACAAATGCAGCTATTGAAATCAATATTAATATCAATTTATTTATATTACGTAATATTCTAGCACATAAATACCCTATTGAAACTGATATTATTGAAAGAATAATAAGTATAAGTAACCCTTCTCCATGCAAGGAATAAGATAAATAAACAGAAAACTTTAACAACTCTGCTTTTGCATGTAACAAATAAAGAAAAATAAAATAAATCGTTAATTTTAATATTAATATCATATTTTTCCCCATACTTACACCATAAAATTAGTACAATTTTATTATTTCATATAAAAGATTCCAGAATTTTTCCAGATTAATTTTCTTTCCTGCCATAATAACATTACCTTTTTGATTTTCTTTATTTTCACAGTTACAGCTGCTACATACTGTCTGACCATACTTTTCAGAATCTTTGATTTCAACCCTACATTCTACTTCTTCAACTTCAACAATACTTTCATCAATTATATAAGCCAATGTCACAACATCATGTAATGTATGATAGATAAAATTCCCATTTTCATCATATCTTTTTGGGAAATGCAGACTTTGATATAAGAAGTCACTTGCTTTTGTGTTTGTAGCCTGAATTTTATTTACAATTTCAACATCAGGCATTGTCTTATTTGTAATATCAAGCCCCATCATTACAATTGGTACTCCTGATGAAAATACAATATGAGCTGCTTCAGGATCGGCATATATGTTAAATTCAGCATAAGGAGTATGATTTCCGGCACCACAGCTTCCACCCATAAGAACTATTCTTTTAATTTTTCCTTTTATTTCAGGCTCAAGTCTCAATGCCATTGCGATATTTGTCAAAGGTCCAACAGGAACAAGTGTAATTTTTTCTTCGCTGTTTAAAAGGGTATCCACTATGAAATTCACTGCATGCTTTTTTTCAATCTTTCTTTCTGTACCAGGTAATTTTATTCCGTCAAGTCCTGTTTCTCCATGAAAATCACTTGCAATAACCTGTTTTCTTACAAGCGGACCTTTCGCTCCACCATACACATGTGTATCAAATCCAAAATAATCGCATATTCTCAACGCATTATTTGTTACATTTTCATAAGTCTGATTTCCTGCAACTACTGTTATTCCTAATAAATCCAATTTTTCATGAAGTCCTGCCACCATTATTGCAATCGCATCATCATGTCCCGGATCACAGTCTAAAATTATCTTTTCTTTTAACATACCTATCTCTCCTTCTCTAAATATATATTTTGTTACTATCTTTGACTTCTTTTTATCCTAAAATCTTACATATCACACAATTACAACATCTTTTAATCCATTTTTTACTGCAATTCTTTTAAGTTTATTCATATAGGCATCATTTGGGGTATAAGCTTTCAGAACATCTTCCCTGACACCATTCTGACGGAATTTTATAATCTTGTATTTTATATCACTGTTACATTCTGCAATAAGTTTACTTATATTATCAACCATTTTTTCATTATCAGTTATTTCAGGCACAATTACTGTCCTTACTTCGTAAATCTTATCTAGTCCTGCTAAAAACCTGAAATTTTCAATGACAGTCCTATTTGTCGTTCCTGTGATAAGATTATGCTCCTCTTCAGTAAATCCCTTTATATCTATCATTACCTTATCCAGCACTTCTACAAATTTCTTCTTTTCCTCAGTCCAAAGTTGAAATGAACAGTTGCTGTCCACAAAGCAGGTCAATCTTGGCCATTTCTCCTTCACTGATGTAAAAAGTTCTGTTAAAAATCTCCATTGTAATGTACATTCTCCACCTGAAACAGTAATTCCAGATATAAAGGAAGAAACTTCCGAGATTTCCTTCATAATTTCTTCCACAGTCATTGGAGTTACATCATCAGAACAGTTTCCTTCCTTCATTATTTCAATTGTTTCAGGATTATGACAATATAGGCAGTCAAAATTACATCCCTGAAAAAATATTGACAGCCTGTTACCTGGGCCGTCAACATTACTGAAGGGTATTATTTTGTTAACAATCCCTTTCATTATTCATTTCCTCTCACTTTTCTTTCTAATATTTTAGAATTTTCCCTTGCTCCCAGTCCAAATACAACTGTCTGCTGTATAACCTGCTCATTCTTGTATAATTTTTCCATTTCAGATTTCTTTACAAGATATCCTGTTATTCTTATTACATCAGCATCTGTGGAGTAAACAGAGAAATATCTCATTCCTTCCTTAAATGCACCTTTTATAATATCAAGAATTGAAGCCGGATTTTTAGAAGACATTTCATCAAATGGGAAAATATCTCCTATTCCTGATTTAAAATAAGGGTGGAATTTAGCAGTCTGTTTTATATGTTTAGGTAAAGCCGGTTCATCTCCTATAGGAATTCTGCATCCTGGACTTATTCCGGCATCTGTATCTATTCCTACCTGAGCATGAAGTACATAATGATTATCAGTTATTTCACAGTATTCTGTCTTGTAGTTATGTACTAATTCCTGTAGTCTTTCAATAACTTTAACTCCAAGTTCATCAGCATATTCACTCCATCCAAACTTGTCTTCCTTTTTTTCTGCACCTATTATTTTATTTACACATTCAGCAAGTCCTACTACTCCAAACATTCCGCTGAATCTATCCCTATGAATCAAACCTTCTTTTACAAGGAAACTTGTATCAAAGAATCCGCTTTCTTCCACAAGAAACTTAACTCTTTTATCCATATAGCTTGCCATTCTTTTAACAGCTTCAGGCAATGCATTGTTAAGTAAATCTTCCTCATCTTTTGCTTCATTTGCCAATTTTGCAAGATTAAGTCTTACAAGCGTATAAGCTCCACCACCTATGCTAAGCCCATTGTAGCAGCTTGCTATTGCATAGTCTTCTCCATAAAAGTCCTTTCTGAACATTTTATTATTTGCAAAACTAGGTTTAGCAACTTTTAAACTTGTTTCAATTCCCAATATTGCAAAATCATCAGGGGTCACTTCTTCATCATATTTCAATGTCAGGTTAGGAGTCATTGTATTAAGCTCAGCTGTTGCTCTCATTATCATTTCTCCTGCCTTTGTTTTGTGTGGTCCTAAATTTGCGTGACAGAAGGAATCTGTAATAGTTCTGTCAATTTGAAGAAGGAATAGCTTAATAGCTTTATATGCTTCTTCCTCATCTTTTATGTATGGCTCAAGCAACGTATCAAGATTTCCAAGATAAACTGGATACGTAGTTATGGAAGGTACATGATTATACAATATAAGTAAATTAGTTGTAGCTTCCCATATATCCTTTGCAGGTTTTATTTCAAGAAATTTACTTCCCTGTTTCATAAACACTTCATAGTCAGGTGTAATGTATCTTGCCCTGTATGGAGCATTTCCCTCAAATAAATCACAAATTATGCCTTTATCTCTATATTCCTGAATTTCAGGTGTGATTCCAAGAACATCAAGTGTAGCTTCAGCAGCTCCTGCCAACGTTCTTAGCTTCTGTTCATAAGTTAGAACTCTATTTTTAACGATAGATAAAATTTGATCCGACATAAAAGTCCTCCTCTAAATAAATTCTTTTCCTGTACTTTTTCCTGTATATTTTAAATCAAAATCCCAAATTGATTTTCTATTTGTCTTTTCTTCATACAAATATTGTACCACATTTTTTTTATAAATGGTAGAGAATTTTGAAAATATTGGCTTAAATAAGAAAAAATAAGGACTCCTCTCAGAAGAAAATTTAAGAAACAATATGAAAATTATATTTATAAATATGTTTTCACTTATTTTCTTTATATTCTCTTCATTTTGAGACAGTCCTTTTTCATTATTAAAGATTTATTTCAACTGTTGTATCTGAAGTATCATTTTTCAGTAATGATTCCAATATTTCTATACTTTTTTTAGATAATTCTGAAAATGGTATATCATAAGACACTATTTTTTCATCAATAAATCTTATAATTTCGTTATCTTCAAAAGTTGCAATTTCCATGCTTTCAGGATTTATATTTAATTCTTTTAAAGCCTTTAAAAATCCTAATGTCATTGAGTTATTAGAAATATATATGGCATTTATTTCTCTTTTCAAAATTTCTTTTCCTAAATTATAACCACTTTCTAATGTAAAATCTCCATAGAGTACTAATTTTTTATCATACTTAATCCCATTATCTTTCAGAGCTTTTTTATAGCCATCTAATCTTTCTTTTGCTGTACTTATAGTTTGAGGTCCTGCTAAAAAGCCTATTTTTTTCTTTCCAAGTTTTATAAATTTTTCTATAACTCCATAAGATGAATAAAAATTTTCAAAAAATACTCCAGGCATCTGTTTATCTATTTTTCTATCAATCAACACTAATGGAATTTTTGAAGATATCTGATCAAAAAAATTAATTTTATCGTATGAATTTTGTGTTACAGCAATGATTATACCTTTAACTCTCTGTTCTATAAATAATTCGATATATTTTTTCTGTAATTTGAAATTTTCATTGGAACATCCTAAAATAATATTTAAATTTCTGTTATTTGCTTCATCAACTATTCCATCCATTATACTTGCAAAATATAAGTTTTTTATATCGGGAACTATAACTCCTATTGTATTATTCTCATTTTTAGAAAGATTACGTGCAATTATGTTAGGATAGTAGTTATTTTCTTTTATAATTTGATTTATTCTTTCTTTTGTTTCTTCTTTTACATTATTATTATTATTTATTACCCTTGAGACAGTTGCAACAGAAACATTTGCCAGTCTCGCTATATCCTGTATTCTCATAATACCACCGTTTCAGTTTTATTTCATATTATTTTATATTTTAACGGTGTATTTGTCAACTTTTATTTATGAAGTAAGCCATTTTATAATATTCTGCCATAACTTATCGTAATATTTCCATTCTACAAATTCTTTTGACCCCCAGTGAGGTGCACAGTCAGAAGTAAAAGCAACGCTTTTTCCTTTTCCAAACTTTCCTGTTGCTATAAATGGATCTTCATCTATAAGAGCTATTACTTCTCCTTTTGTGTTATCAGAAAGAGTTTTATTATATCCTAGGAAGAAAGGAAATTCACCTTCTATGCCTTCAAATATTTCATGTTTTGCTACAATTTTTGGTACAATTCCTTCAGGTCTTTCAACCCTATCATCATATTTTAATAAGTCCACAGGCAGAATATCCCTTACTTCTGTTTCTCCATATCTTGTCTTAGCATCAATCCCGGTAAAAGACATATATCCGCCTATCATGCAGAAACCTCCGCCGTTTTCTACATATTCCTTTATTAGTTTACATCTGTTAGGTGTTTTTTCACTTCTTGAAAACGTTGCTGAAGGTAGCAATAAAGTATTTGAACCTATATCTGACAATATTACAACATCATATTCTGAAATTTCTTCTTTAGTTTTTGGAAATTTTTCACTCGCATGATGATTCGGAATGAAAGTTACCTGATGATTTACTTTTTCAAGAGCTTCCTTTAACCATTTCACTCCTTCTTCATAAACACTGGTAGTAAATGTATCAAATCCTTTTATATGTATTGTATGACTTGTCCATGATTCTCCCGCTATCAATATTTTTGACATATTTCCCTCCTATTTTCTTATTTGAAATTCAATATAATATTGGCATAATTAATTATATATTTGTAATATTCATTAATATCCAGTTTTTCATCTATTGTATGACAATCTTTTAAAAGTCCCGGACCTAATATTACAGTCGGTATTTTTGATATATTAGAAAAAATTCTTGCATCGTTTCCTGCTGTTCCACCTGCAATATCAATATTATTGTCAGTTAGTGCACAAGTATTTTTGATATATTTGACAAATTTATCTTCCTGATTTATTTCAAAACCATTTCCCATCTGATATATTTCCAGTTCAGGAAGATTATGTTTCATAAACTCATCTCCCTGTGCCCTTTCAAAGATTTTTTCTTCAAATTCTTTTTTTACCTGACTGTATGACATTTTACCCGGAATATAATGTATACATAAATCAAACTCACAGTAATCAGGAACTGTAGAACCTGCATCACCTCCTTTTATAACTCCTACATTTATTGTAGGAGGCGGAAGTAAAGGATGCTTGTATTTCATAAGCCATGTTTTCTCAAGCTCATTAATGGATTCTATAAGTTTAATCGCTTTTTCAATTGCATTTATCCCTTTCCATTTTTCAGCTGAATGTAATGCAATACCTCTTACTTTTACTTTAAAAAAGACAAATCCCATATGGGCAACTAAAATTTTATTGTCTGACGGTTCGCATACAATTACTCCGTCTCCATGAACATTTTTGTTCATTGCTGTGACAATACTCCCATTTCCTCCACCCTCTTCATCTGCCACGGAGTTTATCACTACATTACATGGTAATTCAACATTTGAATCTTTAAGGAGTTTTATAGCCATAATTGCTGCCATCAATCCCCCTTTCATATCAGTTGTACCCCGTCCATAGATATATTTTTCATTAATTTCTCCAAAAGGATTGTATTTCCAGTCTTCTTTATTTCCAATTGGCATTGTATCCACATGACCATTAAATACTAATGTTTTATCACTTTTTCCCTTAAATTCAGCTATAAGATTATATCTGTCATTATTATTATGCCCTAAATTTCCCTCATTGTATTCTTCCAATGCTTTTTTCAATACATCATCATCCAGATATTCTTTTTTAATTTTAAAAACATCTAATTCATTAAATAGATTTTCCAGAAAAATTTGCCCATTTTTTTCGTTTCCACCTTTTATTCCATGACCAATTGTCTGAGTATCTATTTCTATGAATTTTTTTAAATAGTCTAAATATTCAGATTTTTTATTTTCAAATATATTTAGTAATTCATTCAATTATATCACTTCCTAAATGTGATTATCGTATAATTTCAAATTCTCGTAAATAAGATTCCAGAACCTGTCAAAATCAAGTTTTACTGCCACATCAACATTAGGCTCTTTTTTAAGTATTCCAAAATAATCACATAATGTTCTACCATATGATCTTTCACTCCAAAGTTCGATTTCGCAGAACATAGGTTTAACTTCTATGCATTCAGGATCAATTATATAGGCAATAGTAGTAGGGTCATGAACAGGAGGAGCGCTCCACCCGAAGACATTTTTTTGAGAAGCTGCAAAAAACTCCATTAAGTCTACAAACAGTTTTGATGCCTTATTGTTCAGTGATTTTATTTTTTCCACTACTTCCTTAGTTGCCGAGGCCTGTCTCGTCAGATCAAGTCCCATCATTACCACTTTTACTCCCGAACTGAATACAATATGTGCCGCATCAGGATCTGCAAGGATGTTAAACTCTGCTGCCGGAGTCATATTTCCTAACTGATATGAACCTCCCATTAACACTATTCTATTAATTTTTTCTATTATTCTAGGCTCAAATCTTATTGCCATTCCTATATTAGTTAAAGGTCCTGTAGGAACCAGTGTTATTTTCTCATCTGAATTCATTAAAGTGTCTATGATGAAGTTAACTGCGTGTTTATCTTCAGCCTTTATTTTTAATTCTTCAAATTTTGGACCATCTAATCCTGTTTCTCCATGAATATCATCCGCTATTAGCTGTTCTCTTATCATAGGTCTTGACATTCCCGAATAGACTGGAACATCTAAATTCAGATGATTACAGACTTTAAGGGCATTATTTACTGTCTTTTCAAGTTTCTGATTTCCTGCAACAACTGTAATTCCTAACAATTCAATTT
>CALEXX010000017.1 GCA_937925095.1 uncultured Leptotrichia sp.
AGTTGAAGATATTAAAATTGATTATTTTAAAAATATTATACAATCTATGGTTCCAATAAAATAAATTGAAAGATAGGAGTATAAAAATGGAAAAATTTATAATAAAGAAAATAGAAGCGGATTTTGATGAAAGGTGGTTAAGGGTAAAAAAAATAGATGATGGAAAAGAATTTGGTATATATTTTATGGAATTTTCAGAAGATGTTTTTATGATGAACAATATAAGTATGAAAAGAAAGGTAGGAGACATAATAGAAGGAAATTTATTTATAGCATGGATAACAGAATTTGAAAGAACAAATGAAGAATTAATGTACGTACAAAAAAATGAATATTCTGGAATAGATGCAGTAGTAGAAATAACAGAAGTCATAAATGAATTTACTTATTATGCAAAAAATTCCATTGTAGACAGAGACATAATTTTGGATATGGAAAAAGATATGGATTTAAAAAAAGGAGATAGGATCTATATAGAAGGAAGTTTACAGATAGAACTTGAAGAATACAAGGAAAGACCTAGATTATTGGAAGATTGGAAAAGATAATGTAATAATTTCTTTTCCTTTAGAAAAAAGATTAGATGTTTCTAAGGGAACATTTGAAAACTCACCAGAAGGATTTAAGAACTTTACTGAACAGGCAGAAAGAGTAGTTAAAGAAGCTAAGAAAAATAAGAATGTAAGAAATGTAAATGGTAAATCATTTTACTATATTGACGGTGCTGACAAAATAAAAAAAGGTGTCGTAGTTATAGTTAAAGATGGTAAACTTGATTCAATGATGCCAAGTGACATTAAATCATTTCATAAACTGAAATAAAATTATAAAAGAAAATATTTTAAGGAGTACATTGTTATGAAAAGATATTTAATAAAAGAAATTCTTTCAGCAGATACATACGAAAGAATAGCTTTAGTAAAAAGATTATCAGATAATAAAGAAATATTTGTATATTTTTTATCACATGATGATTACGTAACAGATATAAAAGAAATAAAAAGTATAAAAAAAGGAGATATATTAGAAGGAAGATTGTTAATTGTTTTTGTATGTGAAAGCATAAAAATAAATGATAAAAAAAATGAACAAAGCTTTAGTTCTTTTTCTTTTAAATCATCGGTTAATAAATCTAATAAAATGTCATATGAACAACCTATAAAAAATTCATCTTATATTGAAGCAATAGTAGAAGTATATAGAGTAATAGATGAATATTCTATATATGTAAAATCAAATATTTCTGATAGAAAAATATTAATAGATTTTGAAAGTAAGGTGAGTTATAATAAAGGCGATATGATTTATGTAGAGGGAGAATTAAAAATAGATGATTTTAAAGTTATTAAGAACTCAGAAAAAGAATAAAATATAAAATATATTAAAGTCAGAAAGTAAGAAGGAAAATAGAAATATAGGGGATTAATTTCTCCTATATTTCTTATCTAATGGTATACACACTGGGCTAGGAAGTCTTTTAGGAGATTTTGCAGACAGATATACTCCTGGAGAGATACAGTATGGTACAGCGGAAGAAGTTAACCGACGTCAAAAGACTGAAAATTTATTAGTAAAGTTACCAACGGATATATTGGTCAGCAGGGCGGTCAATGGCTTGGTATCAAAACAGTTTAAAATGAATAAAGCAGGAAATACAAACAGGGAAGTCGCTACTGTTGAAAATGCCTCAAAAGGTCCGGAATACATGAGGAAGGATAGTATTTTTATAAATGACGGTACACCTGGAGGAACAGTAAAGTTTGAAAGCCAGGTAGTAGGAAATTCTAATTATGAACTGTCAAAAATTACTAATACATATAATGGAAATACAGTAGTAAAAGCTACAAATAAAGTGACAGGAGAAATTCATAGCTTTAAAAACTTCGGTAATGCTCAGACAGAAAACAGTCTTTCCGTAACGAATGCAAATACTTCCCTAGTTCCATTTAATCCAAATGTGGCAACAGGAGTAACGGTAACAACTTCATCTTCTGCAAGAACAGTAACAGGGTCAATTGGTGCAAACCTGATTACATCAGGAAAAAGTGTGACAACACCGGGAGTACCAAAGAATCCTGAAGTTAAACCGTTTATTAAACCTGAACAGAATATAGAAACAGTGAAGAAACCGGCTGTTACTTCTGAGAAACCTAAAACAGTAGAGAAAAGTTATTCTCAGGGAAGTGGTAATCAGATAGACGAAAAAAGAATTCTAGAGAAGTGGGGAACAGCTGCTGATGGAACAAATTAAAGGAAAAAACATTTCTATGAATATTGGAAAAGTAAGCCAAAAAGAATATCCTCATTAGAAGATAGGTTAGGAGTTCCTAAAGGGACATTTGAAAATTCAGCAGAAGGATTTAAGAACTTTACTGAACAGACAGAAAGAGTAATTAAAGAAGCTAAGAAAAATAAGAATGTAAGAAATGTAAATGGTAAATCATTTTACTATATTGACGGTGCTGACAAAATAAAAAAAGGTGTCGTAGTTATAGTTAAAGATGGTAAACTTGATTCAATGATGCCAAGTGACATTAAATCATTTCATAAACTGAAATAAAATTATAAAAGAAAATATTTTAAGGAGTACATTGTTATGAAAAGATATTTAATAAAAGAAATTCTTTCAGCAGATACATACGAAAGAATAGCTTTAGTAAAAAGATTATCAGATAATAAAGAAATATTTGTATATTTTTTATCACATGATGATTACGTAACAGATATAAAAGAAATAAAAAGTATAAAAAAAGGAGATATATTAGAAGGAAGATTGTTAATTGTTTTTGTATGTGAAAGCATAAAAATAAATGATAAAAAAAATGAACAAAGCTTTAGTTCTTTTTCTTTTAAATCATCGGTTAATAAATCTAATAAAATGTCATATGAACAACCTATAAAAAATTCATCTTATATTGAAGCAATAGTAGAAGTATATAGAGTAATAGATGAATATTCTATATATGTAAAATCAAATATTTCTGATAGAAAAATATTAATAGATTTTGAAAGTAAGGTGAGTTATAATAAAGGCGATATGATTTATGTAGAGGGAGAATTAAAAATAGATGATTTTAAAGTTATTAAGAACTCAGAAAAAGAATAAAATATAAAATATATTAAAGTCAGAAAGTAAGAAGGAAAATAGAAATATAGGGGATTAATTTCTCCTATATTTCTTATCTAATGGTATACACACTGGGCTAGGAAGTCTTTTAGGAGATTTTGCAGACAGATATACTCCTGGAGAGATACAGTACGGTACAGCGGAAGAAGTTAACCGACGTCAAAAATAAATACAAGTACTTCCCTAGTTCCATTTAATCCGAATGTGTCAACAGGAGTAACGGTAACGACTTTATCTTCTGCAAGAACGGTAACAGGGTCAGTTGGTTCAAATCTGATTACATCAGGAAAGAGTGTGACAACACTGGAAGCACCAAAGAATCCTATAGTTAAACCGGTTGTTAAATCTGAACAGAATATAGAAACAGTCAAGAAACCAGCTGTTACTTTAGAAAAGACTAAACCAGTAGACAGAAGTCATTCTCAGGGAAGTAATAATCATAACAGTAATAAAGAAAGTTTTAATCAGAAAAGAAAAACAGGAGAAAACAAATCTGATAATGGAGATCTTTACTATGAAGGGCGGAAAGTTTATACTGCAAGTGAACTGAACCAGTTAGGAAGAGGAAGCAATGCTACTCCTAACAGAGGAGTCGAATATATATTTGAAAAACCTGCAGGAAAGCCTGAAACACAGGAATTTCAGTGGGGAACAACAGGAAGTATGATGCAACAGACCCCAGATGGACCGAAAAATTTGATTCCGGCTTTAAGATATGATAATCCTAATTCTCGAGGAATGAATTTCATAAAATTTGATGGAATTGAAGTAAGGGATGGTACAACTTATCTGATTGATGCGAAGAGAAATATTCCTTATTGGATTCCAGAAGCAATGGAAGGTTACAAAAACACATTTGATAGAATAAATGAAGCTAAGAAACAAAATCCAGAAATTAAAATAATATATGAATTTCCAGATAAAAAAGCAAAGACTAAATTTACTGACTGGTTAGATAAGAATCCATTGTATCAGAAAACAATTGATGAAATTAGGATTAGACCAGAAAAATAATGTTGAAAGGATATTTAAATTTATGAAAAATAAAGAAAGAACCATCAGAATATACAGAAAAGTAGATGTAAATGAGTCAATGGAAGAAAGACATAAGAAAGTTATGGAAGGGCTGTCGAAACTGGAAGCTCCTTTAGGCTTAAAAGACAGTGAGATCCCGGAAGTACCAGATTTTGGTATAGAAATAAGAGCCTATTACCGTACAAAAAATTCTAAAACTAAAGGAGTTTCAATAGAAGGTGTATATAGATGGAGAGGACTTAAATATGTAACTTGGGATGAGTTACTATATGAATTTAAGATAACATACAATCTGATAGACTATAAGAAAATAATATATGAAGATCTTCCAAAGGTAATAAATATTT
>CALEXX010000018.1 GCA_937925095.1 uncultured Leptotrichia sp.
ATTTATTGTTATATCAGAAGTATTATTTCCATATATTTCTAATTTTCCTTCATCTATTGTTGTATTTCCCATATAGCTGTTATTTCCTGTTAATATTAGTGTTCCATTCCCTGATTTTAGAAGTCCTGCATCTCCACTGATATCATTTTCAAAAAATGATGTTACGGAATTTCCGATATTAGCATTAAATTGTCCTTTTAATCCGGCATTTGATGCTCTTTCTCCTACAATAAGGATACTATTGAACTGAGCAGGACCTTTTAATGCTTTTGTTTCATCAAGAAGTCCCCATCCAAATATAGTATCTACTCCCGGTTGCCCTAAATCCTTTGCAGTTGTCAGCAGTGTCTGTTTTAATTCATGTCCTGTCATCCATGGGAATTTTTCCTGTACCTTAGCTGCCGTAGCTGTCACTCTTGGTGTTGCAAATGATGACCCATAAGAAGAACACATTTCCAATTCACAATTTCCATTTGCAGAAATTGACCACCACATAGCTGCTCCGGCTCTTGCAAGATGCGGATTATATTCTGTTCCATCAGGTTTTACTCCTACTACTGCAATCCATCCTTTATGAAGTTCAGAAATATATGCTGGCATTCCAGCCTGAATTGTCGGTGCATTATATGTTTTTCTTCCACCACCTTCAATAGCAGTTGTATTTCCTGCAGCCCAGATAAACAGTGCTCCATTGTTTACTGCCTTTTTATAGAAATCATTCAATTCATCTATTCTTCTATCAAGAACATCTATAGTACTTTCTCTTTCCCTTAATACACCTGGTCTTAAAGGCTGTTTGTAATTTTTTGAATTATAATCAGAAAACTCAACCGCTGTCCCAAAAGACTGGTTAAATATTCTTACTCCACTATTATAAAGTTCTTCATATTTACTTTTATCTGCTACTAAGTTACCACCTGATTCTCCAAAGCTGACACCATAAACTGAAGCTCCTTTTGCACCATTTCCGTTTCTTCCTGCTAAGATTGTTGCAACTGTAAGTCCATGTTCACTTCCATTTAATGAGCTGTCAGGTCCCAGAGTCTTACCTACGGCAGTCATTCTACTTCCAAACTCATCATTAATTACTTGGGCGAAAGTTTCCCCTTCAAGAAATCCACCATTAACTAATTTTGCATGTAATTCTTTAGTTTTTGCATTTCCACTTAAGAAGTCACTATCCAGAACTCCTACTTTAACTCCTTGCCCTGTAGTTTCTCTTGAATCAACAGGTTTAGCAAAAGGGTTATCTGCTGCAGGCGTCTGAGGTACCACTGCTGGTGCAGGTGCTGGATTTTGTGGCTGTACAGCCTGTCCATTATTGTTCCCATTATTTGTTCCATTTGCATTTCCTATCCCAGTATTTATATTTCCTGCATCTGCACTTATATTTCCATTACCCGTATTTGTATTTCCTGGAGTAGGCATTACCGGAGTTGCCGATGTTGTCTGTGGAGCAGAACCTCCACCTCCGCCTCCACCACAGCTGGCTAGGACTGATATTAAACTTATTAACAATATTATTTTCTTCATTTCTTCCTCATTTCGTATTCTTTTTTGTTCTTCATATTTTGAGACAGCCCCATTTTAAATGTTATTTTACTATAAACATTTTTTTATCACTTTTTTCATATTTTGATAATAGAATCTTCCTTTATCAAAAACAATCGTTTTTAAAAGAAAGATTCATTTATTTCAATTTAATTTTTTTCTAAACTAATATTATTCTTAAAAGTTAGAATTTCATTTATTTCTTAGCTGGACTTTTAGAATATAGATCTTCCAGCAGTTCTTCATTGTTTTTGTAACTTCTTATAAGTTCGATAAGTCTTTTCAGCCCCTCAACTTCCGACATCTGGTTAAGTTCTCTTCTGAGACGCCATATTTTTTCAAGCTTATCTTTAGGAATTAAAAGTTCTTCCCTTCTTGTTCCACTTTTCAGCACATCCATTGCCGGGAATATTCTAAGCTGTTCCAATGCCCTGCTTAAAATAATTTCCATATTTCCTGTTCCTTTAAATTCCTCAAAAATTACATCATCCATCTTACTTCCAGTTTCAATAAGTGCTGTGGCAATTATAGTCAAACTTCCACCATTTTTTATATTTCTTGCCGCTCCTAAAAATCTCTTTGGATAGTATAAGGCATTCGGATCTATTCCTCCTGATATCAGCTTACCACTTGAAGGGATTGTAATGTTATAAGATCTGGCAAGTCTGGTAAGACTGTCCATCAGAATTAATATATCCTTCCCTCGTTCCACTTCCCTTTTTGCCATTTCCAGTACATTTTCTGTAACTTGGGTATGGACATTGGGATTTTCATCGAATGTTGCTGCATAAACTTCCGCTTCCTTTACATTTTCCTTTATATCAGTAACTTCTTCCGGTCTTTCATCTATAAGTAAAATCCACACATCAATTTCAGGATTGTATTTTATTATGTCATTTGCCAGAGTTGACAGAAGTACTGTTTTTCCTGCTTTAGGCGGAGCAACAATAAGTCCTCTCTGTCCTTTTCCAATTGGCGAAATAAGGTCTATTATTCTTGATGAGATTTCTCCGCTTCCAAGATTTATTTTCTTATCAGGATATGAAGGAATCAAATCGTCAAAGAATGGACGTTCCAATGATTTATCAGGCAAATCTCCATTTACAAGCAATACTTTTAATATACCGTAGTTTCTTTCTGTCCCTATTGGAACCCTCAGTTCTCCAAATACTATATCTTCATTTCTAAGGAAAAATCTCTTTATCTGTGATATTGAAACATATACATCCGGTCCGATAGTTGTTTCCCTAAGGAATCCAAAGCTTCCTTCTCCCATTATGTCAAGTTTTCCATATCCGTAAGTTTTTCCAATTTCCTTCCCTTTCTCAATAAGCACTGCATTTACAAGATCATACTTTGTCATTACGGAAAAGTTAGGAATATTGTACTCCTTAGCCATTTTTTTCAAATTTGTGACATTTGTATTCAGTATTTCTTTTATAAGTTTCTCTTCATTTTGCTGACTTTCATCAGTGTATTTCTCATTTTTTTCATAGTTTGCTGTTCTTTCAGAATCTCTTTCATTTCTTTCTACTTTTTCTATTTCTTTTACTTCTTTTTTTATACTTCCTTCTCCTTCTTTTTCTTCTTTACCTTTTCTTTCCATCTGCTTCTCATCTATGTCATTTAAATTCTCTAGTTCTTCCTGCTTTTCAGCCTTTGGCTTTCTTCCTCTCTTTTTAACTTCTTTTATTTCTACAGTAGAAGTTTCTTTTTTTACATTTTCTGTTTCTTCAGTATTTTCCTCGGTCTTTTTCTTTCTTCCACGTTTTTTTACTTCTTTTACATTCTCACTCATTTATTCCTCCAATTCTCCGTATAGTGTCCATGTTTTTGCTTCATATATTCTTGTATTCACGAATTTCCCTTTTAAATCTGTCCTATCACTTTTAAACAGTACGATTTTATGAGTTGACGTTCTTCCAGTCAGCATTTCAGGATTTTTTCTGCTTGGCCCTTCTACAAGTACTTTTACCGTCTTCCCTAAATATTTCTGGCTTTCCTCCTTTGCCTTATAATTTTGAAGACGCATTAACTGCTGAAGCCTTTCACTTTTCACCTGTTCATCCACCTGTTCTTCCATTGTAGCAGCCGGAGTACCGCTTCTCTTGGAATACATAAACATAAAAGCATTTTCAAAACCTACTTCATTTACTACATCCATTGTATCCTGAAAATCCTCATCCGTTTCTCCTGGGAATCCTACAATTATATCAGTTGTCAGACCTATATCGGGTATTTTTTCTTTAATTTTCTTTGCCAGAGTTATGAATTCTTCCTTTGTGTAACCTCTGTTCATTGCATTCAATATTTTAGTCGAACCTGATTGAAGTGGTAAGTGTAACATTCTTGCTATTTTAGAATTGTCTGCTATTGCTTCTATTACTTCATCTGTGAAATCTTTAGGATGTGGCGAAACATATTTTATCCAGAAATCCCCTTCTATCTTGGCACTTTCCCTAAGCAGTTTTGCAAAATTATCTGTTTCATCTGCCAGGTCACTGCCATATGAGTTGACATTCTGTCCTAAAAACAGTATCTCCTTGTATCCTTTTTCCGTATATTTTTTTACATCCTGAACTACCTCATGTAACGGAACGGATCTTTCCATTCCCCTTACATAAGGGACTATGCAGAAGGTACAGTAATTATTACATCCATATGTTATTGAAATTGAAGCCACTATATCATCACCAAAATCAGCGTCCACCCTCTTAGGTAATTCATCTTCATCTTCAACCATAACTATGTGTACATCTTCACCTTTTTCAAGCCTTTCAATTATATCCGGTATTCTTCCTATATTCTGATTACCAAGGACTAAATCTACATAAGGAGTTTTCTTTATAAACTCGTCCCTTACTTCCTGGGCAAGACAACCTGTTACACCAATAATCATCTTACCATTCTTTTTTTCCTTAAGCCTTTTAAGATCCCCCAGTTTCCCGTATACTTTTACAGCTGCTCCTTCCCTTACTGTACATGTATTCAGGAATACAAGATCGGAATCATCTATGTCATCTACTATTTCATAACCCATTGTCTGCAGAATCTGTTTCATTTTAGCACTTTCATTGACATTCATCTGACATCCATAAGTTATAACTGTTGCTTTTTTACTCACTTAATCTCTCCTTTTTCATATCTTGCTTTTTACTCGTATGTTGCATTATAGCACAATTTTCTGAATAATAAAAGACTAGAGTTTATATCCTCTAGTCTATAATATTATACAGATATTTTTATTTGTATATACTTAATTTTTACATATCATTTCATGATTTAAAAATTAATTTCCAAGTTCAAAAGTATTTACAGGAAGTTTGTATTCAGGAATTCTATAATTAATTATTCTGTCAACTGTCAAAATTCCATTAGACACTCTTCCTGAAACAGTTAATGTAATTATATCCTCATCTGTTACTCCGTAATTTTGTCCTATTGAATTGTAAACGAGATCCAATGTTCCAGAATTATCATTCAGCTGATAATATAAAGTTTTATCTTTAAAAACCAGATTGTCTTTTTTATACGTGAATGTATTTGTAGATTTAACATATTCTCCCGTATAAACTTTGCTTGTAATTTTTGTCTTTTTTGCTGAGTAGCTTACAAACGCCATTGTCATTATTAGCAAAAATAATACCATTTTTTTCATTTAAAAAACCTCCATTTTTATTTATGAAATCCTAAATCTGCCGGATTTACATCTCCTGAAATTTTTTTTACTGTTCCACCATTTTTTTCAAATTCTGTTCTAAGCAGGGTCACTTTTTTTATCAGCTCCACTGTATCCTTTTCCAGCCCATCTGAATTATATCTTCCTCTTGACCAGTATTCTATGACAAGGTTGCTGTCTCCACAAATGACCTTTATATTATTTTTTTTTGCATATTTCAATGCCGCAAACAATCCTGTAAGTTCACCGAAATTATTTGTTCTTCCGTCAGATAACTTGTAGTTACCATATTCATTTATTTTTGAAGCTTCAAGTATTTCATATAATAATGAATTACCGTCATAATCTGTAAGCCTTACTTCAACTCCTTCACCCCTTCCGGTTCCGGCATCAAAGTAAATCCCATCCTTTTCAAGCTCTAAAAATAAGTTCTCATTTTTCTTTTCTTTTTTTTCATATTCTGCACCTGACCTCAGCCATTCCTGAGCTTCTTTCTCACTCTTAAATGACTTATATCTGGCTTTTTTACCTTTTACCTTCTGTTCACATTCATTCCAGGTATAAAATATCCCGCTTTCCTGACTATCCAAAAGATAATAGGCATATATTTTGCTTTTTTTCAGTCCTGACATAATTTTCTAAATTTATAAAATTATAAATTTAATCCTCCGTCTACTCTTAATACCTGACCTGTTATAAATTTAGACATATCACTTGCAAGGAATAATGCCGCATCAGCTACATCTTCCGCATCTCCCATTTTCTTAAGAGGTGTGTTTTCTAAAACAGATTCCACAAGCTTTTCAGGTAATACATGTGTCATGTCTGTTTTAATAAATCCAGGTGCTATTGCATTGGCTCTCAGATTCTTTTTTCCAAATTCCTTTGCCCATGTTTTAGCCATTGCTATAACTCCACCCTTTGAAGCTGCATAGTTTGTCTGCCCTGCATTACCGTCAACTCCTACAACTGAAGCCATATTAATTACACTTGCCCCTTTACTTTTAAGCAGTAAGGAAACAAATCCCTGCATCATATTGTAAACACCTTTTAAATTTATGTCAATTAATAAATCCCAGTCATCTTCCTTCATTCTTTGAAGTAAAGAATCTCTTGTGATTCCTGCATTGTTTACTAATATATCAAGTTTTCCGTATTTTTCCTTTACCATTGCTGCAAGTTCCTTTATGTTTTCCCTGTCAGTTACATTCAGTTTTACATGCGTAACATTTTCATGAGTATAATCAGCATCTATTAAGTCTCCTGAAATAACTGTAGCACCATTTTCAGCATACTTTAAAACTATTTCTTTTCCAATTCCTCTTGCTCCACCTGTTACCAAAGCTATTTTTCCTTTTAACATACTGTCCGCCTTTCAATAATTATTTTATATCAATTACAATTATAGCAGATATAATTTTATTTTATCTTTTCATACTATTTTGCAACTTCCAGTTTTACTCTTGTAACACCTTTGCTTGTACTTGCTATTCTTGAAAAAGCCACCTTACTTAAGTCTATTACCCTTCCTTTTGAATAAGGTCCTCTGTCGTTGATTCTTACTACAACTGATTTGCCGTTATCCAGATTAGTAACTTTTACCTTTGTTCCGAAAGGTAATGTCTTATGTGCCGCAGTCAGGCTGTTTTCATTGAAGATTTCACCATTTGCAGTTTTCTTTCCATGCCAGCTTCCTCCATAATATGAAGCCATTCCAGTCTGAAAATGTGTATATCTCTCACGTTCTTCAATTACCTTTTCAAATGTATCCGCCACTGCCTCATTTTTTGAGTTTACATTCAGATTTTCTTCCTTGTTCTGATATATTGTATTCAAGTTTGTAACCATAACGGATCCCTGACTTGCTTTTTCTTTTTCCACTGTCACTTCTGCAGCATTTTTTGTTTCTTCCCATGAAGAGGATGCAACTGTGCTAGTAACTCTTCTTGGTCTAGTTGTTTCAGTTTCTCTACTTCTAGTAGTCGCTGTTTTTGTTTCCTTTGTACTTTTGGTACTCTTTGTACTTACTGTACCTTTTTTGGTTTCTTTACTTGATGTATTTTTATTTTTTGTAGTGTTGTTCTTAGAATTTTTACTATTGACTGTACCTTTTTTTGATTCTGTTTTAGAACCAGTATTTCTTTTATTTTCGGTATTCTTATTATCCTTCGTTTCCTTTTTAGCATTCGCATTTTTTGAAGTTGAAGTTGACTTTTTTGTAGAAGCTGTTTTTGTAGCAGTCGTCTTCGCCTTCGATGTTTTTTTAGTATTTGACCCTGTTGCTGCGAATAAAGAAACAGATATTGTCAGTCCTATGCAAAAAAACACTGTTTTTTTCATATAAATATCCTCCATCCTTAAAATCTGTAATATTATATCACAAGTGTTTCGTTTGCATACTTAGACTAAACTTAGTTAACTGATTCTGGCTGTTTCACATGCTGGAATTTTGGACTGTCTACTGTCAATGTTTCAAAGACATATCCTTTAGCCTTATAGGCATCTATTATCTGCTGTAATGCTTCAACCGTTGTTGTTTTTGCATAAGCATCATGCATAAGAAGGTTTACTTCCCTTACATTACATACTCCATTTTTAACTAATTTTTCTACCGGAACTTTGTTTCCTGATGCATCTGTACTGTCACAGTTCCAGTCCTGATAAACATATCCTTCTTTTGTAAGTCTGTTTATAATAGCCTGTTTTATAGGTTTTGATACTCTTGTAGTACTTGATCCTCCAGGGAATCTTGTAACTTTAGGATCAACACCTGTTTTTTCTTTAATAAGATCTCTCAATTTATATAAATCAGCAAAGAATGCATCTACAGAAGCATATACCTGCTTATATTCGTGAGAATATGTATGAATTGCAATAGCATGCCCTTCATCTACAATACGCTTATATAAATTAGGATTCTGCCCTATAACAAAGAAAGTTCCCTTTATATTATTTTTCTTTAATATATCAAGTATTCTTGGAGTGTTGTTAGGAGTAGGTCCATCATCAAATGTAAGATATACAACCTTTATTCCTCTCTGTTCCCTTAACTGGTTATATTCCTTTTTAAGCTTATTATTTTTTTCAGTTACATCTTTTAAAGATGCTTCTGTTTTTACTTTTTTATCTTTTAATTCAGTAATCTGCTTGTTCAATGACTTTTTCTCAAGTGCACCTTTTGTAGCACCATAAATTGTAAATCCTGAATATCCAAGTCCCGCAAGACTTAAAATTAATGCTATTCCACCTATAACTTTTTTCATTATTCCGTTTCCTCTCTATAATTGTTTTCAGTATTATTTCTTTTTTTATATATCCGATAAGCTTGTCTAAAATTTTCAGACAACACTTAGCAGATTTTTATTTCCATTCCTAGTTCTTGTTTTTAACTTTTATTTTTTATTCTGATTTAATTTTTCCATTATATCATTATAGCTTTTTTTAACTTCTGCATCTCTTTTTTCAAGCTGCCCCACTTCTGAAGCAAGCCCTTCTTTTTCAGCTTTCAGCTCCTTCACTTCTTCTGATATTTTTTTACTTACACCTTCCAAGTAAAATTTTGAAAGTACAGTAAGCCCTACGGCCAATATGAACAAAAATATTATCAATTTAGCCATTGCTGACATTTTCTTATCTTCATAGTGATTATGATAATGATTTTTATGATTTGACATTTGTATCCTCCTAGTCTAATTTTAATATTTTCAAATGCATATCTATATTTGATATTTTATAAAAAATAAAAGACCTCTTAAAAAAGAGGTCTTATAAAAGGGGGGGTTAATTGAGGTTTCAGATCTTTTTGATCTGAATTTATTATACACTATATAAATTAAATCCCAATTAACATTTGATTGTTTTTATAATAAATCTTTTTTATAGATACGATTTTATATTCTGTCTTATATAGTATATAATAATTTTCATAAAATTTAAAGTCTTATTTCGTAGTTTTGTATTTGTATTGCCATTTTACTGGCATAGAAACTATTTTTTTATAACATAATTAGAGATTTCAGCCAAAATTCCAACAAAAAATACAAATAAAAGCAATTAAAGTCTTCAAATTTGTGGCAATTTATTATATAATATAAAATAAATTATAAGGAAAGGAGACATATGTTTTATTTGGTAAAACTATTTCCCTAAAAAATTATCAAATTCAAAACATATAACTGGAAAGATGGAATTACTTACTATTCAATTGAAGGAACTCTTCAAAAAAAATATAAACCGTATTTTTAACAGTGATTTCTCAGATAAAATCGATATCCAAAATTCTACGAAAAAAGAATTTGGTGATTTTCAGACAAATTTTGCCATGACAACTTCGAAAATCATAGGTAAAAATCCAAGAGAAATAGCCAATGAAATCATAGAAAAGTTTGAATCTGATGACATTATAGAAAAACTTGAAGTAGCAGGACCTGGATTTATAAACATCTATCTGAAAAATAACTTTATTAATAATGAAATTAAAAAAATAGGGGAAGAAAAATATGATTTTTCATTCCTTAATACAGACAGAATTGTTGTAATTGACTATTCTTCTCCAAACATTGCAAAACGTATGCACGTTGGACACTTGAGAAGTACAATTATCGGAGAATCTATAAAAAGAATTATGCAGTTCCTAGGATTTAAAGTTTATGGGGACAACCACATAGGAGACTGGGGAACTCAGTTTGGAAAACTTATTGTTGCTTACGAACGTTGGCTTGACAAGGAAGCATACGAAAATGATCCGATAGAAGAACTTGAAAGAATATATGTACTTTTCTCTGATAAAGCAAAAGAAGATCCTTCTCTAAACGACATTGCAAGAGAAGAACTTAGAAAACTTCAGGCGGGAGACGAAAAAAATAACGCCCTTTGGAAAGAATTTATTAATATTTCAATAAATGAATACAATAAAATTTACAAAAGATTTGATATTAAATTTGACTTCTACAACGGTGAATCATTCTATAATGATATGATGCCTAAGGTACTTGAAGATTTAAAAGCAAGAAAAATTGCAAGGGAAGATGACGATGCACTTGTTGTTTTCTTTGATGAAGAAACAAAACTTCACCCATGTATAGTTCAGAAAAAGGATGGAAGCTTCCTTTATTCAACTTCTGACCTTGCGACTATTAAATATAGAAAAGATGAATTAAACGCTGATATGGGGCTATATGTTGTTGATGAAAGACAGCAGGAACACTTTAAGCAGGTATTTGAAATTGCAAGAATGACAGGAGCACCTTATGATTATGAAAAAGTTCATATTCAATTTGGTATTATGAGATTTGCAAATGGAGTTATCCTATCTACAAGAGGTGGAAATGTAATCAGACTTATTGACCTTCTGAATAAGGCACAGGAAGAAGTAAGAAAAGTTATAGATGAAAAGAATCCTGATTTACCTGAAGCTGAAAAGGATATTATCTCAGATATAGTTGGAACAGGAGCAATAAAATACTTTGACCTGAGCCAGAACAGAACTTCACCAATATTATTTGACTGGGATAAAGTACTAAGTTTTGAAGGAAACACTGGACCATACTTACAATATACTTATGTAAGAATAATGTCCCTTCTAAGAAAAATGGAATCTGAAAATATTTCAGTTGACAAGAGCAAGGATATTATCCTTGATGACATGAATGATATTGAAAGAGACCTTGCAGTTATGCTGTTAAGATTCCCTCAAGTTGTAGTAAAAGCGTATGAAGGATTTAAACCTAACATGATTGCAGATTATTTATTTGATCTGGCTAAAACTTACAATAACTTCTACAACTCAAAATCTATACTGAAGGAAGAAAACAAGGATGTAATGCAGGCAAGAATATTACTTTCAATAAAAGCTGCAGACATACTGAAACAGGGGTTATCATTATTGTCAATACAAACAGTAGAGAGAATGTAACAACTGCTGGAAAATAGTATTTAGTAATAAATCAAACAATCCTCATAACATTTTAAAAAGAGAATGTTTCAAAAAAACTAAAAAATAATATGAAAACTATATTTTGAATTATTTAAAATTTTATAATGTAAAACAGGAAATGAATTTAGGAAAAGTCATCTGTTCGAGCTTTTAGGCGAGTTTTTGACTTTTCCTTAATGAATGACTGTTTTATATGAATAAAATTTTAGTAAATGAATAAATATAGTTTTCATATATTATATTTATAGTTTTACTATTTTGAAACATCCTCTTTTTTTATCCTCTACTTATTTTTCTGTAAATATGTGGAGAAACTCTAAAATATTTCTTAAAAATTTTTGTAAAATAGTTGGCATCTTCAATTCCTACGTGTCTACACACTTCTGATATCCTGTCGTCTGTCTCAAGAATTCTTCTTGCAGCAACTGTCATTTTGATTTCCATGAAAAATTTATTTGGTGATTTCCCTGTATGCTTTTTAAACAGTCTTCTGAAAGACGCCTCACTTATATCAGACAATCTGCAGTAAAATTCTGTTGAAAATTCCCTAAAGGGATTATTTATCATATCGTTTACAATTGCCTGTACCCTGCTGTCTATTTCCCTGTTGTAATACTGAATTTTACATGTCCTGCTTTCCCCTTTTTCCTTTGAAATATTTATAAGATAACCTACTATTATTTCTAGATATCCCCTTAAAACAAAGGAAGTTCCCAGTCTATTTGCATTTTTTTCCTTTATCATTGAATAAAAACAGTCAATGATAAATTTATCTTCACATTTAATCTGTGTATCAAAATCCATTATTTCAGACCATATTTTTAGCCCATGTATCGAATAGGAGGCAGTAAATCTGATACTTATAAAGGAAAAATGATTTGAAACAGACATACACTGAAGGTTACAGCTTTCAGGTATGTAAATAATATCATTTTTACCTACATCGTATACATTGTCATCTATTATAAATTTTGCATTTCCCTCCACTATAAACCTTATCATTGAGTAAGGCACCTTTTCTTCCTGAAATTTCCAATCCCTATTAAAAGTATATGTATCAACATAAAGAAAAGCCAGATGGAACGCCTTCATTAATGAATTATTTTCCATAATTTGTAACTCCTGCAGTCATTTTACTTTAATTATACCTCATAATATTTATAAAACAATTTTTTATGTACAATTTTTTAAAAAAATTATATCTATTTAATCGTTTTTTACTATAATTAATCGTTTTACATATCTTGTTTTATTAAAAAATGAAGGTATACTCTTAATAATCAAAAGGAAAAACTGACGTCAATTATTTTCACACAAATACGATATACTTAAAATAGTATATTTCACTTATTTTACAACAATTAATATCTAACATTGAAAGGATGGAACAATTATGAAAAAGAAGATTATTCTGTTACTTATCTCAGTATTATTTCTTATCATTTCCTGTGGAGGTTCAAAACAGTCAAATGAAACAGGAGAACTTGAAGGAGAAATAGTATTCTGGCATTCATTTACTCAAGGACCTAGAAATGAGTTCATGAAACAGGCTGCTGAAGAATTTATGAAAAAACATCCGAAAGTAAAAATTAAAATTGAAACATTTGCATGGCCTGAATTTTACACTAAATGGACAACTGGATTACAGGCCGGACAAGTTCCTGATGTAAGTACAGCTTTACCTAACCACGTTGTAGAACTGTTACAGGCAGATGCTTTAGTTCCTATTGATGATGTAATCGATCATATTGGAAAAGATAGATTTTATACAGCTCCTCTTACAGAAGGGGAAATGAACGGAAAACATTATTCCATACCTCTATATTCACACGCTCAGGTAATGTGGTACAGAAAAGATTTATTACAGGCTGCAGGACTTGAAGTTCCAAAAACATGGGCAGAATTATTTGAAGCTGCTAAAAAATTAAATAATCCTCCTCAAGTTTACGGATTATCAGTTCCTATGGGACTTGGAGATATGATGGCAACTAGATTTCTTAACTTCTATGTTCGTTCAGCAGGAGAAACTTTAATAACTAAAGACGGAAAAGCAAACCTTACAAGCAAGGCTGCCATAGATGGGATAAATTACTGGGTAAATATGTATAAAGCAGTATCTCCAAAAGGTTCTGTAAACTTTAAAGTATTGGATCAGGCTACACTTTATTATCAAGGTAAAACAGCTTTTGACTTTAACAGCGGATTCCAAATTGGAGGAGTTAAACAGAACTCACCTGATTTACTGGACAAAATAGCTGCCGCACCAATCCCTAAAGTAAATGCATCAGACCCTGAACAGGGAATAGAAACTTCAAATATACCTATAATTGTATGGAAAAATAGTAAACACCCTGAAATTGCAAAAGCTTTTGTTGAAAGTTTATATGAAAAAGAAAAATATATTAAATTCTTACATTCTGTTCCAGGTGGTATGTTACCAGCCTTAAAGGATATTTCAAATGATCCTGCATATTTAGACAATCCAATAATAAAACAGTTCCAGGATACAATCACAGTTATTAACAATGCTGTTGACAAAGGTACTGCAATTGGAATGGAATTTGGACCAAAACCTGAAGCTGGAATAATTACAAGCCAAGGTGTAATTGAAAAAATGTTCCAGGAAATTATACTTAAAAATGTTCCCGTGGAAGAAGCTGCAAAAAAAGCTGAAAAGGAACTAAACGACCTATTTGCTGCGGCAAAATAACCAGCTAGCCACGTGACAGGAAAGGAATACTCATGAAAAAGAATAAAATGAAAATCGATAAGATAAATCTGGTGTTTGTTTTACCAGCCATGTTAATAGTTTTTCTTCTGCTGGTTTATCCTATAATTTCCAGTGTATATTTCAGCTTTACATCGAAAAACTTAATTAGACCGTATTACAAGTGGATCTGGTTTGACAACTTCAAATTTGTCCTTACTAACCCTGAATTTTATCATGCATTCCTAACTTCAATAAAATGGACTGTTTTATCAATTACAGGACAGCTTCTGGTAGGATTTATAGCTGCTCTTTCCTTAAACAGAATTCCAAAATTTTCGGGATTTTATAGAACTTTACTTATTATTCCATGGGCGTTTCCAGCTATCGTTATAGCATTTTCATGGAAATGGATTTTAAACGATGTTTATGGATTTATACCGAATTTACTTACACAACTGCATATTACAAAGGAAAACATAAACTTTCTGGCGGATCCGAAAACTGCTTTCTGGATAGTACTGTTTATAAATATATGGTTTGGAGCACCTCTGTTTATGGTAAATATTCTGGCGGCCTTAAAGACTATCCCACGTGAACAGTATGAAGCGGCTATTGTTGACGGTGCATCTTCTTTTCAGGTATTCCGTTACATAACAATAAGACATATACGTGGAGTTATAGGACTACTGGTTGTTTTAAGAACAATATGGGTCTTCAATAACTTTGACCTGCTTTATCTGCTGACTGGAGGAGGGCCTTCAGACTTGACTACTACACTACCAATATATGCATACAAGACAGGATGGAATTTAAAAAGATTAGGAACAGCATCTGCAGTCACTATTCTACTACTTCTGTTTTTGATGACTGTGTGTTTTGGATATTTCAAACTGCTTAACAGATGGGAAAGAGAGGATGATAAATAATGAAATACAGTTATAAAAATAATATCTATACTGGATTAATCTATTTACTTTTAACTGTTATGGCAATAATTGCCGTTTTCCCTCTAATATGGATTATTCTTTCTTCCATAAAGCCTTCAAGCGAAATGTCCAATAATCCATTGACTTTTATTCCTAAAAAAATTACATTCGATTATTATAGACAGGTTCTGTTCAGTCTGAATTTTATAAGAAATATAAAAAATAGTTTAGTTATATCTTTTACAGCCACTGTAATAACTATAATTGTTTCAGCCCTTGGAGCTTACGGAATTGTAAGATTTTTCCCTAAAGTAGGTAAAAAAATGACAAAAATGCTTATTACTACATATATGTTTCCTACTATCCTGCTGGCTGTCCCATACGTTACAGTTATGGCAAAATTAGGATTAATCAATACATGGATTGGTGTAGTTATTACTTATCTGTCGTTTTCCATACCATATGCAATATGGATGCTGATAGGATTTTTCCAAACTGTTCCTATTGGAATTGAAGAAGCTGCAAAGGTTGATGGAGTAGGAAAATTCGGGATATTTTTTCAGATTGTACTTCCTATAGTGTCTCCAGGAATTGTTTCAACTGCCATTTATACATTTATCAATACATGGAATGAATTCCTGTATGCACTGCTTTTAATAAATAACTCTGAAAAAATGCCTCTGTCAATAGCCCTCTACTCTTTAACAGGTTCAGAAATACTGGACTGGGGACAGATGATGGCTGCATCAGTAATTGTAATCCTACCTTCAGTAGTATTCTTCATGATTATACAGAACAAGATTGCAGGAGGATTATCAGACGGGTCAGTTAAGTAAACATATTAGGACAAAATTATATACATAATTTGAAGAAAGGAGAGTATGATTTTATTTTATACTATCATACATTACAGAAATGAAAAATATAAATTACGGAATAATAGGAACCGGATATTTTGGAGCACATTTAGGAAGAATACTTAATAAAATTGAAGGAGCAAAAGTTGTTGCCATTTATGATCCGGAAAATACAAAAAATATTTCTGAAGAACTTGGATGTGAAGTTTCAGAAAACATCCAGGAATTATGTGCAAGAGAGGATATTGACGCAATAATAGTTGCTTCTCCAAACGGAGCACATAAGGAAGCCGTTTTAGAAGCTGCTAAAAATAAGAAACATGTATTCTGTGAAAAGCCTATCGCACTTTCATACAAGGAATGTTCTGAAATGATAGAAGCTACAAAAAAGAATAACGTAATCTTTATGGCTGGCCATGTAATGAACTTCATGAATGGTGTAAGAAAAATAAAACAGTTAATAAATGATGGTGTTATTGGAGAAGTTTTACATTGCCATTCTATGAGAAATGGATGGGAAAAGGAACAAAAGGAAATTAGCTGGAAAAAAATAAAGGAACTTTCAGGAGGACACTTGTATCATCATATACATGAACTGGACTTTATACAGTTTATAATGGGAGTGCCTGAAAAAGTAACAATGGTTGGAGGAAATATCGCCCATCAGGGAGAAAAATTTGGTGATGAAGATGATGCCCTTTTCATAACACTTGAATTTCCAAATAAAAGATTTGCAACTTTACAGTATGGATCTGCATTCAGATGGCCTGATCATTCTGTAAAAATTCAAGGAACTAAAGGAGCTATCCTACTGGATCTTCAGGATGTAGGAGTTACTTTAAAAATTGATGATAAAGAAGAAAAATTCCTGCTTCATCGTACTAAAGAAGAAGATGATGACAGAACAAGAATATATAAAGGACTGGAAATGGATGGTGCAATAATGTACGGTAAACCTGATAGAATCCCTCCTTTATGGCTGCATGGAATCATGGAAATGGAAATGGAATTTCTACATAATGTTCTTCAGGGAGCTGAAGTTGATAAAGAATTCATTCCATTACTGGACGGTACTGCCGCAAGAGATTCCATTCTGACAGCAGATGCCCTTACTAAGTCTTTGGAAGAAGACAGAAAAGTAAAAATATCTGAACTTTTGTAAACTCCGTTTTGTTTCATTGCAATATAAAAAAAGTTGTCAATTTCTGGCAACTTCTTTTTATTTTACAATTTTATTTTTATTCTATTAATTTATAGATATTAGATATTTACATAATAAGATTTTTAATTTTTTCCCTTATTTGAATTACCTCTTTTTTTTATAACAACCCTTCCTACAATACCGACAATAGCTCCTATAAATGCAGCTGTAAATATTCCTGCTATCCAACCGTAATTATTTATAACTTGTCCTCCAAGAATTGCAGAAGATACTGATGCTATTATGATTATAATATTTCTGTATTTTTTATTCATTAATCGACACTTCCTTTAGATTTATTATTCTCTTTTAATTTTTGAAATATTTTTTTGCCTATTAAAATAATACTTATTATTACTACACTTATTATTAAAACAGCTATTAGGCCACTTCTATCCCAAACTTTATTTAAAAATATTACTAAAAAAATTATTACAAGTATAGGGAGTCGTTTTTTATTTTTACTATTCATATATTAGCCTCCTGTATTATTTTTAATTATTATACCCCGAAAAATTCCTGTTATCAAATTTAATTTTCATTTCCTAAATTCAAAAAAATTCCCAATTAAAAATCCAGCCAAAATTTCTCTCTAAATTCAAAGAAATTCCAGCCGGATATTTTCTAAATTTATTTTCAACTCATATTTTCTGAAATACTCTTAAACCATTAGTTTGCCAGTTTTATTTCATTCCATATTTTATCCTGTTTTTCTTTTGCTTCATCTGATAATGCTGCAGGAAGTTTAGCATTTTCAACAACCTGAGCTCTATCTACAGTTGGTTTTACCTTTGATTTTTCTTCAACGCCTTTTATAACGGAAGGAGTCTTAAAGTATTCATATACTTTTATGAAGTTTTCAGGTCTGTATATAAATTCTAAGAATTTATAGGCATTTTCCTTATTAGGTGAATTTTTTACAATAGCCATGCTGTCTATATACATCATTGCATCTTTAGGTATAAAGAAATCAAAGTTTTTGTATTCAGATTCTTCCAGTTCACCATAGACATTTTCAGCATATCCGTGGACAGCATAGAATTCTCCAGTAGCCACACTCTTAGCAAAAGATGTTGCATCAAATTTTGCAAGATTTTTCTTCCATGCAAGGATTTTATTTTTAGCTTCCTGTAACTGCTTGTCATCTGCTGAATCTGAAGGATAACCTAAAGACTGAAGAGCTGCTCCTATTACTTCTCTTCCGTCATCCAGCATTGTCATTTTCCCTTTATATTTTTCCTGTAGAAAAATATCAAAAGATCGAGGGTAATCTTTCATAAATTTTTTATTTACCGCTATTCCTGTTGCAAAATATGCATAAGGTATTGAGTAATTTAAGCCCGGATCATATATTTTTGAAAGTTCCTCAAGCTTAAGTCCATCTTTATTAAGGTTGTTAAAAGTTTCTCCCAGTTTCTGCTTATCCAATTTTTCTATAAGCCCACTTTTTATAAGAACATCAACATAATCTGTAGATGGTGAAACTATGTCAAACCCCTTTGCTCCTGACATTAATTTTGCTAGCATAACATCATTATTATCATAATAGCTCAAATTTACCTTTATTCCAGTTTCCTTCTGAAAATTGTCTATTATTTCCTGCGGTATAAAATACGTCCATGTGTAAATATTCAGCTCCTTACTTCCTGAATCTCCACTTCCACTGCTTTTGCCTCCACAGGCAACCATCAACAACATCATTCCAAACAGTAAAACAATCTTTTTCAATTCTGACATCACTTCCTTAAATTTATATTTTAGTTACATTTCTGAGTATACCAAAAAAAATGAATTATATCAAATGTTTTTTTACAGTTTCCCTATCATCAAAATGTCTTTTTTCCTTTCCTATAATCTGATAAGTTTCATGCCCTTTCCCTGCTATAAGAAGGCTGTCCCCTTCCCTGATTATTTCCTGAACTGCATATTTTATAGCCTGTTCCCTGTCTTCAATAATCACATATTTTTCCTTAGGAAAATTTATTTCAGTAAGACCTGATTCAACTTCCTTCAGTATTGCCATAGGATCTTCCGTTCTCGGATTATCTGAAGTCAATATTATATAGTCACTAAATTCTGCCGCAGCCTTTGCCATTTTAGGTCTTTTCTTATTATCCCTGTCTCCACCTGCACCAAATATAGTGATAACCCTATTTTCTGTTATTTTCTTCAATGTAGTCCCTACATTCATAAGTCCGTCATCTGTATGGGCATAATCCACTACAATTCTTACATTCATATTATTTTTTACAGTTTCAAATCTTCCAGGTACAGAAGGCATTTTTTCAAGCTTTTCTACAATCTTTTCCATTCCTATTCCCAATGACAGTGCCGAAGCCACACATCCAAGAATATTATGCAAATTGTATTCCCCTACAAGATTTACATCCAGAATATATTCATCATTTCCATACATGATTTTTATTTTCATACCGTCATTAGTATATTTTATTATTTCCCCATATAAATCTGCTGTTTTATCATTTACACTTATTGAAAAATATTTATTTTCCTTCTTATTTTCTGTATCACTTTGGACACCACTTTGGTCATTAACAGTTTTTTCAGAAATTATTCTTTTACCATACTCATCATCTATGTTTATAATTCCTGTACCATTTTTTCTGAGCATGGAAAATATTTTCCTTTTGGCATTGAAGTAGTTTTCCATTGTTCCATGAAAATCAAGATGATCCTGAGTAAGATTTGTAAATATCGCAGAGTCAAATTCCAGCATATTTACACGGCCTATTTCAAGTGCATGCGAGCTGACTTCCATTATAAAATACTCTACTCCTCTTTTTACACTTTCATTTATCAATTTTATAAGCTCAAGGGATTCAGGCGTTGTATTTACTGTCTCAAATTCCTCATCGAGTATTCTGTTTCCTGTAGTTCCGATTCTTGCTGTTTTTTCCAGTATATTTTCAAGAATGTAACTTGATGTAGTTTTTCCGTTTGTCCCTGTTATTCCTACTATTTTCAATTTATTCTGCGGGTAGTTATAGTAATTTGAAGCTATCATTCCCAGACTTTTCCTTACATTTTCTATAAGTATAAAGGAAACCTTTTCATAACCGCTATATTCGGATACGTTGACTTTTTTTTCAGCAACTATCATTTTTGCACCACTGTCAATAGCTTTCTGGATAAAGTCATGCCCATCCACATTATTTCCCGTCATTGCTATAAAAACAAAGTTTTCCCTTATTTTTCTGGAATCATATTCAATTCCTGCTATTTCAAATTTTTCTCCTTCATTTAAAATTTCATAGGAGATATTATCAAATATTCTGTACATTTTCCTACCACCTTAAATTATATTTCATAAAATTTACTATTTTCTCTTTAATTTGATTATAACAAAAAAAGCTGGAATTATCCAGCTTAATTTATTAATGTCTGTTATTTGAAATGTAAATTTGAAAAACAGTTTTACAGTCTTCCATTAATTTACACAAGTAATTTATTTATGTATTAGTTAGTTGCCTTTATAGGCTCTGCTGCTGTAAGTTCCCATTGCTGTATTCCTTTACCTTTAAGGTCTGAATCACGGCCAATATAATAATTTTTTACCCTTTTGTTTACAGGAATAATTTCATATCTGAAAGTCAGAGGTACTTCAACTGCTTGATCTATGTAATATTCCTGCCATTTTTTATAAGCTTCTGCCTTATAATTAGGATCTTCCAATGTCTTAGGACTTGAAGTTTCTGCCATCAGCTTATCATTTTCTTCTGAAACAAATCTTGTATAGTTGAATGCGGCCTTTCTTCCGGCAGATTCAAATGGATTCAGGTTTGTTCCTACTCCCCATGCGGCAAAGTATACATCTATTTCAGTATCATCGGCATCTACTTTATCATAGAAACTGTTAAATTCAATAAGTCTTCCTGTAGAAAGCACTGCTTTTATCCCTATCTGTTTCCACTGCTGGATATAGAACTGCACCAATGGTTCAGCAATATCTCCACCTGCCATTGCAGCTATTCTTACTTCAAAAGGTTTTCCATTTTTATCTTCTCTGTATCCGTCTCCATTTACATCTTTGTATCCTGCTTCATCTAATAACTTTTTAGCTTTTTCAGGATCATAAGGATATCCTTTTATATCTTTTGAATAATATTTCTTAAATGCTGGCGGTACTGACATTGTCGCTCTTTCTCTCAGACCATAGTAGAACGCTTTTGTCATCTGGTCAACATCAAGCCCATAAGCAAGAGCCTGTCTCAAGTTTTTGTCTGCCATTTTTGCATTAGGATCCATAATATTTTCCCCTTTTGTCTTATCAAAATGACCTACTTTGAATCCCATATATGAATAGTATAATTCCTGTCTTCCAAGTAATTCCAGGTTATCTAAATTACTGTATGTTTTATAAAGATCTGTCGGAATACGTAATGCCAAATCATATTTACCTGCCTTCAATGCAGAAACTATAGTATTTGAGTTTACTACTTCCACTGTAACTTTTTCAATTTTTGGTTTACCTTTAAAGTAATATGGATTTGCCTTCAGTTCCAGACTTTCTCCCTGTACATTGCTTACTATTGTATAAGCTCCCAAAGTTAACACTTTGCTTCTTACTTTTTCAGATTTTTCAAGATCTTTTATCGGTATATCCTGCAAATAGTGCTTAGGTAACACTGATCCTATCAGACCATTTCCTATAGTATATATTCCTTGTCCTAACTCAGTAAAGGAAACTTCCACTGTCTTATCATCAATTTTTTTCAATCCTGAGATATTGTCAGCCTTTCCTTCATGATATTCTTTTACTCCTACTACCTTTAAACTTTCATCATCAAATCTTACACCTGTGTAATCCTTATTTGCGATTACTTCAAATGTATAAATAATATCATCAGCTACTAACGGCTGTCCATCGGACCATTTTACACCATCTTTTATTTTTATTGTAGCCTTTTTATTTGGAATATCAACATTAAGTGTTGCCAATCCAGTATCTGTAATTTCAAAGTTTTCATCCGTATCAAATATCTGGTTATTAAAGAATAATGATATCAAATCTCCGTCATAACCATCTCCCTGACCTATATTAGTGTAAAAAATTCCTACCAGAGGTGAATCTTTTACTAACGCAACCTTTAAAACTGCATCCTTTACTGCAGGTGCATTATTTGTTGTTTCAATTATAAACTTTGAAGCATCCACACCTTCTTCTCCACTTTTTTCACTTTTCTTGTTTCCAGGCCCGCACGCTGTAACTAAAAGTATAACAACGGCCAGAAGAAACATCATCAATTTTCTACTTTTCATTTTCCTACCTCCCTACAAAATATACTTATATTATTTTTACCATTTTTTTTACAATTTTACAACATTTTTTTCAAAATAAAAAAAATGCTCTAAACCACAAGGTATAAAGCAATATCGTTTATTAGTTTATAATTGAGTGGTGCCCACGCATAATTATTTCGCTAAAAATGGGTATTTGAAATATAAAAGTTGTCAGTAAGTTGCCAGTAAAATTTCAGTTACTTTTTTAAAATTTCTTTTCATAACTTTACTCCTATGTTGAAAATAAATTTATTTTTCTAATAAAAAAGCTCTATTTTTTACAACAAGGATTATCTGAAATTAAACTAAACAATATATATTTTTTCTTTGGGAAGCATAGATTATGAAAAAGTCCCATTTTGAATACTATTTTAGTGTACCAAAAATTATTTGTCCAAGATTTGGGTACACTCCAAAATTTTAAAGCAAACGACTGGCTGATGGAATGATTTTAAGATTAATCTGGATATTGAGCTGGAAAATACGGTTAGGGAGAGAACTGCTGTACATAATCAAAATAAAAGCAGATCTCAATCCGTAAAGTTTTTCACTAAATAAATGAATTATGGAAATAATATCTTCTGCTAATTCTTCCTGAATTGATCTTTCTTTTATACCATCAGAAATAATTTTAACTTTTGTTTCAAATTTTTCAAAAAAATACTGTTCCGACAATCAATATATTTCATTCC
>CALEXX010000019.1 GCA_937925095.1 uncultured Leptotrichia sp.
AAATTTTAGTAAATGAAAAAAATATAGTTTTTTCATATATTATATTTAATTTTTACTATTTTGAAACAACCTATTCTTTTTATATATTATATTCATATTTTTGAGTCAGTTCCTTTTTATAGTGTATCTATTTTAAATATTCCAATATTTCTTTCTTATATCTTAAAAACTTCTCTGACAGCTGTAATTCTTCATTATCTCCACATCTGTCTATATCAACCTCTATTTCTGCCGTTATTTTTCCTGGACTTCCCGACAGTATATAAATTCTGTCTGACAGAATTATGGCTTCATCTATATCATGAGTTATAAACAGTGTGGACATTTTTATCTGTTTCATTATGTCAAGATACCAGAGGTGCATTCTATGTTTTGTTATGGCATCCAGGGCACTGAAAGGTTCATCCAGCAATGCTGTTTCATTTGAAAATAAGTATGTCCTTAAAAGTGCAGCCCTCTGCCTCATTCCACCTGAAAGCTGATTTGGATATTTTTTTTCTGTTCCTTCCAGTCCAAACTGAGCAAAGTATTTTTCTGCCTTTTCCCTTGCAGCTTTCTTTTTTTCACCTTTTATTACAAGGGGAAGGGAAACATTATCTATTACCGTTTTAAATGGTAAAAGTAAATCCTTCTGGAGCATATAGCTTATATTTCCTGATTTTCCTGTAATGTCGGTACCATTCATTTCCACTGTTCCTTCACTTGGAGAAATCAGCCCTGCAATAACATTGAAAAGAGTAGTTTTCCCAACTCCACTCAATCCCAGAATACATACAAGTTCATTTTCATGAAGCCTGACAGATATATCCTCTATTATTTTCTTATCTTCAAACTGTACAGAAACATTCTTAGTCTCCAGTTTCAGCTTCCGATTTTCTTTTGTAATTGATGTTGTCATTTTTTAATACTGCCTTTCACTTTAAATAACTTTTTCCAGCTGAAAATCCTATTTCAGATAATCATTTGAAAATCCATATCCTTTAGGTATTTCCTTTTTAATCAGACTATTTTTAAATAACCACTCATAAAACAAATCCCAACGGTTCTGGTCTATTACTCCCCATTCTGCCGCATCTGCCTTATATTTTGAAGCAAGCCATTTCTGACTTTCTGTAACAAGTTCCAGTTTCAGTTCAGGAGCATTTTTCACTAATATTTTTGCCGCTTCTTCAGGATTTGCAATAGCATATTCATATCCTTTTTTTATTGCTCTTAAAACTTTTTTTGCTTCTTCTGGGTTGTTCTTTAAATAATCATTATTTGCAATTATAACAGGACTATAATAATCAAGTTCTTTTCCATAGTCAGCAAAATTCAGGAAATTTGTCTGTAATCCTGCAAGCTCTGTTGCAACTCCATCCCATGCATAATATACCCACACAGCATCTATATCTGTCTTAAGTGCTGTAACTACATCAGTTACTGTATTTGGAATCATTTTAACTTTACCAAAGTCTCCACCGTCATCTGTTATGATTTTTTTCAATATTGCTTTTTCTATTTCATCATCCCATGTGGCATATTTATGGCCTTCAAGTTTTTTGGGGCTGTCTATTCCTTTATCCTTTAACGATATTATTCCTGAAGTATTGTGCTGTATAATTGCAGCAACTGCTGTTACAGGTACAGGACTATCATTTGAGAAGGATTTTGCCAATGTATCCTGGAAGCTTATTCCAAACTGGGCTCCTCCTGCTCCTATTAATGCTGTTGTACTTCCTTCAGGCGGCTGAACTATTTCAATATTTTCCAATCCTTCTTCCTTAAAATATCCCAGTTCCTTTGCAACAAATAATCCTGTATGATTAGTGTTTGGAGTCCAGTCAAGCACTATACTTATTTTCTTTGAAGGACTTTCACCACTTTTCTTTTCGCCACTTCCACCTGTGTCTGAGCTGCTATTTTTTCCACATGATACAGCGAATATTCCTAGTAAACAAAATAGCATAATTTTTACAATCTTTTTCATTTATTTCACTCCTTCTTATATTATTTATTTTTTTTATATTATTCATTCATAAATTCTATTTTATATAATAATTTTTAAATTAAATATTATTATCCCATGGCATAGCCTTTTTCTGTATTTTCTTTACAAGATACATCAGAAATAGACTAATTGCCGATATAAAAAATATTACTGCAAACATTTTATCAAATGAATATGATTTTCTTACCCTTGTCATATAAACTCCAAGACCGTCAAATCCCCCGAGCCATTCCGCCACAACTGCTCCTATAATAGAATAGGAAACCGATATTCTAAGACCTGCAAAAAAATATCCTATGGATCCTGGAAATTTTATATGAATAAAATTCTGTAAAGGGGTTGCTCCCATTGTTTTCAATAAGTTTAAAGCATCCTTGTCTGCTGACTTGAATCCATCAAGAAGTCCTATAGTTATAGGAAAAAACGATGTTATGACAATTAGCGTTATCTTTGGCATTATTCCATATCCTAGCCATAATACCAGAAGAGGTGCAATTGCAACCGTTGGAACAGTCTGGGTTATTACAAGTACCGGATATATTGCCTTATATGCAAATTCAAATCTATCCATTACAATAGCCATAAGAAAACCCAGTATTATTCCCAGTCCCAGTCCTAAAAATGCTTCCACCAGTGTTATCCACGTGTGATGCATCAGTAACGGAAAATCATCAATAAATGCCTTTATTACATCAAAAGGCGAAGGCAACATAAACTTTGGCACAACTCCTGTTACTGATAAAATTTCCCATAAAACAAGAATGGAAAGTATTATAATAAAAGGGGCAAATTTATCCATTATATTATTCAGAATGTTTTGAGATTTTCTGCTCAATAGTAAGTACATCTCCCTTCGGTTTATAATTTATTTTCACGTAGGACATGACTCCAGGTGCTCCAGCGTTTACAGCTATCAGCTGACACTCCTTCACAATTTCCATGAGTTCTTCATATTTCCCTTCAATAGTTGTTTCGAAAGGCCCTACATGTGTATTCAGGTTTTTGCTTTTTATGTAGGCAATTACCTCATCTACAATTCTTACAATTTCAACATTTTCCTGAACATTTGGTAAAACCTGAATTGCAACACTTGCATCTATTTCATTTTTTGACATAAAAAATCCTCCTTTTTTGACAAAGGAGGTATTTTAACATCTATATTACATTTATTTTTATTTCTATTGGAAAAATTGTGTATTAAACTGTTCGAAACTATATTATATTAATTTCCCGAAACAGTTATTTCCAATTAGTGTAATTTTGATTATTAAAAGATACTCCCTTCGTCGGTATTACCCGAATCAGGTTTGACGGGTTAAGTTGCCATAACAACTACTCTCAGCAGTAAGCTCCCCGGTATTTTAATCTTCGGTTATTCTAATAACAGTATATAGCGATTTTGACTATAAGTCAAGAATGTTTTAAAAAATTTCTACTTCACACTACCAAATAAATCATTCAATGCTTCACTCATTGTAGGATGTGTAAAAATCATATCCTTAAGGAATGTATATTTCTGTTCAGCTTTTATCGCAGCAGCTACAATATTTATCATTTCATGGGAAGTGTTACACAGTAAAGTGCATCCAAGAATTTTATCTGTCTTGGCATCCACTACTGTTTTTAGAAGACCGTCTGTCACTCCTTCTATTTTCCCTTTTGGAATAGCCATAGCTTCTAATCTTCCTGTTTTTACTTCATACCCTTTTTCAACAGCTTCCTTTTCAGTCATTCCTACTCTTGATAAAGGTGGATTTATAAATACACTGTAAGGTATTACATTTCTGTCATTTATTGTTCTGTTTCCATTTCCATAAACATTGTCTCTTATTATTCTGAAATCATCAAGGGAAATATATGTAAATTGAAGACCACCTTTTACATCTCCCATTGCCCATATATTATCTGCTGTTGTTTTCAATGTTTCGTCAACTACAACTGCTCCTCTTTCATCAGTTTTCACTCCTGCAGCCTCAAGGTTAAGCCCTTCTGTGTTAGGCTTTCTTCCAATTGCCACAAGAATAGCATCTGATTCAACTTCGCTTTCTCCATTTTCTCCTGAAATTTTTACATATCCTTTATTATTTCTGTCAGAAATTTCTTCTATTTTTGATTTCAGCAGGAATTTTATTCCTTTTGCTTCAAGTATAGCTTTTACTCTTTCAGCAATTTCCTCATCTTCTCTAGGCATTAATCTGTCACCCATGTCGATTACTGTAACTTCTGATCCAAATTCAGAATACATTGAAGCAAATTCAAGACCTATATATCCCGCACCTATTATAGTAAGTTTTTTAGGAAGTTCCTTTAATTCCATAATTGAAGTACTTGTATAAACATAGTTGCTTTCTTTAATTCCTTTTATATTAGGAATTATTGTAGTCGAACCTGTGTTTATAAATATTTTTTCTCCTTCAATCTGAATATTTTCTCCATTTTTTTCTACATTTACAACATTTTTTGAAACAAAACTTCCTGTTCCATCATAAACTGTAATGTTTTCTTTTGAAGCAAGCATTTCATAATTTTTTCCCCTCAATGCACCAATTAAGGTATTTTTATTATCTATACTTTCTGAATAAAATTTTTCTTTATCTTCTATGCTGTTTAATCCTTTATTTTTAAGTACTTTTGTACTATTTACCAGTTTCTTTGATGGAATACATCCTACATTTATACATGTTCCACCATACATTTTATCAGACTTTTCAATCAACGCCACATTTTGTCCTTTGCCAGCAAGAAATCCTGCAAGAGTTTTTCCACCTTTTCCAAATCCAATAATGACTGCATCATATTTTTTCATTTTGATCCTCCTTATTTAATTATTTTTATATAAATTCTTTTTCCTTCTATTTTTATTCTAGCACATTTTTATAATTTTGTATATACAATTTTTTGAATAAAGAATATAAAATATTTCTAAAACAAAAAGATAGTATTTATTAATTTTATAATTCAGTAAATACTATCTTTCTATCAATCTAAATATATTATATCCAATTTTTTATAATTTTTAGATTTAATAATTTTCAGGGAACAGGATTCTTTCCACTCCTTCAATGATTATATGTAGAATCATCATATGAACTTCCTGTATTCTGTCAGTAGTTTCTCCAGGAACGATAAATTCATAATCACACATTCCTTTTAATTTACCGCCATCTTTTCCTAAGATTCCTACTGTCTTAACTCCTTTTTCCTTTGCCATTTTCACAGCTTCTATTATATTCTGGGAATTTCCTGAAGTTGATATTCCAAAAAAGAAATCTCCTTCCTTTCCAAAAGCTTCCACTCCTTTAGAAAATATGAAGTTAAATCCATAGTCATTTCCAACACATGTTATATGTGAAGAATCACTTATACTTAAAGAAGGTAACGCCTTTCTGTCTTTTCTGAATCTTCCTGTAAATTCTTCAGCAAAATGCATTGCATCACAGTTACTTCCACCATTTCCGGCTATAAGCGACTTATTTCCTTTTTTATATGCTTCAGCCAGTTCTTCTGCAACTTTCAGAGTTTTCTCAATATTTTCATCCTTTTCAACAAAGTTTTTTACAGTTTCGTAAGCAGCCAAATATGAATACTTAATATGATCTTTCAACAAAATTATCACCTCGTTATATAATTGTGTTTCTCTTTACTTTGTATATTTTACCATAATTATCTTATTTTTTTCTCTGAAAAAAGTTCCCTGTTTAATTTGTAATTTTTTAGAAAATCTACAAATTTACTTATTCCTTCCTTGTCTTCATTTTCCCTTATCAGCACAATCTGGAATCTGTCTTCCGACTTATCAAAGCTATGGATTACATTCAGAGTTCCTTTTATAACCTCTTCATATACGCTGTAATAAGGAAGTACTGCAAATCCCAGTCCATTTTTAATAAGGTTTTTCATTGTTTCTATACTTCCATTTATGGATATTCTTTTATCCAGATTAAATCCTATCATTTTTTCAAACTGATCCAGATATTTGTTTGTAAGCATTGTATCCCTTTTTAATAATGGAACATCAATAAGTTTTTTATAATCATTTATTTCAGTTCCTGCTACTACAACAAAAGGATATTCTTCCGTCTCTATAACTTTTATTTCCTTGTCTTCTATAAAATATTCCTCCATCAGGGCTATATCTACTGTACCTTCCTTCAGATGTTTTACAAGCGATTCCCTATTTTTTATGTACAGGTCAAATTCAATTTCAGGATTATGTTGACTGAATTCCACCATTATTTTTGGAAGAACAGGCTCTCCAATGTTATGAGTTGCGCCTATTGAAATTTTTCCTTTCTTATACTGCAGGATTTTTTTCATTTCATTTTCCATTCTTGAAATTTTTTCAAATACATCCTGGGACATTTTGAAAAGTTCTTTTCCTGCGAACGTCAGCTTAAAATTTTTTGAATTTCTTTCAATTAATTGTAGACCTAATGTGTATTCTAATTTCTTTATCTGTATAGATACGGCTGATTGACTTATGAATAACTTTTTTGCCGCCTTTGTAAAACTTTTTTCGTTACAGGCTTCAAAAAATATTTTTAAATGATGTATATCCATTTACTTCTCCAATCATATATTTTATTTATCCTATTATATAACATTTGCAATTATTTGTCTAGCTTATTTTTCATATGATATTGTATAACATTTATGAATTTTTAAATTATTTTCTTTATAAATTTATTTTCTATTTCTTACAAATGTAATCTTCTTTCAAATTCTTCCTTATAGGATTTATATGCATACCTTAGCATTACATTTAATACAAATAAAGGTATTGAGGCCCAGATTGACCATGAAAATTTCTTTCTTATTATAAATTCCAGCATTAAAAGGAAAACTCCCACAAAAAATAAGAAAAAATTTAATATTTTTATTTTATCCTCCTTATTCTTGTCCCAAACAAAAGAAAATATAAGACCTATAAAACAAAACGCCAACGTTATCGGTATTCCTCTCCTAAAACTCCAGCTGAAAACCTTATCTCCATAGTCAATTATTAAGAGAAATGATGTCAGCCCTACTAAAATAAAAAATAGATTTTGTCTCATTGAGTGTGAATTAAGCATTACAAACAGCATCAGATCAAATAATAATATGGATGGAATAACATAGTATGCCCAGCCTATATGACCATATACTATTATATTCTGAAAAAATACTTCCAGTATGGAAATTATGGAAATTGTAAAAAACGACATAAATACTGCTTTTTTGACTTTTTTCATTTTTAGTTCATAAAGATTTATATTTACAAAAGGATATTCCCCTTCATAAATTCCCATGTCTTCATTTTCTATTTTTGGAACAGGAGTTTCACATAAAGGGCATTTTTCGGCATTTTCCTCAAGCTCTACTCCGCACCGTATACAATACATATATATTCCACCTCACTTTTTATATAATCTAATAATTTGTTATTACTTTTGATTTTATACCTCTTCTTCTTAAGTATACAAAAAATTCCTTTTCTATCTCATGATTTGTAGTCAGATTTCCAAAGGTCACATATGCCTTTTCAGTATCACTTATTACGCCAATCTTCACTTTACATCTTTTACTTGGCGGTGGGAGAAATCTCAATCCTTTTATACATTCTTCATATTTTTCATCAAGACGGAATACACCAAGATTGGAAAATCCAGTTGTATAACCCCTTTCCCCATAATAATCAAATATAAATGGAAAAAACATTCTTTTTATAATGTATGGAACTACTTTAATCATCATATTTTTTATGGGATTCATTGCTTTGTATATGCTCTTATAAAACTCTTTCCGGGTTATTTTTATTTTAAAATAGTTATCCAGATATTTTATAATTTCTTCCAGCGTAAAGTTACCAAGACTTGGATCTATTGAGGGAGTAATATTTATAAAAAAATTTCTATAAGTTTCTTCCATGAAAATTCTTCTCAGATCTACTGGAACTCCTATAACTATTTCTTTTTTTGCATAGGAATACTTTTCCAGTAGCACTTTAAAATATACTGCCAGAAGATATTTACCAACTGTTGTATTATATTTCCCACTTTCCCTTTTCAAGTCTTTTATAGATATTTCCCCCGTTGTTATATGGTACTGCCCCTTTTCCAGTATTTTTAACGGAAGATGAAAAGCTCTTTTTACAGTTTTTTCCTTATTTACTCTCCTCATATGTTTAGTATACAAATCCGTGTATTCTATATGTTTTATCTCTTTATTTTCTAATTTTTCTTCTGACTTGAAGTATTTTAAATCTAAATATTTTTCAATAAGATCCCTGAAAAATGCCGCTGCTCCCCCTCCATCTGTAAGAAAATGTGCTATTTCAACAGAAATCTTATTTTTATAATACAGTATTCTCAGAGGATTTTTCTTCTTTATTTCTGTACACGGATAAGCTATCTCAGGCACTACCTGGAGAGGTGTATTTTTCTGCTGCAGGTAATTCCAGAAAATTCCCTTTTTTAGTTCTGAATTATAAAAAGGATACTTTTCCTGCAAGTCTTCAGTGGCTTTTTCAAGTAATTCCACCTCAATATCTTCATATAGCAAAACAGACAGCCTGAAACAGGTTGTCCTTCCTTCGCTTATTATTGAAGAATATGTTTTTGCAAAAGCATCCAGTTTATACCATATTTTCTGGTTTTTCATTTTAAGTCCTCTTTTTTCTTCTGAAATTCCTTTTAAAATATACGATTATTTTGAAAGATATTCCATCAGTGCATCGTATTGTTTTTTAGCCTGTTCATATCCTACATTATACACATTTGTAAGTTTTTCCTTATTTTTCTCTATTCTTCCAAGATTTAATGGAGTTTCAGGCTGAATTATAAATACCTTTCCCTGTTTTTCCAGTTCATAAATATATTCCAGTATTTCATTGTATCTGCTAAATCTTGTATTCATAAGTTCTACAAATTTAGGATATTTCTTATATCTTATCGCTGAAATTTTTCCAAGTTTACTTTGTTTTTTTCTATATTTTCTATCTCTTGTCATTATAATTACATTTTTTGTATTACCATTTTCTATTGATTTTTTTATTGGTATGGAGTCTGATACTCCACCGTCAAGATAAAGCTCTCCGTTTATTTTTACCATTTTTGAAAGAAAAGGCAGTGAGCTGGAAGCTCTTATATAAACAGTATCTGTCCTGAAATCCTTCACTTCAGGATATTCTGCCTCACCTGTACGGCAGTTTGTGATTACTGCCTGAAATTTTGTCCTACTTTTCATAAATGTCTCATTATCAATTGGATTAAGCTTATCAGGAATTTCTCCATATACAAAATCAACTCCGAATAAATCTCCTGTTGTTATAAGACTGTACATACTGCAGTACCTCTTATCATCCAGATAATCCACCGATACATTGAAAGCCCTTTTATACTGTTTTGATAAATAGCTGCATGCATGGCATGAACCGGCAGAAACTCCTATACATCCATCAAATTCAATATTTTTTTCCAAAAAAAAGTCCAGCACTCCTGCTGTAAAAATCCCTCTCAGTCCTCCACCTTCCAATACTAATCCTGTCTTTTCATTTTTATTTTCATTCATATTTTCCTTATTTTTCATTTTCCCCACATCCATATTCAGTTTCAATTTATTTTAATCCCAGAAAAATATATCAAGCAATGTTTTTTTTCCAGGCATTCCTTCCAATTTTTTTCCTTTTTTTATCCAGTACTTCTTATCAGCAATATCATAAAGAGGCTTGTCAGCAAGGCTGTCTGAATAAAATTTTATTATTTCGTATTCTATATCATTTTCCTTTGCCCATCTGTCAAGCTTCTTGACTTTTTCCATACCTTTGTTATTTTCCCCTTTTATTTCTGCAACGAATTTTTCCTTGCCATCCCCCTGAAACTCTGTTCCAAATACCAGGTCATACCCCATTTCAGGAATAAGCCTTTCAAGCAGGAACAATGGAGTCGCCGAAGTCACTATTACCATATCAGCTTCCTTTTTGTTTTCCTCAAGTTCATTCCGGGTCCAACTGTACATTTTTTTACCATATTCCTTCCAGAATCCATCCACAATTTTTTCTATCTCTTCATTGCTGTGGGATTCCAGAAATATGAAAAATTTTTCCTTAAGACGTTTCAAGTCTGTAATTTTTACCAGATAAAGCAGTACTTCCTTTAAATAAGTCAATCCAAAAAGAATTGCTTTTAAAGGATATTTCTTTAAATAATAAGTAAAAAAATTAGTTCCTGATTCACCGCTGTATATTGTCTTATCAAAATCATACACAATAAGTTTCTTTTTCATATAAATTCCTTCCGAAATTAATCCATAAATTCATAGACATCTTTTTCAAAAATCATATTTTTAGATAATTTATCCTTTATATCCCCATCAAAATCTACAAAATATTTTTCTGCATTTCTTTTCAGCTCTTCCTTTGACTTCCTTCCTAAATTTTCTGATTTCAGAATATTTTTCACTTCATCTCCAAGAATAAGAACTTCATTTATGGAAATTCTTCCCCTATATCCTCCTGAACATTCACCGCATCCTTCTCCACCACAGAAACTGCATTTTTTCCCTACAAGCCTCTGGGCTATCACTCCCACAAGCGAATCCAGTATGAGATACTTAGGTATTCCCATATCTGTAAGCCTTATTAATGTTGAAACAGCATCATTTGTATGTATCGTAGATATTACAAGATGTCCTGTCAAAGCCGCCCTTACTGCAATTTCAGCAGTTATTTCATCCCTTATTTCAGAAACTACAATAATATCAGGATCATTTCTCAAGGTACTTTTCAGAATTTCCGGAAAAGTTACTCCTATTTCCTCATTTACCTGAATCTGAACAAGTCCTTTCACCTTTGTTTCCACAGGGTCTTCTACTGTTATTATTTTCCTTTTTCCATTATTCAGAATATCAATTATTGAAAGAAGCGTAGTTGATTTCCCTGAACCTGTAGGTCCGCTCACAAGTATCAGCCCAAACTTTCTTTCCAGAACTTTTTCAAGCATTCCTATACTTTTCCCTGAAAATCCCAATGTTTCAAGTTCAGTATTTTCAAGGTAGTTTTCAAGTATTCTCAGTACAATGCTTTCCCCTTCAACTGTTGGAACATATGCCGCCCTTATATTATATTTTTTCTTTAATAAAAAAGAAAAACTCCCATCCTGAGGTTTTCTCTTTTCAGCCACATTCATATTGGACAGTATTTTTACCCTGGAAATTATTTCTGTTATGTTCTTTGACAAAACTTTCCTGTCAATTTTAAAATACAGTTTTTCACTTTCCCTTAAAATACCGTCTATTCTATATTTTATTTCCATTCCATCAGTTTCATCTGAACTTATATGGATATCACTTGCCCTTTCATTTATTCCTGTTTCTATTATTTCATTCACATATGAAACAGTACTGTTTGAAATCAGACTATTTTTCATACTCTCAACCTTCCCTCTTTTTTCCCTTTTTTTTTTAAATTTTACTTCTTTTTCTTCCCCTCTTTAACAACTGTAGATTTACCCAATTCTTCCAGTGCCATTTCACTCTGTTTTTTAACAAAGTTGAATCTTAATTTTTGCAGAAATTGATACCATTTCAATGGTTGTTTTGCTTCTTCCACTCTTTTTACAGTTTCCTTAAGCTGTAATTTCAGATAATCCATTTCTTCATAAGATAAAAGAATTGTTTTTTCCTTAATCTTTTTGTTTTCCTTTGTTATTTCTGTTTCCTTTTCAAAATAATTAAAAAATTGAAAAAGATTTGCCAACTGCTTTTCATTTCCAAGCTGGGTTTTTATCTGTTTTTTCATTTCCTTAGTCATCGTTGACAGATAACTTCTTACATTTTTACTTAACGTTACCTGTACCTTACGCTTTCCCTTCCCAACCTTCTGCAGCAGCTGCTGTGTTTTCATCTGGGCTCTTGCATTTACCAGTGCCATATCTGTAACTGTATTCGGGTTTACCATTTTTGCCATTTTCTTCATTATCCTTTCATTAACTGTTTTATTTTTTCTATATTTATGTTTCCTTCTCTAAGTAACTCTATTTCCCCTTCCACATATTTTATAATTGTGGAAGGAACTCCTGTCAGTATTGAATTATCAGTTATTATCCCATCAACTTCACTTAAAAGGGCTTCACTCATATCCTTTATATCTGTAACTGCTTTTTCTCCTGAAATATTTGCACTTGTTGTTAAGACAATACCTCCTGTATTCTTTATAATATCAATGGCAGTCTTGTTTTTTGGAATTCTTATTCCAACTGTTTTCAGTCCACTATCAAATTTTTCCGTAAATTCTTCATTTGCCTTGAATATTATAGTCAACTCTCCAGGCCAGCATTCTTCTATTACTTTTTTTATCCTGTCTATATTTTCTTCTGTTTCTGAAGTAAGAATCTTCAGCTTATCAGGATTGTCAATAAGTGCTATTATTTTCTTTGAAAAATCCCTTTTCTTTATTCTGTACAGCCTACTGACAGCTTCCTTATCAGGAAGAGCTCCTATTCCATACACTGTATCTGTAGGGAAAATAGTAACTCCTCCTCTTTTTAAAATCTCAACTATATCACTAACATCATTTTTTAAATTATTCACTTTTCTTTTCCTCAACCGGCATTTCAAACAAATTACTTATTGGCTCGCTTGTAGTTATTCTCTTTATTGTTTCTGCAAACATCTTACTTGTTGAAAGTATTCTAAGCTTGTCAAATCTCTGTTCTTCCGGTAAGTAAATGCTGTCTGTTATAACAACTCTTGTAAAAGCTGACTTTTTAAGTCTTTCTAATGCAGGCCCTGAAAAAACTGCATGTGTTGCACAGGCATAAACCTCCACAGCTCCTTTTTCAATCAATGCATCAGCGGCATTACATATAGTTCCTGCTGTATCTATCATGTCATCTATCAGGATGGCTTTTTTGCCTTTTACATCCCCGATGATGTTCATTACTTCAGATACATTTGCTTTTGCACGTCTTTTGTCTATAATTGCCAGAGGGGTATGAAGCCAGTTTGCAAGTCCTCTCGCCCTTTTTACTCCTCCAACATCAGGCGATACTACAACTGTATCTTCAGGTGTAAATCCATATTTTATAAAATGTTTCGCCAAAATAGGCAATGCTTCCATATGATCAACAGGTATATCAAAGAATCCCTGTATCTGTCTAGCGTGTAAATCCATAGTTACAACCCTTGTTGCTCCTGCAACAGTTAAAAGATTTGCAACGAGTTTTGAAGTAATTGGCTCCCTTGGACTTGCCTTTCTATCTTGTCTTGCATATCCATAATAAGGAATTACAGCTATTATTTCCTCGGCTGATGCCCTTCTTAAAGCATCAATAAAAATAAGCAGTTCCATTATACTTTCGTTTACAGGTCGTGAAGTAGACTGTACGATGAAAACTTTACATCCTCTTACACTTTCTTCTGATTTTATAAATATTTCTCCATCGGAGAATCTTCTCATTTGAAGTGGTGCCAAATCCACTTCAAGATACTTTGCTATTTTTTCTGCTAAATCTGTACTTGCTGAACCTGCAAAAATTCTAATTTTCTTCTTATCTTCTTCGCTCAAGGCCGTCATTTTATTTTTTCCACCCTTCTTTATTTATTTGTTTAGCTCTTCCTAATGCCAATGTACTGTCAGGTACATTTTTTGTTATTACTGATCCTGCCGCTGTAAAGGATTCTTCTCCTATTTCAACAGGAGCCACCATAATTGTATTACTTCCAATAAACGATTCTTTTCCTATTTTTGTCTTATGCTTATTTTTCCCGTCATAATTACATGTAATCGTTCCAGCACCAATATTAGTATTTTCTCCTACTTCAGCATCTCCTATATATGTCAGATGCCCAGATTTTACACCTTTTTCCAGTACGGCATTTTTTATTTCCACAAAATTTCCTACATGAACATTTTCCTTTAAATGAGCTTTAGGCCTCAAGTGGGCAAACGGCCCTACAGTAACACCTTCCTCCAGTGTTGACTTTTCTACAAGTGAAGACTCTATCTTCACATTATCTTTTATAATTGAATTTTCAATTCTTGTATTACTTAAAATTATACAGTTTTTCCCTATTTTTGTATTTCCCTGAATAATTACATTTGGATAAATAACAGTATCTTCTCCTATTTCAACATCTTCTTCTATGTAAGTAGTTGCAGGATCTATAAGAATAGCTCCATTATCCATCAGCTGAAGATTTTTTCTATCTCTTAAGATTTTATTTGCCTGGGCAAGCTGTGCCTTGGAATTTACTCCAAGCACTTCATCCTCATCATCTATCTCATAACTTCCTACTTTATAACCATCTTCAGATAAAATTTTGATTGTATCAGTTAAATAATATTCTCCTTTTATGTTGTTATTATTTATTTTCCCAAGTGCTTCCAAAAGACTTTTATACTTGAAGATATAAACTCCTGTATTTACTTCCTTTATTTTCTTCTGCTCTTCCGTTGCTTCCTTTTCTTCAATAATATCAACTACGTTTCCATCTTTTTTTATTATTCTTCCGTAGGCAAAAGGATCCTTCATATTACACGACAGAATGATACAGTCAAGATTTTCATTATGAAACTTTTCCTTCATTCTATTTATTGTTTCTTCCCTTAATAACGGCGTATCTCCGTATGTTATAAGAACGTCATCCTTGTTTTCCTCAATTTTTTCCTTTGCAATTAATACTGCATGTCCTGTTCCCAGCTGTTCAACTTGTTCAACAAATTCTACTTCTCCGATTGTATTCAGCACTTCTTCCATTCTATGTCCCAGAATGTAGATGCTTTTTTCAATTCCCGCATTTTTCAATAATTTTGAAACCATTTTTACCATCGGAACTCCATTTACTTCGTGTACAACTTTTGACCTTTCCGATTTCATTCTTGTACCTTTTCCGGCTGCCAGGATTAAAGATATCATTTTTCCTCCTAAAAATATAATTATTCTAATTAAAATCTTATTTTTAATTATACCAATTTTTTTTCTATTATTCAATGTTAAGATTTTTAAACTTCACTATGATTTTCAATTTTTATTTTTTATGTTGAAAACCTCTACTATTTACTTATTTCTCTTTATCTTCCTTTTTATACTCGCAATGATTCAGATGTATTTCCAGTGCTTCAAGGGATATTTTTATTTCCAACAGGGAAAATGCAAGAGATATTATCATAAGTATAAGACTTATTACAAAAAAGAACATCCCCAGTAAATCCACCTGAAAAAATAGAAAAAACATTGAAACAACACATAAAAGTAAACTTGCCACTCCAAAATACTGCATCTTTTTTATATACCGCATTCTCTTCTGTAAATTTTTTATCTGATTCATCTGATATTCATCAGTTGTGCACACATCCATCTGTCTTACGATGGAAGCCAGTGCAAGAAATCTGTTTGTATATGCCAGCAGAAGCAATGAAACTGACGGAAAAAGAACTGCAGGTGTGGTAATTTCCAGATTCATACCTATTCTCCTTTCATCTGAAATCTTTTTTATATTATAACATATATTCGGTTATTTTCGAAAAAAATGAAAAAGCAAGGCTGAGTTTTATAAATCGGCCTTGCATCTATTCTAATTATTTGTTTATACGTTTACTACATGAGGAAGAATGACAATCTTTCTTACCACAGTTGCAGCCACCATGTTTCTTCACTCTTTTTACCGCAAATGCGACTGCAAGAATTACCACTGCTAACACAATTATTGTTGACATATTTTCCATCCCCTTTCAGAACAAATTAATTTTTTATACTATTGATTACTTTTTGCAGTTACTGCTGACTTAACATCTGTCTTTACTTCTTTAGGTTTTCTGAACATCATATAAAGTATAAATGCCAGTACTAACCCTGCAACTGCAGTCCATATTGTAGGTGCCTTGTGCAGCACAAACACATTTCCAAACTGGAATACAATCAATGAAATCGCATATGCAAATCCCAGCTGATAAGCTACTGTAAACCATGCCCATTTAGCACTATTCATTTCTTCCCTCATTGCTCCCACTGCGGCAAAACAAGGAATACATAATTGGTTGAATAACATGAAACTCAATGCTGACACTGAAGTGAATAATTCATTTGTATATTTTATCCATGAAGCATCTTCAACAGCAGCATCTCCTAATCCTCCAACTACTCCAAATGTAGATACAACAACTTCTTTTGCTACAAGTCCACTTATTGTTGCAACTGTAGAAGCCCAATGTCCAAATCCTAAAGGACCAAATATCGGAGCAATAATTCTTCCCACAGCTTCTAAAATTGAGTGACTTTCTTCAGAGAATTCCACAAATTCAAATTTTGTTGATATATTTTGCAGGAACCATATTACTACAGTTGCAAGTAATATAATTGTCCCAGCTTTTATTATAAATGCCTTTACTCTGTCCCATACTGTTCTTATTATGTTTGATGGTAATGGTAGGTGATATTCAGGTAATTCCATTACAAACGGAGCAGGATCTCCTGAAAAGCTTTTTGTCTTTTTAAGCATAATTCCGGAAATTACTACTGCTAAAATTCCTGCAAAGTAACATACCGGTGCAAACCACCAACCTTGTGAACCAACGAAAATAGTTGCTGCAAACAGTGCTATAATTTCTGTTTTTGCACCACATGGCATAAATGAAGCCACAATTATAGTCATTCTTCTGTCATTTTCATTTTCTATAGTTCTTGTAGCCATAATTCCAGGAACTGAACATCCTGTACCTATAAGTATAGGTATGAATGATTTTCCTGAAAGACCGAATTTACGGAAAATTCTATCTAAAATAAACGCTATTCTTGACATATATCCTATATCTTCCAGTATTGCCATAAAGAAGTAAAGTGTTGCTATAATTGGAAGGAATCCAAGTACCGCACCAACTCCACCAACTATACCGTCAACTACAAGACTTGTAAGCCAAGGAGCTACGTTTATTCCTTCAAGGAAAGTTCTCAAATTTCCACCTATAATTTCTCCAAAGAATGTATCATTTACCCAGTCAGTAATAGGTCCACCTACTATTGTTATTGAAACATAGTAAATTAAGAACATTATTGCGACAAAGATAGGAAGTGCCAATATACGGTTTGTTAAAATTTTATCCGCCTTGTCACTTGCCGTCAGTCCTGTTCTTCCTTTTTTTACAGTCTGACTAATAACTTCTGATATAAAATTATAACGGGCATCTGTAATAATTCCTTCACCATCATCATCAAAATCAGTCTCTGCCTTTTTTACAAGACTTTCTATTTCCTTTTTATCTGTTTCTGACAACTTAAGTACTCCTGTAGATTTTTCATCTCTTTCAAGTAATTTTATGGCATACCATCTTTTATATTCTGAAACACCTGCACCTGAAAGAATATTTTCCAGTCCTGTAACTACCTCTTCCACTTCAGGAGTAAATGCTTTTATATAAGAAAAATCTCCTTTTTTAGCTACCTGAAGGGAAACTTCTACAACTTTATCTATATTTTTATTTCTTAATGCTGAAATTTCTATAATTGGACAATTTAATATTTTACTCAATTTTTCAGTATCTATCTTATCCCCGTTTCTTTCAACAACATCCATCATGTTCAATGCCACTACCATCGGAATACCAATTTCTGACAATTGAGTGGACAGATATAGGTTTCTTTCTATATTTGAAGCATCTATTATATTTACTATTACATCAGGTTTTTCATTTATCAGATATTCCCTACTTACTACTTCTTCCAATGTATAAGGTGACAGTGAGTATACTCCTGGCAAGTCAGTTATCTGTATTTCCTTATTTTTCTTATAAACACCTGTTTTCTTTTCTACCGTAACACCAGGCCAGTTTCCCACATACTGATTCGATCCTGTCAAAGCATTAAATAAAGTTGATTTCCCACTGTTAGGATTCCCTGCTAAAGCTATTGTTATGCCCATTCTTTTCTCCTTCCCTTTCTCTCCTCTGATGATTTTAATGATTATCTGCTATTTAACAAAAATCTATGAATTTATAGGCTCTATTTCCACGCATTCAGCGTCTTCTTTTCTAAGACTTAATTCATATCCTCTTATGGATATTTGTACTGGATCACCTAAAGGAGCTACTTTCCTTATGTAGATTTCTGCATTCTTTGTTATTCCCATATCCATAATTCTTCTTTTAAATGGACCTGAACCATGAATCTTTACTACTCTATAACTATGATCCACTCTAGATTCTTTTAATGTCATATTAAACTCTTCCTCCTATAAAATTTATAGTAAATTATTTCAAACTATCTGAAAATTCTATATCTACACTCTCCTTCAAACATAAAGCAGAACTATAGGTAATTTAAAATAAATTATTGATTTATTTTAACTATTATTTTCTGAGCTATTTCTTTTCCAATTGCCACTCTGCAATCCTTAACGTTTACAATAAGATTTCCAGAGTTCTCGGTTATTACCATAATTTCACTTTCAGCAACAAATCCCATACTACTTAGTTGTCTCTCCTGGCTTCCTTCCATTTTCACCTTTATAATTTTTAATGGTGTGTTAACTGGTGCCATTAGCAAATTCATAAAACACCTCTTTCCTTTTTACTTTATTTTTTTTATTTTAACACAGTAACAAAATTTATGTTTATCATAAAATTTGAATACCAATATGATAAATTTTTGTTTTCAAAGTAATTTTACATCATTTTCGTCGATATTGCAAATAAAAATGTAAAAATTATTTATTTTTACATACAAATTGATAATAAAAAAATCATCTTAATAAAGATTTATCACTGTAACTGCATGTTTTCATTTATAAAATATCTATCGTTCATATTTAACATGCCTGTTCTAAACTGTCTTTATAAGATGATTTATATTTTTATATTTTTATATTTTTATATTTTTATATTTTTTCAATTTTAATCATTTTCAATCTGACTATCTCTTTTATTTCCATGAGTATATCCAAAAACATAGTCTAAATTTATATTTTTCATGGAATTAAATATACTTTGTTTTATTCCCGGATCTTTTTCCTCCAGTGCAGCCAGAAGATCCTTCACTTCTTTTCTTTTACTTGAAGTTTTACCTGCTTCTATTGTACATCCGCAGTTCATTGCCCTTATTCCATTTTTCTTTGTGTATTCTATTATATCAGCTTCCCTTACATATATAAGAGGTCTTATAAGCTCCAGTTTCCCTGACGTTGACTTTACCTTTGGAGTCATTGTCTTTACTGTCCCTGCATAAAGTATATTTATCATTGTAGTTTCAATAACATCATCAAAATGATGACCTAATGTTAATTTATTGAATCCAAATTCCTCGACTTTTTTATAAAGGATTCCCCTTCTCATTTTTGCACATAGAAAACATGGATAATCCTTGGCTTTTTCATTGGCTATTTCCCATATATTTGTGTCTATTATTTCACAATCTATATTTAATTTATCAAGGTTATTTCTGAAGTTATCAAGATCAGACTGTCTGAACCCTGGATTTAGGCTGACTGCCTTAAATTCAAAATTTCTACTTTTATCCTTTTTCAGTTCGCTGAAAAGCTTTGCAAGAAGAAGGCTGTCTTTTCCTCCAGATATTCCAATGGCAATTTTATCTCCGTTTTCTACAAGATTATAATCATTTATGGCTTTTATAAATTTATTCCATATTGACTTTCTATATACAGTCCTAATACTGTTTTCTATTTCTTCTACTTCCTTCATCGGACCGTCAGGAATAATCGCTTCACATACTAAATTTACCATTTTCCCTCCATTAATTATTTTATTTTTCTATTTTCAGACAATAGAAAAAGTTGTCATAAACAAGACAACTTTATATATCCGATTTCTCTAATTTATAAATTTAATGCCAAATTCTCACTTATAAAATGGCTATTTTCTTCCTTTTCAAAATCGCAGTTTTTTGTTGTTTTACACTTATTTTCAATATAGTTAATTTTTTCCAATAATCCTTCATCCCTTGAATCAATTTCAAGTGCGGCCTTATACTCTTTAAGAGCCTTCTTATGTCTACCCATATGTTCGTATTTTCTCGCAAAATCAATATGAGCAACATACATATCAAAGTCAAGAAAAATAGCAGTTTCATAACAGTCAACCGCGTCCGATATTCTACCCCTTCTGGAATATATATTTCCCAGCAGGAACAGTACAAATGGTTCAAACTCATTTAATTCAAGTGCTTTATTAAGATTTTTTTCAGCCTTGTCCAGTTCTTCATTTTCATAATAAAGATATCCTAAAAATGCACGTATTTCATGATCTTCTGGTTTTAACCTAACCAGTTTTTCATATATTTCTATTGCTTTTTCATTCTCTTTTAACGCATGATAAGTTGATGCCAAAGTTTGCAATGCATCAATATCTTCAGGATTTTCTGCTACTTTTCCCTGAATTTTCTTTAGAAACTTTTCATTGTTCCCGTTATATCTTATCTCTCTAAAAATCAATGTTTCTAACATTTTGTTCACTCCTAATTGACTTATTATAGTTTATTTTATCATAAATATTTCATTTAGTAAACTTTATTTTTACTTTTTTATATATTACTATATTATTAATTAATGTTATTTTTTTATATTTATTATGTAAATCCAACTTCCATTTTTATTTCACTAGACTTTTATTTTACTTTCATTTTCTGTATAGAAGAATGTAATTTATTGACTTTATCTTATTTTTGTAATATACTCTAATTGAATTGTAAAGGAGGAACTGATATGCAAAAAAAATTATATAAATCAGCAACTGATAAAAAAATTCTTGGTGTATGTGGAGGAATTGCAGAATATTTTGAAGTAGATTCAACTATAATACGTATTGCTGCTGTTTTACTTGCACTTCCAGGGGGAATGGGGATTATACCTTATTTTATTCTAGGTCTTTTCATTATGCCTGATAAACCGGCAGATTATACTGAAAAAAAAGACAAGGAAGAAAGAGAAGTTTTAGAAGCTGAAAAGGTTGAAGATTAATTTTTTAAAAATCACATAAAATAAAATAATAGTTACTCTTTTTAAGATTTAAAATATATCTTAAAATTAAGTAACTATTTTTTATTTTCAGTATCTGTATTTAAAATTTCTATCTGCTTATTTTCCTTTTAATTCATTACAACAAATAATTTGTCTCCTGACCATTCAGCTAAGAAAACATCCTCAAGATTTTCAACATTCTTTTCCTTTAATTTTTCCATTAGCCATTCTGTATCTTTTTCTATATGCTCCAACCCTGTTTCAAGTACTTTACCTTCAGCAACTAAAGGTATTGCAAGATTTTTATCATTTTTCTGAAGAATTGTAATCTGACCATTTGATTCGACAAATGCTTTATCAATATCTTTAACTCTTACTACACCCTTCATACGCATTTTCGTATAAAAATCCACAAGGGATAAATTTACTTTTGCAAAATTTTCCTTTATTATTTCTCCATCCTTAACAAGAAATACCATTTCTCCGTCAAATACTTTTTTTACACCTTCACTTGAACTTTTCAAAAAGTTGATAGCCGTCATAAGGGAAATCCATATAAGGAGAACTATCAGAAACTGTACAACTGTTATACTTGGATTATAAATAACTCCTCCAATTATTCCCCCTAAAACGTAATTTCCTATCTGGTCTGTCGCTGTTACCGGCGCAAGCTGTCCTTTTCCGTTTATATTCATATATATAAGCAATGCTGTAAAGCCTATTGTCAATTTTATAGCTACCTGTATTATAAATTCCATTCTATATTTCTCCTTTCAAATAAATTTATTTTTTTACATCTTCATTTCCATCCAGTATCTTTATATCGTCAATATATGGAACTTTCATTTCTTCCACCAATATCGAATTATTTACCCAGTGAATCTGATAAAACTTATCTTTTATTTTATAAACTGTATGTTCTGTTATTTCCTTTGTATTCACATATATTTCATCTTCACTGACATTAAATTTTTCTGAAAGGCCTTTTATTACACTAGCTGTATTCTTACTTATTTTTTCCTGATTATTCTGAGCCTGAAATTCGCTTATCTTTAATAGGCCAAATAACAATACAAGTATTAAAAATAATAGGCTGAGTTGTTTTCCTCTCACTGAAATACTTCCTTTAAACCATCTAAACATTAAAAATCCAAAAAACAGTATCATCCCAAATAATAATACTAAGGATACTCCATCTCCAATTAATCTATAATTTTCTAGATAACTTCGACTGTAAAATTCCATTTACGCTTCCTCCATTCTAAAAAAATACTTGTCATAAACTTTATTTATAACAAGTATTTATAGCACATTTTCGATTAAATTTCTATTTCTAATTTTGTCTTCAGGCTTTCAGGCATTTTTAGAAACTTATTCCAACCGTAAAGAACTTTTTTATATTCATCAAATTTACAGCTCCATTTTGGATACTCTTCACATTCTCCAAAAATAGTATGTGTAAATTCAACTTTTTTCCTATTTATCTTATGTTGAAACGCCTGTCCGTCCCATTCTGTTTCCTTTAATTTTCCTGTGTCCACTTTCTTTATCTCCAGAAGAAAGTCTTCCAGCATTTCTATATACTGAAAATCTTCCATTATTCCTGTTATTAGAAATTTTGTATATTCTCCTATCTTTTCTTCTTCCTTTTTGTATTCTTCAAAAGAAGCAAATTTTTCCTTGTCAGGACAAGAAATATCAGGGTATGGTGTCAGTCCAAAATCCTCATCATCATAATATCCAAATACAATTTTCATTATCTATCACCTTCAAAAACAGGATAGGCTGTTATTCTTGGACTTTTATATCCCCTCATGATAACTCCACTTTTACTTATACCTTGCCACATGTTATTGTCTCTTCCCTTTAAATCCTTCCTGTTTTCCCATGCAGAATTTATTTCATCAATTACCCTCGCTTCATCCCAGCTTTCAGGAAACATTGTATTTACTCCTCCATTGCTGGTTTTTTTCTGCCATGTTCCGTCAGGTTTTCTTATTTCAACACTTGCTTTATATACACCATTTTTCGAAGGATCCCCAATTTTCTTCACAATTCTTACATCACCCTTTAAAAGAGTATGCCCTCCGGTAACTTTTTCTCCATTTGAAGAAATATCTCCTCCGATTATATGGTCATAATCTATCTTATATTTTCTATTTCCAGTATTAGCAGATTTTTCTTCTGAAACTTCTGTTTTTTCCTTTTCTTTTTTCTTTTTAGAATTATTTTTACTGCTATTTTCGGAATTTTTCCCTGTATCATTTTTTTCTGAAACTTTATTATTTTTCGATGCTGCTGTCAGATTGCTGTCATTACTGCCACTTCCATTTTTTCCAATAAAAACCTTTGCAGCAAATAAACAAAAAATAACTAATACAATTATTCTGACCGCTCTCAGGATATTCTCTTTTTTCATCTTTTCCAATCCGTCCTCTTAATATTTATTTTTTTATTGGTGTAATATCCACCTTATCAAAATCCTTTAAAAATTCATAAATCTGTCCCTGTATCTCTTCAATTTTTCCCTTTTCTCCTGTTTCTATATTCAGGCAAAGCAGAGGTTCATGTAAAGACAGTCTCAATAAAAACCAGCTGTTTCCGTCACAGATAATTCTCACACCTTCATAATTTGGAGTTTCTATTTCCCATCCTTTTACGTTTCCTGCATATTCACCTAAAGCTTCCAGCACTTTATTTCCTTCACTTCTAAAGTCTTCAGCCTTTATCGTAAATCTTATTTCCTTTTCTTCAGCAGCTTCTTCCACCTCATTTAGTATATCAGTGAAATTTACACCTTCCTTTTTACTTTTTACAAGCTGTATAAGAAGAAGGGCAGCCATGTATGCACCATCATCAAGGAAATAATTATTTATAAAAGCTGCGTGACCTGAAGTTTCTATTGCAAGAGGAGTGTAGATTCCCTCTTCATTCAGTCTTTTAGCTTCATTTATTACATTTTTATATCCTCTTTTAAATCTGTGATGTTTTCCACCATGATTTTCTATAAATTTTTTCAATCCTGCAGAAGTTACAGAATCAGTAACAATAGTTGCTCCAGGCGTCTGTTTTAAAAGTATGTCGCTTAACAGTGCTATAAGGTTGTTTCTGTTTATTTCACGCCCTTTATTATCTATAAAAGCACTTCTGTCTCCATCTGCATCAAATATTATTCCAAAGTCTGCATTATTATCCAGAACTGCTTTTTTTATTGATTCTATTGCTTCCTTAGCTTCAGGATTTGGAACGTGATTTGGAAAATCTCCATCAGGATTTAAAAACTGACTTCCTTCTGAATTTCCACCAAGTGCCTCAATTACCTTATCAGCAAAAAATCCTGCCGCTCCGTTTCCAGCATCAATTACTATTTTAAGATTTTCTAACGGTTTTTCTTCTCCTGTTTCTTTTCTTATAAATTCACATGTATATGCAGCATAGTCTTCTGCCAGATTTTTTGTATAGCTTCTTCCTTTTTTTTCTTCTATTTTAAGGGCTTCCTTAAGATTGACTTCACATTGGCAAGCTTTCTTATTTCCCATTTCAAGCATTTCAACCACATCAGTTTTTTCAAGACCGCCTTCTGTAGTGAAAAATTTCAGTCCATTGTAGTAGCTTGGCAGATGACTTGCTGTTATCATTATAGCTCCGTCAGCCTTATAATTTTCAAATATTGTAGTCATAAACAGTGAAGGAGTTATGGACATCTGACAGTCATAAACATCTATTTCCATGCTTTTCAGAACATCCCTCAAAATTTTTGAAAACTTAGGCCCTGTATGTCTTGCGTCATACCCTACGGATACTTTTATTTTTCTGTTTTCAAGCTCAGATTTTCTTCCGTATTTTTTTGTAATCCAGTTTCCAAACGCTTTTCCTATAAATTCCACTTCTTTTTCTGTCAGAGTTACTTTCTTACCTTCAACTTCCGAAACAATTCCTCTAATATCCGTTCCACTTACCAAATGTTTCAAATCCATAGCTTCTCCTCCTAATTTAGTTTTTTTATCTTCTGATTATTATTATACAATTTCCTGCAAAGTGTTAAAAAAATTGAATAAAATACTTCTCACATTCACATTACTTCTAAGACTGTTTTTCATATTTATCATTTTTTTCAGATTTTCTCCATTTGCTGTCCTTTTTGCCGCTATTATTATTTTACCGAGTAAATCTCCAAGAAGTTCCCTTTCCTGCTTAAATTCAGCTTCGATTTCATTAACGAGCATATAAACTTCTTCAATGTTGAAAAATCTTATTTTTTTCACTATATATTCTATACTTCTGTTATAATTTATTATTACTTCCAGAAAACCATCATCGGAACTACTGTTTTCATTATTTTCCATTTCATTTTTTGCATATTCCTTCATTGCCTTTATATTAGACAATGCATCCTCATATGAATTTATCCTATCTCCATATTTTTCCAGTGGAATTCCGTTTTCCTTATATCTTTTTATATTATTTTCATTTCCATCAAAAAAATAGTAAATTTCCTTGCTGACTCCAAGTTCTTCATTACCTGCCCCTTCCAGATGAAATTTTATAGTCCGTGACTTTATTGTTGAAATAATATTCAGACTTCGTGCAAGCAAAATAAAATAGACGTCTTTCGGAGGTTCTTCCAGAATCTTAAGCAGTGCATTCGAAGACTCTTTCCTTAAGTTTTCTATTCCACAGAGAATAAAAATCTTTTTAGGAGAACTGTAAGCTGATTCAATTGCATCATAAATCAGCTCTCTTACTTCATCTATTTTTATATTTTCATTTTTTCTATTTATAACTTCAATGTCAGAATGTTGGAGATTTTCTATTCTTTTTTCTATGCTCTTTTTCTCTTCCTCATTTTCTATATCTTTTGTCATTACCATTTTTGAAAATTCAAGAGCATAGAAAAGTAAGTCAACTCTTTTATCTCCATAAAAAAGATAACTTGCAGAATTTTTATTCTGTTTAACTTCCTTTTCAAATGCCGATAATACTTCCTTACTTTTCATAAATCACCCTATAAATTTACTGACAGACTAATTTTCCCTAACTTGTAGTGTTTGCAGCAGTTTTTTGTTATCAAAAGCCGCTCCTCCACCTAAAACTACTGAATCTAGAGGATTCTGTGATAAATATACATTTATTCCTATTTCTTTTTCCATCAGTTCTACGAAATCCTTTATCAGTGAACCTCCACCAGTCATTACTATACCGTTGTCAAGTATATCTGCGGCAAGTTCAGGTGGACATTTTTCAAGTACTTCCTTAGTAGAGTTTACTATCTGATACAATGATTCCTCAATTGCTTCGCATATTTCATTTGAATTTACTTCTATTGTGTTAGGAATTCCTGATTCCAAATCTCTTCCCTTTATTTCCATTATTTCAGGATTAACACTTCTCAATGCTGTTGCCAGTTCTTTCTTTATTTTTTCAGCTGTTCTGTCACCTATCAGAAGGTTATATTTTTTCTTAATATATTTTACGATATCATCATCAAATTTATTTCCTGCAATTCTTATTGATTTACTTGCTATGATTTCATCAAGTGAAAGTATTGCAACATCTGTAGAACCTCCACCTATATCGATTACCATGCTTCCTTCCGGCTTGGAAATATTTACTCCTGAACCTATTATTGCGGCTCTTCCCTCTTCAATAATATATGTTTTCTTTGCTCCCTTTACTGCATCAAAAAGTGCCTTTCTTTCAATTCCTGTAACCTGTATTGGGACACAGATCATAACTTCAGGCTTGAACAAAGAATTTCCATAAATTTTATGTATGAAATAGCTTATCATTTCTGTTGTAGAATCTATATCAGCAATAACTCCGTCCTGTAAAGGTTTTATTGCTTCAATGCTTGCAGGTGTTTTCCCTAACATTTCCCTAGCTTCTTTTCCTACAGCTATTATTTTTCTTGTTTTTCTGTCCCTTGCTACAACTGATGGTTCATTTAGCACTATTTTTTTTCTTTGTTTGTCATATATCAATATATTCGCAGTTCCAAGATCTATCGATATACTTTTATTGACCCTAAATACTCTTAAAAATTTAAATATTCCCATTTTTCCTCCTAGTTTTTATATTTCGTTATTATTTGACTGTATCGTATAACCTGTTGTTCCGTCTTTATTATCCTGTATTTCTATTCCCAATTCCTTCAGATTATCCCTTATTTCATCAGATAATTTAAAATTCTTTTCTTTTCTTGCATCTGCTCTTAATTTTATCAATAATTCAATCAAATTTCCAGTCAATTTGTCATTATTTTTAAAATTTTTATTTTCTTCCTCCATAAATAGCACTATTCCTAAGACTTCTTCCAGTTTTTTTCTCAATGAATTATATGAATAATTCAAGGCTTCAGCTTCTTCTCCATTTGAAACATTTACTGAAAATTTCTTCGTTTCCTTAATCTGATCAAATATTACTGCCAGTGCCTGTGGCGTATTCATATCCTCATCCATTGCTTCCATAAACTTTTTGTCAAGTTCATTTACTTTTTCTTTAAATTCTTTAATACCATTATTTCCAGTATTGTCAGAAACTTCCCCTTCATGAGATCCTTTACCTGAAAACTTTTCAATTATTTCTGAAAAATTATTCATTGAAGTTACTATATTTTTCAGAGTTTTTCTGCTGTCTTCCATATTATCCATGGAAAAGTTTATCGGTTTTCTGTAATGAGTTCCTAATATAAACAATCTTACCACATTTCCAGGAAATTTTCCTAATATTTCCCTTAGTAGAAAGAAGTTTCCAAGTGATTTCGACATTTTGTCTCCATTTACCTGAATAAACCCGTTATGAAGCCAGTAATTTGCAAAGTTTCCATGATATGCACATCTGCTCTGGGCTATTTCATTTTCATGATGAGGAAAAACAAGATCCTGTCCTCCACCATGAATGTCAAATGTATCACCTAAATATTTTTTTGCCATTGCGCTGCATTCTATATGCCAACCCGGACGTCCCTGTCCCCATGGTGAGTCCCAGTAAGGCTCCCCTTCCTTCTTCCTTTTCCACAATGCAAAGTCAAGCGGATTATTTTTTTCCTCCATTATATCTACTCTTGCACCTATTTCCAGTTCATCTATCTTCTGATTTGACAGACTTCCATATTCCTCAAATTTCTTTACTTCAAAAAATACATTTCCGTCCTTCTCATAAGCAAACCCTTCATCAATAAGCTTTTTTATAATTTCTATTATTTCAGGCATATTTTCTGTTACCTTAGGACGTACTATGTCATCTGATATATTCAGAGGTTCTATATCCTCAAAAAAGCCTTTTATATATTTTTCTGTCACTTCCTTTACAGAAATCCCCTCTTCATTTGCTCTTTTTATTATCTTATCATCCACATCAGTAAAATTCTGAATATAAGTTACATCATAGCCCCTATATTTAAAATATCTTGCCAATGTATCAAAAACAATAATAGGTCTTGCATTTCCCAAATGAATGTAGTTGTATACTGTAGGCCCGCAGACATACATTTTCACTTTTCCTTTTTCTATTGTTTCAAATTCTTCAATTTTATTTGACATTGTGTTGTAAAATCTCATTTTTTAATCTCCCTTGAACAATCCTTTTGTTTTTTTAAATTATTTCTTTTAAAGCTCCTATATTTTCTATTAAAAACTTTTTTAGTGTTGGAAATTCATCAAAATAGTTTATAATTTCTATTTTGTTATCGTCATTTATGTTTTCAATAGTATTTATTATCTTAAGCATGTAAGTTTTCCTATATTCGCATAAATTATTTTCATTTAAATTTAAAATTTCAATTGTTTTTATTGCCTTCTCATATTCAAGTCCATTTTCTTTTTTAGGAATAATTTTTCCTGTCCTCATACTATAAGAAAAATATTCTTCCGGATTTTCTTCAACAGGGTTTATGAATAGTTTATCATCCCATATTGATTGTTTACTATGACCACAAGTTTTATTTTCTGAACATGATATTAAAAAATTTCTGTAATCAAAAGTAAGATTTCCAAATTTACTTTTAGGTTTTATATGCTCAATATGGCATTCCTTATCTTCTTTATCTTCTGTTGAATCCTTATTTTCTGAAAATAGTATTATTTCACAATAGGAACAATAACTCTTATCTCCTATATTTTGTTCATTTTTTAGCATATGATATTTCAACTCTTTTTTGATATAACGGTTTTCAGGTTTATCAAGTTCATCCCAATTTTTAGGATTTTTCTTTCTTTTAAATTCCGTAAAGAACTGTGGCTCAGCTTTTTTATTTATTTTCAGCATTCTTGAAACCTCGTTTTTTTCTTATTTGAATATCCATATCCATTAATAGTAAATCTTCATCCTTTTTACCTAGTATATCTCTCAGTTCTTTATATTTAATTTTAAATTCTTCACTATCATATTTATTTTTATCAACTAACTCCCCTGCTTCTTCCAACAGTTTAAACACTTTAGGATTCCTAGTAGTTTCCAACCCCATAATATCCTTTAAAACTTTATCTGTAGGCTGTCCGTAAGAGTTATACAGTTCATCTCCTGTTTTAACTATAATTTTCCCATCATCATTTTTGTCCAGCAACATAATATTATCTTTTTTCACACTTCCTAAAATATGTGGCGAATGTGTCGCAATAATAATCTGATTGTTTTTTCCGATTTTTCTATAAACATCAACGATTCTCTGTTGCCACTTAGGATGCAATGAAAGTTCAGGCTCATCAATCAGGATAATGGAATTTTCTGGATTTAGCATTTTTATAGCCAAAGTTCGTAAAAACAATTGCTTTTCCCCAGAAGATAACTCGTTTATATCAAACTCATCTCCTGAAGAATTTTTAAAAATTGGTAAAATTTCTGTTGTTTCAGTTGACATTCCTATTAATCTTGTATCCATATCCAAAATATCAAATATCCCATTTATTTCAGCAATCACTTCATCTCTTACATTTCCTAATTTCTTTTCACTTTCTTTATTTGCCGCATTTATTATCCTCATTTGAATATAATGAGGAATATCAGAAATTGCTGTAGAATTTATTATATTTAAAAATCCTAATTTATACATAGGAAGAAAATCAAATTTTACATTTCTAAAATTTATTTCAGCTGGAAGATAAATTATTCTAGGAATTTTGTTTTTTATTATGCTTTCTACTGTTAAATTTCCCACATGTTCACCTATTTTTAACAAACTTCTATATTTTTTTTGTCGGTAAACAAAATCGGTTAAATATGTTAAGTACATTTCTTGTGAAAGTCCACTTTTTTCTCTTATTATTTCTTCTTCTAAATCTAATTTTATATCCATTTTATTCTTATAATTTTCAAAATCCTCAAAATAATCGTATATTGCTTCTAAAACTGTCGTTTTACCAGTTCCATTTATTCCAGTCAAAACCACTGTATCTAATATTTCGCTATTATTTTCAAAACTAATACTTAAATTTTTCAATCTTTTTTTATTTTCTATATATAAATTTTTTATTTTCATATAAAATCTCCCTTAACAAATTGCCTACTTCAAAGTAGCCACTGTACAGCCAATCCCACCTTCATTCTGGTTGGCATCCTTGAATTCTGTCACATATTTTGAAGTTTTCAAAAATTCCTGAATTTTCTTTCTTAGAACCATTGTTCCTTTTCCATGAATAATATATACTTCGTGATATCCTGTCAGCATTGCCCTGTCAAGGTACACTTCAAGGTCTGCTATTGCTTCATCAGCATTCTTTCCTCTCAGGTCTATTTCCCCTCTTACCTGACTTGATTTAAGGGAAGCAAAACTTCTAAATTTATTTACTTTTTTCTTCTCAATTTTTACGATATCATCCATGGAAACAACCAGTTTCAATATTCCCGCCTGTACCTGAACACTGTTTGTCTCAGGTATTATACGTAGAACTTTTCCATTCTGGTTCAATGTTTTTACAAGGACTTCTTCCCCTTCCTGAACATCAATGTTTTTAGCAACTACTTTTCTTTCCTTTACATTCTGCTTTTTATCTGCTATAAATGATTCCCTCAGCATATTCAGGCTTCTCTGTGCATTTTTCGCTTCTTCCTTTTTCACTTCGTCCTGACTTATTTTATCTATGAGGTTTTTCGCCTTTGACTGCACTTCCTTCAGATAATTGTCAGCTTCTTCATATGCCTTCTTTATAACTTCATTTTTCTCATTTTCAACCTGAGTTATTTTCTGCTCATAGGAATTTTTCTGTTCTTCAAATTCCCTTCTTGTATTTTCTAGTTCAAATTTCAGAACTTCAAGCTCATCATTCTTTTCCTTGATGGATTTCAGCATTTCTTCCACTTTCTGATTATCTTCGCTTATGTAGCTTCTGGCTGTATTTATTATCTGTTCGCTTATTCCGTATTTCCCTGCTATTATAAGGGCATTACTTTCTCCGGGAATCCCCTCAAGAAGTCTGTATGTCGGCGAAAGTGTTTCCACATTAAATTCCATTGATGCACTTTTTATGCCTGTTGTATTGAAGGCATAAGCCTTTACTTCACTGTAATGTGTCGTAATTATTGATTTTATGTTCTTTCCGTTCAGATAGTCGATTATTGCCATTGCAAATGCGGCACCTTCCATAGGATCGGTACCACTTCCAAGCTCATCCATCAGCACAAGGGAACTGCTGTTTGCCTCTTCCATTATTTCCTTTATTTTTTTTACATGGCCTGAGAATGAAGACAGGTTCTGCTCTATGCTCTGTTCATCCCCAATATCTGCAAGAACACTTCCAAAATGTCCTATTTCCGTTTTTTCATTGGCAGGTATCGGAATTCCTGATAATGCCATTAATGTGAGTAATCCTGCCACCTTCAGAGTAACTGTCTTTCCTCCTGTATTCGGTCCTGTAATAAGCATTATATTTTCACTGTTTCCCAATTCAAAATTTATAGGAACAACTGTATTTTCGTCAATTAGAGGATGTCTCGCCTCTACAAGTTTCAAGTATTCCTTATTTATGACTTTAGGTACAGTGCATTTCTTATTTATGGAATATACTGTTTTTGCATTCAGATAATCCAGTCTTTCCAGAATCTCCTTTATTCTGATTATCTCTTCCTTCTTAGTTCTTATGAGTTCCGTAAGTCTTAACAGTATTTTTCTTATTTCTTCCCTTTCACGTGCTTCATATTCCCTGAGCTTGTTATTTAAGGAAACAACATTTAAAGGTTCTATATACACTGTACTCCCTGTTGCTGACCTGTCATGTTCTATTCCTTTTATGAGACCTTTAAAATCTGTTTTTACAGCTATTACATATCTGTCATTTCTTTGAGTAATTATTCTTTCCTGAATTGCCCTCTGTGTTTCCTTGTTATTCATAAGGTCATCAAATTTTTCTTTTATATTGGCATTTATATTCTGTTTCTGCCTTCTCACGTCTCTTAATCCAATTGAGGCATCATCTTTCAGGTTTCCGTCATCGTTTATGGCATCTCCTATAAACTGCTCTATTTCCTTCACTTCCTCAACATCTGTAAACAGTGCCCATATTGTTTTATATTTATCCCTCACATTTTTTGCCCTGCTCTTGGAAATTCTAAATACAGACAGGTTTTTCTTTAAATCTGCCAGGTCTTCAGCATTCAGATATGAACCTATCAGTTCGATTGAGTTTATGTATCTCTGTATATTTGACAGTCCTGTAAGCTCAAATCCGTCATCAAATTTGTAAAAATCAATCAGATCTGCCATTAACATGAGTTCCTTGTCAAGTGTCGACTTATCCTTAATGATATCTGTATCTATAAATTTTTCCTTTGTTTTTTCAAGTTTTGATAGATTTATAAGTTCATTTATTATTTTATAAAATTCAAGTACATCATATTTCTTTTCCATTTTTCTTCCTTCTTTTCTGTCTAATTCCATTTATTTTTTGTTCTAAATAACATTTTACATATTTTCCAAACTGGGAATATACTCTGACATTATTCAAAATTATTATAACACGAAATCAGACTTTTACAAATAATAAGATTTTAAATATTATGATAAAAACAATATCAAAAGCACATTTGACCTAAAACATTCCTGTCAGATGTGCTTTTTCTAAGGTTATTTCTTTTTAATAAGTTTGTATTTTGATTAACTTCTTGGTATATTTATTTCACCTTTATTTTTTCAAATTTGTTGCATTTTATTTTACAATATATTATTAAAATTACCTCTATTCATCATCTACTTTTTTACAATAACTATATTTATTATTTTTATCTCTCGTTAATCCTTTATCAATATCCACTATTTCAAAAGTATCAGAATCTGCACCTTCTATAGTTTCTATCCTGCAGTATACATTATTTTTATCTTTTGCATAATAAGACTTTATAATTTCAAATGTCTCTACATCTACATTCTCTATTTTTTCATTACCATAATAAACATTATTTCTATCTTTTGTATAATAGGAATTAATTTTCTCAAATGTTTTTGCATCTCTTCCTTCGAGTCTTTTATCATAGTGATATACATTATTTTTGTCTTTTATATATTTCCTATCAATTATTTCCATGCTATTCACATCTACATCTTTTATTACTTTACCATCATAATACACTCTGTTTCTATCTTTTGAATACCAGTAAGGATTTAATATTTCAAATGTTTTCATATCTGCATTTTTTATTTTTCTGCCCTCATAATATATATTATTTTTATCTTCTGAATAATATCTATTTTCATTTTCATCTTCTTTCATTATCCTGAATGTTTTCATATCTGCATTTTTTATTTCTTTCCCTTTATAGTATATTCTATCCTTGTCTTTTGCATATCCCTTTTCTAATTCCTGAAATGTTTTTTCATCAACAATATCTAATTTCCTCAGGAATGTCATCATTGCCTCTGAACCCGAATAATATATTCCATTCTTATCTTTTAAATATGTATTTAAGTAATCAATATTTTTTTCATTGAATACTTTCACTGTTGGAATATCTAATGGAATATCTAAATCGTTTAATTTTGTCCAATATTTATAAACACTATTCTTATCCTTAGAAATACCACGACCAACAACTTCAAAAGTTTCCAAATCAGAATCTCTTATTTCTTCTCCCATAAAATATACTGTGTATCTATCTTTAGCATAACGGTCATTTATTATCTTAAAACTTTTAATATCTGCTGGAACCATAACTCCAAAATGATTTTTTCTATACACTGCAATATCATTAAAAAATATTGTATTATCTTTCATTTTATAATTAGAATAGACAAAACTCATTATAGAAAAATACAAAATAAGAAATATAACCTTTCTTCTCATTTTTGTTCCTCCCTCTTATTATTTATTTTAAATTTTTATTAACCATTACTCCAATTAAATTATATCCTATTTTTTAACATTTTCCATTTGTTTTCTCTTTGGCATAATATTCATGTTATTTATTACCTCTATATAAAACTTATATTACTTTTCCATTTAAATAACTCTCATTTTATGATATAATCTATAACGTTTGGATATGATTGCAAAATTTGAATAACATATATAAATTAAATAAAAAGGTGGTATCATTACATGGATTTAAAAAATTTACCTGTTACTCCCTTACCCGCTGTAAAGCTTGATGAACAGCAGCAGACCCTTCTTGAACATAACAGGCTTTTTGGGGCACTTCTTGGGGAATCGATTTTTAATTATGCCGGATTACATATTTATCAGGCTACTGAAAGTCTGAGAGAGGCTTCAATACAGTATTATAAAACAAAAAATCAGGAAAGTCGTAAAAATTTATCCTCTTTCTGCAGCCAGCTGAGTGACCATGAAATTCTACGTGTAATCAGGGGATTCAGTCACTTTTCAGTTTTGGCGAATATTGCAGAAGATGTATATCAGACACATCAGCATAGAAATGCAAAATTTTCCAATAAAATCCAGATAGGAACATTGGAAAAATCACTGAAAAACTTAAAGGAAAAAGGAATAAGTAACGAAAAAATATTAAATGCAATGAAAAGTGTAGATGTTGTCCCTGTATTGACAGCACATCCTACACAGGTTCAAAGAAAAAGTATTCTTGACATGATAAGAAAAATTACAAATATCCTGGATTTACATGAAAGCGTAAAAAATCACCAGATTGATGAAGCACAGTGGATTGATGATTTAAATAGAGGTGTGCAGATTTTATGGCAGACTTCCATGTTAAGAACTTCAAAATTAAGAGTCGTTGATGAAATAAGCAATGTACTTGGATATTATAATATAACTTTCTTTAATGAAATTCCAAATTTAACAAATAAATTCCAGGAACTTTCTAAAAAACTTGGAGAAGATCATAAAACTGCAGAAAATCTAATTCCACTTACTATGGGAATGTGGATTGGAGGAGATCGTGACGGAAATCCTTACGTTACCGTAAATACTCTTGAAACATCAGCACAGGCACAGGCTCTTAGACTTTTCCTTCATTACTTGGATGAAGTGGAACTGATATATCGTGATTTATCCATATCAAATACTATGGTAAATATAACAGAAGACCTAGAAAAACTGTCAGAAATGGCAGGAGAAGTTTCTCCGCATCGTGTAAACGAGCCTTATAGACGTGCATTGACTGCAATAAAAGACAGACTTCTAGCTACAGCTTATAATTTATGTGAAAACACGGAAGTTCTGCCACCAAAAAGAAAGAATGTAATTGACAATCCTTACAGCTGTTCGGAAGAATTTACCAAGGATTTGGAAATATTAGCTGATTCACTTATCAAGAACAATGCTGGATTTTTAGTAAAAGGAAGTCTTCAGAATCTTATAAGTGCAACTAAAATATTTGGATTCCATCTTGCAACAATTGACTTGAGACAGGATTCAGGTGTGCACGAAGTCTGTGTGGCCGAACTTCTGAAAAGTGCGAATATTTTAGGTGACTACTTAAGTCTTTCTGAGGATGCACGTTGTGAAGTACTGCTTAGGGAACTGGAACACGATCCACGTATTTTGAGTGATGAAACAATACCTCAAAGCGAACTTCTTTCCGGAGAACTTGCAATATTCAGAAAAGTTAAGTCCCTAAGAAAAAGATTTGGGGAAAAAATTGTTGAAAAGAACCTTATTTCCCATGCAACAAGTGTATCTGACATGCTGGAAGTAGCAATTTTACTAAAGGAAGCTAACCTCGCAAAAGGAAATGAAGGAAATGAATTCTGCGATCTTCAAATTGTACCTTTATTTGAAACAGTTGAAGATCTTGAAGCAGCACCGGAAATACTGACAAAATGGTTCTCATTGCCGTTAGTTGAAAAATGGATGGCAAAAAGAGGAAGAAAACAGGAAGTAATGCTTGGATATTCAGATAGTAACAAAGACGGAGGATATCTAAGTTCAAGCTGGTCATTATATAAGGCACAGAAAGAACTTACAAAAATAGGTAAGAAATTCAATGTTCAAATTTCATTCTTCCATGGTAGAGGAGGAACTGTAGGTCGTGGAGGAGGACCAAGCTACGAAGCTATTCTTGCTCAACCTGAAGGAAGTACAGCTGGAACTATCCGTCTTACAGAACAGGGGGAAGTTATCGGTGCAAAATATGGAAATCCTGACTTGGGATTGAAAAATCTTGAAGCTCTGGTTTCAGCTGCACTGGAATCTACTGCCTTAACTGAAGAAGATGCAAACTGGGAAAAATATGAAAATATTATTTCAAAAATTTCAGATTTAAGCTACGATGTCTACCGTAATTTAGTTTACAATACAGAAGGTTTTTCAAACTTCTTCTTTGAAGTGACACCTATTAATGCCATTGCAGGATTAAACATAGGTTCAAGACCTTCTTCACGTAAGAAGACTCAGTCACTTGAAAGCTTAAGAGCTATACCATGGGTATTTTCATGGTCACAGGCCCGTATAATGCTTCCAGGGTGGTACGGTGTCGGTTCAGCCTTTACAGAATGGATACAAAATAATGAAGACAATCTTTCGATTCTTCAGAATATGTACAAAGAATGGCCTTTCTTTAAATCGGTTATTTCAAATGTAGACATGGTTTTATCAAAATCTGACATGACAATTGCTTCAGAATATGTAAAACTTGCAAGTGACCAGAAAACTGCTCAGGAAATTTTTGAAAAAATTGTAAGAGAATGGGAACTGACTATAGATGTTCTGAAAAAAATTACTGGAAATGATGTTCTTCTTGCTGACAACCCTGAACTTGCAAGTAGCCTTAAAAACCGTCTTGCATACTTTGATTCAATGAACTATCTTCAGGTGGAATTATTAAAAAGATTAAGAAACGGTGATGAATCTGATGAACTGAAAAAGGCTATCCACATATCTATAAACGGACTTGCAACTGGACTTCGTAACAGCGGATAGAAAAAGAATGAAAAAGACTTGTAATAATTTAGAAAATATGATAAAATAAATTTCGATATGTGTAAAGGAGGGAACATTTATGCAAAGATGTGAAGTTTTCGGAAAAAGTACAGGACACGGAAATACAGTGAGCCACTCTCATAGATCTTCTAAAAGAATATGGAGACCAAACCTTCAAGTTATGACATTGAATGTTAACGGTTCTGAATTAAAAGTAAGAGTTTGTACTAAAGCTATGAAAACATTAAAAGGAAAAAATGTTGATCAGGTTAAAAAAATATTATTGGAAAATAAAGAAAATTTAAGTCCAAAAATAGCAAAAGCACTGTTTTCTGTAAAGTAAGTTTATAAAAAAGTAAACTTACTTTTTTATTTTAAATTTATATATCATTTTATATTTGTTTTTATTACTTATAAATTAATTTTATAATAAAAATAAGGAACTAAAATCTGTTTTTCGCAGATAGTTCCTTATTTTTTTGCTTTAACGTTTATTATGAAAAAATTAGTTTCTATTAAGTCTATTAATTAGAACTGACAGTAAATCAAGATTTGATACTGCAAATTTTCCATAATTTACTCTTATGTTCCCACTAAGGTCTGATATCTTTATAGCAAGCGGAGTAACTTCAACTTTGTAATTTTCCCAGTTATAGATTTCTTCCGCAAAGGCAATATAATCCTTCGTTACAGTTATTTTTTCAAGTTTAGGAAGGCTCTCTCCTATTTGTTTTACTTTTTTCTTACCTACTCCTAACATTGCATCTTTCTGAAGATCCTTTACAGTTCTTAAGTAAAATTCTTCTTTTCCTCCATTTTCTATGTTGGAAATAGCATCAGGAAATACATTTTTAATGTAATCATCCTGCCATATATAAAAAGCATTCTTTTTAAATGATGCTCCAGGAATAAAATTCCACTGACCCTCCTTATTTCCGTACAGAATTGCTGAAAAAGTATTTGACTTCATACCAGGAAGATAGAAATATGTAAGATCCTTATAATAAACTTCCTGACTGTCTTTATTTGTCTGGAATCCCTTGTCATAAAGGTACACTTTTATAATTTTTTTAGTAACCCATCTTCCTAAAAAACTTATTCCCACCAGAAATGCTATAATTCCTAACAGTAATATAACTAATGCCGGCTTATTTGCCCTTGTATTTTCAGCATCAAAAAGAGTTGTCACTGTCATCCATATAAGTGGAGCCAGCACAATAAAAAAGACTACCGGAAGAATTACACCACTGTACTTTTTGTCAAAACTAGGCTCGATGACCTTCTTTACTCTTGATTTGTCGATGTTCACATTGTTACCCATTAGTACCTCCTAAAGTAAATTTATATTGCTTTTTCTTTATAATTTTTATCCATAAATTAAAGAAACTGCATGTAAAAAATTTCAATATATGAAAAATATATATTGTTATTTTAATACATACAGTCCATTCAGTCAAGTAAAATTATAACAGCTGTTTTATTTTTTTTCTTTTCTCAAATAAGCCTGTGCAGCCGCAAGTATTGCAGTAGGTATTCTAAATGGCGAACAGCTTATATAATCAAAGTTGTTATTTTCAAAAAATTCTATACTTTTTGGATCTCCTCCATGTTCACCACATACTCCTATTTTTAAATCAGGTTTAACAGGTTTTGCATTATCCAGTGCAATTTTAACAAGTTTAGTTACAGATTTTGTATCTATGGAATAGAAAGGCTCTCCTTCCCATATTCCTTTTTCCCTGTAATCATCAAGGAATTTCACTGAGTCATCCCTTGAAAGTCCCATTGACATCTGAGTAAGGTCATTTGTACCAAATGAGAAGAAATCTGCATGTTCCGCTATTTCATCAGCAAGCAGGCATGCTCTTGGTATTTCTATCATTGTTCCAAGCTTATATTCCACTCTTTCTCCTATTTCTTCAAACAGAATTTCTATTTCTTCTTCTATTTCCTTTTTAAGATAAGCTAGTTCCTTTGCTTCCATTATAAACGGTATCATTATTTCAGGATGAACTTTTATTCCTTTTTTTGAACATTCATAAGCTGCTTCCATTATTGCTTTCCCCTGCATTCTGTAAAGTTCTGGATAGCTTACTCCCAGACGGCATCCTCTATGTCCTAACATTGGATTTTCATCTTTTAATTTACGTATTCTTATTTCAATTTCTTCAACAGGCTTTCCAAGAATTTCCGCCATTTTTTCTCTGTCTTCCTTTGTTTTTGGAAGGAATTCATGTACAGGCGGATCAAGCAGTCTTACATTTACTTCACTTCCGTCAAGTATTTCAAGTATTTCAAGGAAATCCTTCTTCTGAAGTTCAAATAATTTTTTAAGTGATTTTTTCTTTTCTTCTCCTCTGTCACTTAGTATAAAATCTCTTATTGCCCATATTTTATCATGCTTAAAGAACATGTGTTCTGTTCTGCATAATCCAATTCCTGCAGCTCCGAAAGATTTCCCCTGTTTTGCATCTTCAGGTGTATCGGCATTCATTCTTACTTCCATTCTCTTTATATCTGCCGCCCATGATATAAATTCCTTCAGTTCATCTGAAAAACTGTTTTCCTTTAAAGGTATTTTTCCTAGGAATATTTCTCCAGTATGTCCGCTGACAGATATGAAATCCCCTTCCTTCAGTACATATTTCCCTACTGTCATAGTTCTTTTTATTTCATCTATTTTTATTTCTGAACATCCTGTTACACAGCATTTTCCCATTCCTCTGGCAACTACCGCACCGTGTGAAGTTGCTCCACCTTTTAGTGTAACTATTCCTTGTGCAAGTGTCATTCCCTGAAGGTCTTCAGGCGAAGTTTCTTCCCTTACAAGTATTGTTTTTTCCCTTATTTTTACTTTCTTTGAATCAAACATTATACGACCAACAGCCACTCCGGATGATGCTGCAAGCCCTTTTGTCAGGAAAACCGCTTCCTTCAGGAACTTTTCATCAAAATCTCCATTTAAAAGCTTATTTATTGAAGAAGGTTCAACCTTAAGAATAGCTTCTTCCTTAGTCAGAATATTTTCCTTTACCATATCCATTGCAATTTTCAGGGAAGCTTCCGGTGTTCTTTTTCCATTTCTTGTCTGTAAAATAAACAGTTTAGAATTTTCAATCGTAAATTCAATATCCTGCATATCTTTATTATGTTTTTCAAGTTTTTTTGTTGTTTTTAAAAGTTCGTCATATATGATAGGCATAGTTGTTTTTAAAAGGTTTATATCGTCAGGAGTTCTTATTCCTGCAACAATATCTTCCCCCTGTGCATTTAAAAGAACTTCTCCAAAAATTTCATCTTTTCCTGTGGAAGGATTTCTTGTAAACAGTACTCCTGTCCCTGATTTTTCATTAAGGTTTCCAAACACCATTTCCTGAATGATGACAGCTGTTCCCATATTATTATCAATATTATTCAGTTTTCTGTATAATATTGCCCTGTCATTATTCCACGAGTTAAAGATAGCTTTTACTGCACGGAATATCTGGTCTTCAAATTTTTCAGGAAATTCTTTTCCACATTCATCTTTATATATCTGTTTTCCTTCTTTTATCTGATCCTTATAGTTGTCAGATTTTAGTTCCATAAATCTTTTTCTTTCAATTCCTTCAGTTATTTCAGAAAACATCTGAACAAATCTCAGATAGGAAGAATACACAAAATCTTCATCTCCTGTTATATCAAGCATTTTCTGTGCAACATCATCATTAAATCCTACATTCAGTATTGTGTCCATCATTCCTGGCATTGAAATTGGAGCACCTGATCTTACTGATACTAATAGAGGATTGTCAGACTGAATTTTTTTACCTGTTGTGCTTTCCAAAATTTGAATATTTTTCAAAATTTCTTCCTTCAACGATTCGGAAAGTTCTTTATCGTCTTTAAAAAACTGATTGCATGCTGTTGTGGAAACTATAATTCCATAAGGTATAGGAAGACCTATCTTTACCATTTCAGAAAGATTTCCCCCTTTTCCTCCCAGTATTGGAATCATCTCTTTTCCGCCTTCTTTAAACTCGTAAACCTGCTTCATTGCTCTTTCCTCCTAAATATTTTTATTTTTAAGTTCCTGATAGTACAATTTTATAGCATTGGTTTTTGTAAATCTGCCAACGAGAATTAATTTTCCATTTTCTTTTCTTAATACAGGCAGTGAATCAATTTCATGTTTAATAATTTTTTCTATTGCATCAAGTACACTGTCATTTTCAAAGCAATATACTATATTCGGCATTCTTGTCATAATCATGCTTACAGGAATTTTTTCCATATTCTTTCCATGTAAAGCTGATTTCAGCAGATCCTTCCTTGATATAATTCCTACAAGTTTACCATTTTCAACTACAATCAGAGTTCCCAGATCATAGTTGAAAAGGTGGATGACTGCATCATATACACTTGTTTTTATATCAATTGAATTTTGTGGACTCATATGATTCTTTACTACATTTGATGTACATCCATTATAAATATATCCTTTATTTGGCTTTGAAGTTATTAATTTCAGACCTGTCAATATTGAAAAATCTGTTCTCAGTGCAGACTTTGTAACTGAAAGGTTTCTAGCTATTTCATCTCCGGAAATTGGTGATTTTTCCTTAATCATCGTTAATATTTCATTTTGTCTTTTTGTCAGCAACATTTTTATTCTCCTTGAATTAATGTTCATTTTCTTTATATATATCATGTAAAATAAAAATAATCAAGAAAATTTTCTCTATTAATGTACAATATTTGAAAATACAATATTAAAAACAGCCTGTTATTTTAAGGAAAACTGTTATTTAAAAAATTTTTTGGCAAGTATATTTTTAGTTTTTTTCTAATTTTTTCCTAATTAATGGCTGTTTTAAAATTTATGAAACTGTTTTGGAAAATAAATTTATTTCCTGTACACTTATTACCTATTATTCATTTACTTTGTTTATGAACTTTCTGAATCCTTTTTCTCCATCTTCATTATTCTTAAATACTCCACAATCTTCCAGAACCTTAGAAAAAGTTTCTCCTATGGCACTTTTTATGAATAACTCTGTATCACTTTCTACAAGCTGTTTCAGTTTATGTGTTTCCAGATAGTATTTTAACCATTTTACATGTTTTTTCAGTTCTTCATTCTGCTCCATTTCGCAGTAACATTTTTCATAGCTTCCTATTTCTTTAAATTCCGGAGTTTCTCTGACCTTCTGTAACAAGTTTCTTATCTCAGACATTTCCTGTTTCAATCTTCCTGGAAGAACTGCAAGTCCCATTACTTCAATAAGTCCTATATTTTCCTTTTTTATATTATGGTGCTCTTCATGTGGATGAAATATTCCCAGAGGATGAACACTATTTGTAAGATTATTTCTTAAAACAAGATCCATTTCATATTTTCTCTTTTTAAATCTTGCTATTGGTGTTACAGTATTGTGTCTTTCTCCTTTTGTATGTGAATATATATCAAGTTTTTCTGCATCATAGTCTATCCATTTATTAAGAATTTTTTCTGAAAGTTCTACAAGCCTGTCCTTCTCTCCTCTTATTCTTATTACTGACATAGGCCAGTTTACAATTCCTGCTTCCACATCTTCATAACCTTTAAATTCTATTTTTTCTTTTATTTTGGCAGTTTCCATTGGGAATACATGTCTTCCACCCTGAAAATGGTCATGTGAAAGAATAGAGCCTCCAACTATTGGTAAATCTGCATTTGAACCTATAAAATAATGAGGAAACTTCTCAACAAACTGAAACAGTCTTTCAAATCCTGCCCTGTCTATTTTCATTGGCCGATGTTCTCCCGAAAACACTATACAATGTTCGTTATAATATATATAAGGGGAGTACTGGAAATACCAATCTTCATTAGTCAAATCCATTTTTATCGTTCTGTGGTTCTGTCTTCCCGGATGATTTATCCTTCCCATATATCCTTCATTTTCCTTACATAAAAGACATTTAGGATAATTTGTGGATACAATATTTTTCTGCATCGCAATTTCCTTCGGATCTTTTTCAGGTTTTGAAAGATTTATTGTTATTTCAAGGCTTCCATAATTATTTTCATAATTCCATTGTATATTTTTTGCTATTCTGTCTGTTCTTACATAGTTACTTTTTTTAGACAGGCCATAAAAATATTCTGTTGCCTTGTCAATTCCATTATTTTCATATTCATTCCAGAATTCACGTCTTACCTGTGATGTTCTAGGAACTATCTGTCCCATTATCTTTGAATTCAGCAAATCCTTAAAAGTAGCTGTTGTTTCCTTCATTTTTCCATTTTCTGCAGCCCAGTCTACAATATTATCAAGAATTTCTGAAGGATAAGCTACATTTTCTATCTCTTGTCTTATACTTTCTTCTTCAAACGGTGAAAAATCCTTGTATGTGTCCAGTTCCAGACATTCCAGCACAAGATTAGTTACAAGAAGTTTATCTTCCCTTTCCACCAGTCTATTTTTTATTGAATATTCAATAAGTTTTTCAACTTCAAAAAATATATCCATCTGATCACTTCCCTGTATCTTTTTATCAAATATTTTGCTTTATTTATTAAATATTTTTATCTTACATTAAACTTGAATATTGTCTTCTGGATATATTCCTTATCCTTTTCAAGTAATTTTACTTTAAATTTTCTTTCGTTAATTCCATTTGGAAAATCCTGTGTTTCTATTGCCACTCCCAGATATCTGTCATTTTTTTCTTTCTTACTGATTTTATTGTATCCGCTGTCAAAAACAGGAACATCATCCAGATAATTTCCAGTATAGATAACTGCCACCCTTTCTGTTGTACAAACTTCCATTTCTATTCCACTGTATTCTGAATGCAGGACAATTTCAGGCTCTCCCCTCACTCCAATTCTGTTTAGTACAAAAGGATGATCGTAGGCCCTTGTTATATCAAATTGATGATGTTTTTCCTTTATCCCGTCTTCTATAACCTTTCCATTTCTCAGGTCAAACACAGTATCTGTAACATCTATAAATTCCCCTGTTGGAATCATATTTTCTGAAATCTCGCATACTTCATCTGCATCTATCTTAAGAACCTGTTCATCTCCATTTTTTTCCATATCTCCCGACAGATTAAAATATGTATGGTTTGTTAAGTTTATATAAGTTTTTCTATCTGAAACTGCCTTATATTCAATTGTCAGGTGATTGCTTTCATTTATGAGGTAGCATATTTCAAAATACACATTTCCCGGATACCCTTCTTCCATGTGAGGGCTTTTATATGAAAGTTCTATCCCATTTCCCAGTTCCCTGACATTAAAAATTTTAGTATTCAGGCCTTTATTTCCACCGTGTAATGAATTTTTTCCATTATTTTTATTTAAATCATAGATTATTCCGTCAATTGAAAAAATTCCATTTCCTATCCTACCGGCAGTTCTTCCTATAATTGAACCAGGATATGCGCCATTTCCCACATAATCCTCAAAATTCTCATATCCAAGCACTACGTCCTTAAACTGCCCTTCCCTATTTTTTACAAATATTTCAGTAATTATTCCTCCAAAATTTAGAATATTTACCTGAAATCCATTGGAATTTTTCAATTCATATTTATATACATCCTGTCCTTCATATTTTCCAAAAAGGCTTTTTTCTACATTGATCATGGTTACAACAACTCCCTTTTATAGTTTTCCTGCTCCTTCACTGACTTCAACTATATAAAAATCAGCATCATAACCTATTTTATCTCTATATTTTTCTCCAACATTTTTTATAAAATCAGCAACTTTATCTTTTTTCACAATACTTACAGTACATCCACCAAATCCTGCACCTGTCATTCTTGAACCTACTACACCTTCCTGTTTCCATGCAAGTTCCACCAATGTATCAAGTTCCACTCCTGTCACTTCATAGTCATCCCTTAAGGATTCGTGAGATTGGTTCATAAGTTTTCCAAATTCTTCCAGATTACCTTCTGAAAGCTCCTTCTGAGCCTTTAATGTTCTCTGATTTTCATAAACTGCATGTTTTGCCCTTTTTCTATTTATTTCATTTGAAATAAGTTCCTTATTAGCTTCAAATTCTTCAATGGAAAGTTCTCCCAATGCTTTTATGTCAAGCTTTGACTGAAGTTCTTCCAGAGCCTTTTCACACTCGCTTCTTCTTTCATTGTATTTAGAATCTGCAAGTCCTCTTCTCTTATTTGTGTTTGATATTACTATTACTTCATCCTTCAGTACTACAGGAACATACTCATATTTTAATGTATTACAGTCAAGTAGAATAGCATGGTCTTTTTTACCCATTCCTACTGCAAACTGATCCATTATTCCAGAGTTTACTCCTATGAACAGGTTTTCTGTCTTCTGACCAAGTTTAACCATTTCTATCATGTCAATATCAAGATTGAAAAGATCCTTTAGAACTACTGCTGTCAGAATTTCTATTGACGCTGATGAAGAAAGTCCGGCTCCGTTTGGAATATTTCCGTAAAAAACAATATCAAATCCGCTGTCTATTTTCTGACCGGCATCAATGAACATCTTAATTACTCCTTTAGGATAATTTGCCCAGTCATGCTCCTTTTCATTTTCCAGTTTATCCAAAGTAAATTCCATTATTCCTAATTCAGCAAAATTTTCTGAATACATTCTGAATCTATTGTCATCTCTTTTTTTCACTAAAGCATAAGTTCCTTTATCTATTGCGCATGGAAATACATTACCACCATTGTAGTCTGTATGTTCTCCTATCAGGTTTACCCTTCCTGGTGAAAAGAATTCCTTTTCATGCTTGATTCCAAATAACTTTAAGAATTTTTCCTTTAAATCCTTCATTCCCTTCTCCTCCTAAATTTTCTATCATTCTTCTACAAGTATGTACATACCTCGCCTATTTATATTAATACAAGTATACCCAACTTTTTTTACTTTGGTTAAAAAAGTTTATATTTTTTCATAGCCTTTTTTCACTTTTTTAAAAAAGATATGTTAATCCTTAGTTTTATCAATACTTCTAAGCCAATACTTTTTTTACTTTATATTCATAATATATAGAAATTATATTTCTTCGCTTAATAGAATTCATAAAAAAAAGACTATCCGTATACTGCATCCAATCTTATTTCTAAGATTTTGAATACAGTCCAGACAGTCTTTTAAGATATTTATAATTATTTTATTCTCCATGTTTCCGGTGCAAACAGTATAAGCATAGGGAACAGTTCAAGTCTTCCTGCAAGCATTCCAAAGCTTAAGAATATTTTTGACACATCCGTCATGTCGGCAAAACTGAATGCAGGCCCAACTTTTCCAAGTCCCGGACCTATATTATTAAATGTTGCCGCAACTGCACTGAAAGCTGTCAGAAAATCATCTGTTGTCATTGAAACTACTAGAAGAAGTACCGTAAATATTCCAATGTATACGATAAAATAGTTTGCAACGCCCTTTTTTACCTTTGAATCAAGCGGTTTATGCTCATATTTTATGGAAACTACTCTGTTAGGGCTTATCATCTGCTTTATTTCTGCAACAAACATTTTAGCCATCATTATGACTCTGGAAATTTTAAGTCCTCCTGCTGTTGATCCGGCACATGCTCCAAAAAACATAAGCAGAAGAAGTACAGTTTGTGAAAATACCGGCCACTTTCCAAAATCAGCCGTTGAGAAACCTGTTGTTGTAATTACAGATGAAACTGTAAAAAATATATCCCTTAATGCATGCCCCATTGATTTATAGGTTGTACTTATATTTATAAATATAAGTGCCACTGCAGCCCCTACTATTATGAGGTAGTATTTCAATTCCTCATTGCTTAATGCTTCCTTCACTTTTCCTATAAGTATAAAATAATATATGTTGAAATTCACTCCAAAGACAAGCATCCCAACAGCAAGAACTATATCAACATATGCACTGTTATAAGGAAGAATACTTCCATTTCTTGCTCCAAATCCTCCTGTCCCTGCTGTTCCAAAAGCAAGAAGTGAAGATTCAAACCAGTCAAGTCCACCAAGCATAAGAAGTACAATCATTATTCCTGTCATTACAAGATAAATTTTATAAAGAACTCTCGCTGTAGTAGACAGTTTAGATACAAGTTTTCCAAATGTAGGACCCGGAACTTCCGCCTTCATTACATGGACTGATCCGGGCGAATGTTTTGGAAATATTGCCAGTACAAGTACAAGTACTCCCATACCTCCCACAAGGTGCGTAAAACTTCTCCAGAATAAATTTGAACGGCTTATTAAGCTCAAATCTGTTATAATACTGGATCCCGTTGTGGTAAATCCGCTAACTGTTTCAAAAAATGCATCTATAAAGGAAGGAATTTCCTTTGTTATAACAAATGGCAATGCTCCAAATGCCGACATAAGTATCCATGAAAGTGCAACTATTACAAATCCTTCTCTTCCCTGTATTGACATATTTTCAGGACTTTTGAAGGACAGTACTAGGCCCATGGCTATAAGCAGCATTATTACACCAAAGTAAGCTCCTTTATACTTCAATGATTCGCCATAAATAAAACTTACTCCTAAAGGAAGTACCATTAACATTGCTTCCAGTAGAAGAAGTCTTCCGATTACAAAACCTATCATTCTTTTATTCATTTTATTCTCCTGATTTTTCTGTTTTAAGATAACTCATGAAAAAAATCCATTATCCTAAAATATCATCAAAATCTTCTACTCCTTTTCTAGTTGTTATTATCATTACCTTATCATTAACTTCTATCGTGTCATTTCCTCCAGGATACGTCAGCTCTTCCCTTCTCAGAATTCCTGCTATTATTACTTCAGGCAATATTGCAAGGTCTTTTAACGGTATCCCTATTGATTTACTTTTTTCATTAATTTCGAAAACCATTGCTTCAACCCTATTTTCTCCAAATCTATGAAGGGTATTCATTTTTGATCCTTTTGCATTCATTTTTGATCTTACTACTCTTATAATTATATCTGAAATTACCTTTTTAGGGACAATAGGTGTACAGAATTCATACTTCTCAAGAATTGGAAGCAAAAGAGTTCTGTTCATCTGAGTTATGATTTTTCCTGAATTTACAGATTTTGCAAACATTGATATTACCATGTTTTCTTCATCATTGTCAGTTGCCGCAATAACTGCATCGTATTTTTCAATTCCTTCATTAAGAAGAAGTTCCTGATCTGTTTCATCTCCCCTGACAACTATGGCATTAAGATAGTTATTACTCAGTTTCTTTGCTGTTTCCCTAACTTCTTCTATAACTTTAACCTGTTTTTTCCTTTTTATAAGCTTTTCTAGAAGGTAATGGGACAATGTTCCTCCACCAATCAGCATAACAGAATTTATATCCTTATTTTTTTTGTATCCCATCCTGTCATAGAAGTTTGCCACTGCATCATTTGTTCCTGTTACGTATATAACATCATCTTCTTCCAGTATAAAATCTCCAGTAGGTACCATTATGTCTTTTCCTCTTTCCACAATACATATTATTACCTTATCTTTTAATCCGCTGTTAAGATTTTTCAATTTCATACCCGCCAGCTGGCTTCCTTTTTCAATTAAAAGTTCCAACATATTTGCCCTGTTTGAAAAAAATGTATCTACGCTTTCTGCATTTGGGAATTTCAGAGTATTCATTATTGTTCTTGCCGCTTCCTCTTCAGGATTTATCATCAAGGAAATTCCAAGTTCTTCCCTTACAAAACGCATATTCGTAGTATATTCCGGATTTCTTACCCTTGCAATTGTATAATTTGCTCCAAGTTTTTTTGCCATAATGCACGAAATGATGTTCAGCTCATCGGCTTCAGTTACTGCAATAAAAATATCAGCAGTATCAACTCCCGCTTCCAGAAGATTTTCATAGGAAGCTCCGTTTCCTGCCAATCCTGTTATATCATTCTTTTCAATAACCTTATTTAAAATCTCTTCTTCCTTCTCTATAAGAATGACATCGTTGTTTATTTCTGACAATTCGCTGCACAGTGCCTCTCCAACAACTCCTGCACCAACTATTACTATTTTCATTTTTCCTTCCTTCTTTTAACGTTATCTTTTTTCAAAATTTATTTTATTCCTTAACTTTCATTCTACCATATTCTTTTCAAAATTTGCAAATTTCTATTGTGTTAAATTAATATATTCAAAATAAGTGTATCCATCTTCCATAATGTGCATTTTTGTCATTGAGCCGTTATCTATCCTGAATTTCCAATATCCGTCAAGATTTCCGAAAAGATAGTAACTTATCAGAGCTTGAATAACCCCTGCATGAGCCACAACAAGAATTTTTTTATCTTTATGTCCGCTTATTATTTCATCCATTTTTTTAGCAGTTCTCAGCATCATTTCATTGATGCTTTCCCCTTTATCCACTTTAAAGTTTCTCCAGTCATTCCTCATTTTTTCCACTTTATCCGGATATTCATTTTTTATTTCTTCATAAGTTTTTCCTTCAAATATTCCAAAATTCACTTCCCTAAGCTCTTCAGTAAGAATTTTTTCAACTCTTTTATCTATTCCAAGTATTTCCATACTCTGACTGCATCTTTTCAAATCACTTGAGAATACAATATCCGGAGTTTTTTCCCTTTTTTCAAGTAAAATCCTTGTATTTCTAAGCTGTTCCATACCTGTTGCATTTAAATCAGGATCTGAATGGCCAAAATAAAGTTTTGCTTTATTAAAGTCTGTTTCTCCATGCCTTATAAAAATCACTTCTGTATTTTCCCACATATGTTTTATTCTCCATTTTTATTTTTTATATCCGCTACTTTTTCAACTACTTGAAAACACCAGATATATTAAATCCTTTATTTGTATATTTTCTTTTATTTTTTATTATAGCATATTTTCACATTAATTCTAATACATATTATATGTTTTTGATGTTAAAATTTTATCTTTCTTTTTTTCTTTTAAAATTATTCCAAATAGTGTATAATTCAACTAAATCTTGCCTTTTTTTCAAAGGATCAAAGGTTTGCAGTATTTTAAAGTTCTATATCTTTATTTTTATTATAGTCTATTTTTTGTAGAATAAGTTTCCTTATTGTTTAATAGTATAATATATGTTCGGTTAATCATATGTTTTTATAATAGTTTAATATTTTTTCGTTGACAATTATTATTTTTTATTATAAAATTTTATCATATATAGTAAAGATTTCATAATACTATAAAACAAATACACTTATTTAAGGAGGAAACATGAAAAAACTGCTAACTGTTCTACTTTTAGGATTACTTTTCCTATCATGTGGAAAAAAGGAAGAAGAAAAAGCTTCAAAAGAAAATGGAAAAACTGAAGCTGCCGCTGAAAACAAAGAAACTATTGTGGCAAGTACAGCACCGCTTAAATGGCTTGTTGAGAAAATTGCCGGTAAGGACTACAATGTAATTGCAATTGTTCCACCTAATGCAAACCATGAACTTTTTGAGCCAAAACCGGATGATTTGAAAAAACTGGAAAATTCAAAACTGTTTTTCACATATAATCTTTTGGGATTCGAAAAAAAGATAGCTGAAAGTCTTAATAATTCAGATAAAGTTGTAAATGTCCTAAGTTCTGTCGATCCTGCATTGCTTCTTAAAGGGCATGACCACCACGAAGACAAGGATAAACATGACGAACATGATAAGCACGATGAACATGACGAACATGGGGAAATTGATCCGCATGTATGGTTCTCATTAAAGCTGATGCCTTCAGCCGCACTTGAAATCAAAAACAAACTGGTTCAGGCTTATCCTGATAAAAAAGATGTTTTTGAAAAAAATTACAACGCCTTTTTAGAAGAACTTGCAAAAGAAAAAGAAAATCTTGATAAGAAAATGGCTTCTAAAACAAAGAAAGCCTACATGATTTACCACCCTGCACTGAACTACTTTATAAAAGATTACAATGTGGAAGAAGTTTCAGTGGAATATGAAGGAAAAGAACCAACAGCACAGCAAATTAAAGAAATAATAGATGAAGCTAAGGAACATAATATAACTACAATACTTGTTCAGCCACAGTTCCCTAAACAGAGTATAGAAATAATCGCTAAAGAAATTCCAAATGCTAAAATTGTGGAATTTAACGTTGACAAGGAAAATGTATTTGAAAACTTAAATCAATTTGTAGATTATCTTGACTAAAAACTTCATAAACAGAAATAACTGACACTATTATAACGGAAAGGATGCAAATGAATAATTCCCAGGAAAAACTGATTAGCGTAAGAAACTTAAATTTTAAATATAATAAGGAAATCATTCTCTCTGATATTAATTTTGATATTATAAAAGGAGAAAATGTAGCCATTTTAGGTAGGAACGGTGGTGGAAAATCTACACTTGTTAAAGTGATACTTGGATTTTTAAAGAAAAATTCAGGAAGTGTGGAATTCTTTATTAATAAAAACAAAATAGGTTATCTTCCTCAAATAAGAGAATTCGATGCTTCCTTTCCGATTAATATTTTTGACCTTGTAATATCCGGACTGGCAAGCAGAAAGAATCTTTTCCGTAGGTTTAACAAGGAGGAAAAGGAAAAAACCGAAGCTCTTTTAAAAGAATTTGGAATTGATAACCTGAAAAATAAACTCATAAGCGAAGTTTCAGGAGGTCAGCTTCAAAGGGCTTTAATTGCGAGGGCTCTTATTTCTTCCCCTGATATTATTTTTTTGGATGAGCCTGAATCTTTTCTTGACCAGAAATTTGAATATCAGCTTTTTGAAAAGATAAAACGGCTTTCAGATTCCACACTTGTTATTATTTCCCATGAAATGGAAAAAATATATAACTATATTGATACTATATTTATTGTGGAAAATAATATAAAAATCTTCAGAAATAAAGAAGAATACTATAAAAAATATACACATAGACATTAAGAGGGGGAAAAATGAACTTTTTAGAAATTTTTAAATATTCCTTCATGCAGAATGCACTGATTGTCGGCTTACTCTCAAGTATATGCTGCGGTATAATCGGAACATACATTGTTAATAAAAAAATGGTGTTTATATCATCAAGCATCAGTCATGCTTCCTACGGAGGAATTGGAATTGGAATATTTTTAATTTACTTTTTTAGGCTGGAAGTAAAAGATCCATTAATTTTTGGACTGATATTTTCAATCTTTTCAGGTATACTGATACTTGTTTTAAAGGATTTTTTTAATGTAGATAGTGACCTTGGTATTGGTATTATGATGTCTCTTGGAATGGCAGTGGGAATTATTTTTTCCTTTATGACTCCTGGATATCAGGCTGATATGTCTACCTACCTTTTTGGAAATATACTTTTATCAAATAAACTGAATATAATTTTATTGGTTGGTCTGAACAGCATAACAATAATTTTTTTCATTGTATTTTATAAAGGTATAGTTTATTCAAGTTTTGATGAAAATTTTTATAGAATATATGGCATACCTGTTACCTTCATAAATTATTTTATGATTATACTTGTTTCTTCTGCTATTATCATAAATATAAAAACAATAGGAATCATACTGATAATCTCAATTCTTACAATACCTCAGGCTACTGCTTCAATTATTGCAAGGAAATATTCATCAATACTGTTTTTATCTGTATTTTTTTCCTTTCTTGGGATTCTGTTTGGACTGTATTTTTCATACATCTTCAATATTCCATCAGGACCTTCGATTATTGTTTCATTGACTATTTTACTGGTTATAGTAAAACTTTTTTCATTTTTTGCAAAAAAGTATTGACATTTTTTATATTTTATATTATAATAAATTTGTAATTAATACAAAATAGTAATTAATTTTAAAGATTATAAAATTAAAATAATTTTATTTAGGAGGTAATTACAATGAGTAAAACAGTAGAAAAATTAAACTTATATCTGGTAAATCTAAACGTGTTATACAGAAAGGTACAGAATTATCACTGGAATGTAGCAGGAAAAGGATTCTTTACTATCCACAGTAAATTAGAAGAATTCTATGATGGCCTTAACGGACAGATAGATGATGTAGCTGAAAGAATACTTTCAATCGGAGGAAGACCATACGGTACATTAAAAGATTATTTAGCATTAACTACAATTAAGGAAGCTGAAAACAAAGAAATTGGGGTACATGATGTTTTAGTTTCTGTAAAGGCTGAATTTGAAGGAATGTTAAACCTTGTAAAAGAAATTAAAGCAGCTGCAGATGAAGAGAATGACTATGGAACATCAGCAATGGTAGATGAATACATATCTAACTATGAAAAAAATCTGTGGATGTTAAATGCCTACCTTAAAGAAATCTAATATAATTTGAGTTAAACCATACAAAGTGGAACAAAAAAACTATATTTCCTAATTTATTTAAATTTTGCAATTTAGATAATTTGAAATATAGTTTTTTTATTTCTTTTTCCACCTCCATATATATTATAGAGCCTAAATTATTTAAACTTCAGCACAAATAGAAAAGAAAATGTAGCAAAAAGGAAAATAAGAAAAAAAGAATTTGATTGCATTTTATTTTTCATTTGAGTATTTTATACTTTAAAATTCAAATAAAAATTAATTATTGTATTTCTATTTATAAACTGATAGAATGAAATAAATAGTTGTTGATTATTCTCCAAAAAAATAAATAAAAAAGGACAGAATCATTTGAGAGTCTCTTACGGAGGTCCGTATAGCAGAATTCAAGAAATTTATATAACTTAGGAGTTTTAAATTAAATGAATAAAAATACAAAAAAAATACTTATTCCATCGACATATTCAATAATTTTTACAGTTATCCTGATAATTTTTGAAGGTCTTTCTTCAACAGGTCTTGCATTTTATGAAGGGAAAGCTATAGATGTAATAACAATAGGCTCTTCTAATAAAATAATGGTAAATAAACTTGCTATTACAATAGCTTTATGTTTTACAGTACAATGGTTAAGTAGTGTTTTTGCTCCATATTTTCAAAGAATAATGTTCATTAAAAGAATAGAAATTCTCAGAGAAGAAATAGTAAAATCTGTTTTAAATGCTTCTGTGCCAGATATAGACAGATTTGAAACAGGAGATATACATTTAAGATTAACAAAAAATTTGAATAATATAAATTATTTTTTTTCGGACATACTGTATATTTTTGTTCGGAGAATGGTTATTGGAGTAAGTGCAGTTTTAATTGCATTTATAATAAGCAGAGAATTAGCTGTTTTAGAATTTTTTTTACTTCCGTTTATAATTATGATAAATGTAAAAATAAATGATTCTATGGAAAAGAATTTTTATTTAATGGACGAATATTATGGAAAAATAGCAAATATACTGGAAAATATTTTGAGGTTAATGCAGACAATAAAAATATACAAAGCAGATTTTTTTATAAAGAAACGCTTTGAAAATTCGCTAAAAGATATATATTCAGAAAATAAAAAGAATAACAGAATAATAATAAAAAAAGGGAATTTTCTGACAGTGATTAATTATCTTCCTGTTATTATACATTATATAGTCGGAGTAATATTAATCTATAATAAAAACATAACATTAGGTACATTTGTAACATTTGGTTTATTCAGAAGTTATGTTTCAAATTTTTTAAATTATTTTCCTAATTTTATATTGAAGTATCATGAGATGAAAGCTTCGGTAAAAAGATTAAATGAGTTGATAAATCTTAATGAAAATAAATGTTTTATAAAATTGAAAAAAATTGAATTACAGGATGATAAAGATATTATAATATCAGGAAAGAATATTTCTTTTTCTTATTCGAAAGAAAAAAAATTTTTTCTAAATAATATAAATATAAATATTTATAACAAAAAAATAAATGTAATAACAGGAAAAAGCGGTAGTGGTAAAACTACATTACTGCATTTGCTATCGGGAATATACCCGGTTGAAAAAGGTGAGGTTATATACTATTTAAATATAGATGAAAAAAAATGTATATAAAAAACAATTTTAAAGATAAAATTTTATATGTAGGACAACATGATTTTCTATTTATAGATACAATATTAAATAATTTGACTTTAGGTTCAAAAGAAATAGATATCGAAAAAGTAGTTGAAATATGTAAATTATTTGATATTCATAATTCGATAATGAAACTGGACAAAGGTTATGAAACAGTAATTGGAGAAAAAAATACACATTCATTGTCTGGAGGAGAAATCAGGAGGCTTTCTATTGCAAGAGCCTGTTTAAGAAAACCTGAAATCCTTTTTCTGGATGAACCTACGTCTTCTCTTGATCATGAAACAGAAAAAAAAATTATTGATATAGTGGAAAAAATGAGAAAAAATACAACATTTATCATATCATCACACAGTTTATCTTTTATTGAGAGAGCTGATAAACTATTTATTATAAAATAAAGATAAAATTGAAGAAGAAGATTCTTTGAAGTATATATAATAAATGGTATAAAGTTATTATTTTTCAAATTTTTAAATAAAGTAAACAAGGAGTTACCATTAAAATGAAAAATATGATGTTATTAAAAGTTTTAGGTATAATAAATAAGTTACCAAGTAGAAAAAAAATGTTAAAAATGCAGTTGTTGTTAACAATTTTTGTGTTTTCAGGTTATTATTTATCTGCTCTTTTACTGGAGAAATTTTATGTAAATATGGCAAAAAGCTTAAATTCTTTTGCTTTTCCTGTATTATATCTGATTTCAGTTTTAATTTTTAAATTTATAATAAATTTAATGGAATTATATTTTATACCTAATTTAGAAATGCTTATAAAATCGGATTTATATGTTAAAGTAAATGAAGCACTACACAATTCAAAGAAAATTCAAGGAAATATTTCGGAATATCTGTCAAATATTTTGCAAAATGTGGAAATTGTTACGGAAATTTTATCAAGATGGATTTATAATTTTTTTTCTTCTTTTATATTACTTTTACTTTTTTTAGTAGTAATTTCTAATGTAGATATCATAATAGGAATATTATACACATTAACAGTTTTGGTATCGGCAATTACTCATATATTTTTTTATTCAAAAATGGGTATGGAAAAAACGGCTTTTTTAGAAATAACAAATAAAAGCAATTCTTATTTGAGTCAGGCTATTTCAGGAATAAGAGAAATCAGAAGTTTCGGTCTAGAAGAAATGTATATTCGAAATGTTCTGGAATTTAACGATGGAATAGTAAAAAATCAGTTGAAATATGAAAAAACTTTTATGGAACATGAAATTTTTAATAATTTATTGTGCTACTTGTGTGAGATAATTCCTATTTATATAGGATTAATATTAGTTTCGACAGTTTCTTCGGAAATCGGAAAAACTGCATTTTTAATACAGTTCACTCAAAGCATGATTGTATTTATGACAGAGTTTAGCGAGTCATATTGCAAAATAAAGTCATCAAAAAATGAAGTAAATAAAATAAGTGATTTATTAAATACAGAAAGTTTGAAAGTGAAAAAAGATCAGAGCAAAGAGAATGTGGAAATAACAAATAGTAAAATAGCATTGGAAATTAAAAATTTAACGGCTTTTTATGGGAAAAATAAGGTGCTTGACGATATTTCATTTTCCGTTTTGGAAGGAGAAACTGTAGCTATAATAGGAAAAAGTGGAAGTGGAAAGAGTACATTACTCAAAATTCTTTCCGGATTTATGGAAAATTATGACGGAAAATATTTTCTTTTGGGAAAGGAAGTAGTTAAAGATGTTTCCGAAAGTTTTATTAGAGATAATGTATCTTACGTATCTCAAAATGAAGTTTTGTTTGATTTCAGTATAGAGGATAATATAAGAATCGGAAAAAGTGATATTTCAAATGATGAAATAGGTAGAATTCTAAAAAAAGTAAATATGCATAAAGAAGTTGAAGAGTTATGTAACGGGATAAAAACAGTAATCGGAGAAGAAGGAACGGCTTTATCAGGAGGACAGATACAAAGAATATGTATTGCAAGAGCATTGGCTAAAGATACATGTGTATTTCTTTTTGATGAAATAACGTCCTCATTGGATAGGAAAAATGAGAGAAAAATAATGGAAGAATTAAAAAAAATGAAAAATAAAACTATATTAATGAGCACACACAGTCGTGAAATACTTCCATATGCCTCTAAAATTATAATTCTTAAGGAAGGAAAAATAGAAGTAAAAGAAAGTTTTGATGAGCTTTATAAAATAGAGGATTATTTTAAAGAAGAGTATACGAAATAGTTTATAGTTAGAGTTTATTACAGGTATAGTCAACTATATAAAAGAAATAACAGATGATGATTATAAAAATAAATTAAATATGTAATATAAATAAGTTTTAAATAAAAGAAAGGAAAAATATGTCATTAATTAATATATCAAATTTATCTTTTTCCTATGATAATAATTATGAAATGATTTTTGAAAATGTCAGCTTTCAAATAGATACGGATTGGAAATTAGGATTTATAGGAAGAAACGGAAAAGGAAAAACAACTTTTCTGAATATTTTAATGGGGAAATATAATTATAGAGGGACTGTTTCATCAAATGTTACATTTGAATATTTTCCTTATGAAGTAAAAAATGAAAAACTTAGCACTATGGAAATTTTAAGGGAAATTTGCCCTGATTGTGAAGAATGGAAATTTTTGAAAGAATTTTCACTTTTAGAAATAGAGGAAGACATAATTAATCATCAATTTTTTCTTTTATCAAGCGGAGAAAAGACAAAAGTACTATTGGCAGCTTTATTTTTAAAAGAGAATAATTTTTTACTAATAGATGAACCTACAAATCATCTTGATATAAATGCAAGAAAAATTGTGAGCAGATACTTGAAGGGAAAGAAAAGCTTTATTCTCGTTTCACATGACAGAAATCTTTTAGACAGCTGTATTGATCATATACTTTCAATTAATAAAACAAATATTGAAATTCAAAAAGGGAATTTTTCAACATGGGAAAAAAATAAACGGCAACAGGATGAACTGGAAATATATCAGAATAGGAAACTGAAAAAGGAGATAAAACGTCTTGTAAAATCCTCAAAAAGAGTTGCTGTCTGGTCCGATAAGGTAGAAAAAACAAAAAATCTCGGAATGGGAGATAAAGGATATATCGGACATATGGCTGCCAAAATGATGAAAAGAGCAAAATCAATAGAAAAAAGAAGTGATAGATTAATAGAAGAAAAATCCCAATTACTTAAGAATATTGACATAGATGAAAAATTGAAGTTAAGTCCCTTAATATTTCACAGCAAAAGATTAATTGAATTTAAAAACGTCTCATTATTTTACAATAACAGATTAATCTGTAGAGATATAAATTTTAAAATTAATCAGGGAGAAATTATTTCTCTGACAGGAAAAAACGGATCCGGAAAATCAACAATTTTGAAATTGATAATAGGAAAAAATGTTAAATACACAGGAAATATTTATTGTGCAAAAAATTTAAAAATTTCTTATGTTTCTCAGGATACTTCCGATTTAAAAGGGAATTTGTTTGAATACATTGAAGAAAAACAGATAGATAAAACATTATTTCTATCAATACTGAGTAAAATGGGTTTTAACAGCTTACAGTTTGAAAAGGATATCTCAGATTACAGTGAAGGTCAGAAAAAGAAAATTTTAATAACAGCAAGTCTCTGTGAAAAGGCACATTTGTATATTTGGGATGAACCTTTGAACTTTATAGATATTATGAGTAGAATACAAATAGAAGAATTGATATTAAATTACAGACCGACATTATTGTTTGTTGAACATGATGAATTATTTAATAAGAAAGTTGCAGATAGATTCATAAATTTATAAAATAAATTAGTCGGATTTTTCAATTAGGGTAATTTAATCCTAAATTCCCAGATTTTTATACATAGGATACCTCAAAGTCTTAATTTACAAGCCATCTAAAAATTGATGTTATGTTTAATTATACATATTTTATTTTTTGCAGAAATCTCTGAAAGATTTAATTTTACTAAGTTAGTATGTTTCATATGTATAATTTTTTGGGAATTTAGGTTAAATAATAAACTATTTTCATTATAATAAAAAATAGAGTTATAAAATACATAGCAACTGATTCGTATTTCTACACTCTATTTTTTATATTATTTTTCTATTCCTTTTTGTTATTTTCTCTGTAATATTCCCATTCTTCCATTGCTGTTCCCTCTGTCGGATGATAAACTCCAAAAACAGTTACAATATAATTCTTTATATATTATATATTTAAAGAAAACTCCTTTGTCTTACCATACAGAACATACTTTACATTCTGAAGTTCCTTTACATTTTTAGCATTTAAGGCACACATTATCATTCTGCATTCTTCTTTCCAGCTGTTTACTATTTCTATTATTTCTTCAGTGGAATTATTTTCTGCAAGACGAAGCATTGCTCCTGAAAGCCCTACTGCCTTTGCTCCCAGCACAAGAGCCTTTATGATGTCAAGAGGATGCCTTACCCCTCCACTTGCTATTATTTCAGCCTTATTAATATAATCTTTTAATCTAAGAAGACACGATACTGTACCTTGTCCCCATTCATTAAGATAGGAAAATCTATTTTCTCCCCTCATATTTTCAATATAGGCAAAGTTTGTTCCACCTCTTCCGCTTATATCAAATGTTTTTAGCCCAAGTTCCATACCTTTTTTTACCGTATCAGGACTCATTCCAAAACCTACTTCCTTTAAAATCAATGGAACTTTTACATTTTTTACAAAATCAGATATATTTTTTTCCCATTCATTGAAGTTTCTACTTCCTTCAGGCATTATAAGCTCCTGCATTAGATTAACATGTATCTGTAAAAATAACGGATTTAAATCTTCCACAGCCTTCATTCCTGCTGTATAATTTTTATCCGCTCCAATATTTGTTCCAAGAAGAAGTCCTTCGTTTTCTTTCCTTACCACTTCAAATGAGTCATCATCAGGATTTTTCAAGGCGGCACTGTATGAGCCTGTAACAAAAAGGATATTACATTCCTTTGCAACTTTTGCAAGTTTCCTGTTTATTTCTTTTCCCTTTTTGCTTCCACCTGTCATTGCATTTATAAAAAAAGGATATTCGAATGTATTTTCTGCAAAATTGACAGACATATCTATTTCTTCCAGATTATATTTAGGTATTGAGCACTGTATCAGTTCCATATCATCGAAACTATTACCTGTGCTTTCATATTTTAACGCATATTTTATATGCTCATCCTTCCTGTTCATTCGAAAACTCCTCTCAGCCAGTTATTTTTACAGCTCTGATTTATAAAGTAGCTCTATATCTCTACTTTCCCATCTTTCCAATAATTTTTCCGTATCATCTCTATTGAAGGATATGACTATCCCACAATCGCCTCCACCTGCTCCACTGCTTTTGGCACATATATCCAGCCCTTCTGCAGATTCTACAAGTTCCAGAAGTTTCCGGCTATAAATTTTTTCATGCAGCATTTTAAGTAATTTGCCATTTTCTCCAATATTTTCTGATATTATTTTTTTATTTCCCTCTTCTATTCCTTTTTTCAAATTCTGAACAATTTTTTCAGACTTTTCAAGAAAATCACTATTTATTAAATTTTTAACTTCAACTATCATTTTCCCTGAAATAGACGGTATTCCAGTCCATCCCACCAGAAATTCATATTTTTCCGGACAGTATATTTTTTCTATTTTATATCCCCATTCCAGATTCATTATTTCTGAAAGGGAACTGTTTTTCATTTTTTCTTTTATTAAATTTCTGTCAAAGGAAGTGTACATCACAAGATTTTCACAGGAAATACAGGCTATATCCCCCATTGAACCATTATCTCCCCTTTTTAGTAACACATAAGAAGACAGTTTGAAAAGCTCCTCAGAAGAAATTTCATAATTGTAAAGTTTTGACATTGCCTTTACAGTAAGCACTGTTACACTTCCACTGGATCCAATCCCATATTTTTTACCATTTTTCTCCATTTTCCCAGTAATTTTCATATCAAAAGGTTGTATATCCACCCCTTTTAACTGTAAATATTCATTTACAGTTTTTACAGTTTCTGTAATCAAGGAATAATTTTCATCATCTTCTTCCAACGTAACAGAATAATCATACATATCTGAGTAAATACTGTATTTTTCTGAAAACTTGATTTCAGCCTGCATAAAAATATCTATATTTTTTATAATTGCACTTTGATTTGGAGTCAGAACAGAATATTCTCCTGCAATATAAAGTTTTCCACCTGTTTTTACTATATTTATTTTAGATTCCTTTATTTCTGCTTCTCCATTTTCTTTTTCTTTAATCATCGTTATCACTGATTACTTTGCATTTTGATGCAATTATCTTATATTTTTTCCCAAATATATCCTTTAATCTCTCAAAATCCTCTTCCAGACAGAGAACCTTCACATTAGGCCCTGCATCCATTGTAAAGTAACATCTTTCTCCCTGTTTACGTAATTCTTTCACATATTCCATTGCTTCAAAGGATTTTTCTGTCAAATATGTAAAGGGAGGATTTGCATTTTTAGTAGTTTCATGCATTCTCAGTGCATTTTCTTCTGTAAGATCTCCTACTTTTGAAAAGTCCCCTTCACTCAAATACCTTTTCATATTTTCAAAATCTATTTCCGACTGTCTTATCCATTCGTCAAATGAAGTTGAAGTTTCCATGCACAAAGCCATTCCTTTTCTGCTTGAAATGATTTTCTTTTCTTCATTTAGTACAAGTACAATCATGGCAAGCTTTAAATCAGTTTTAACTTCTGAAACCTCTCCTGTGTTTTTATCCCACATTCCAACAGGTCCAAAAAAACTTCTCGATGATGATCCTGAAGCAAACTTCGATATTTGTGCAAGTTCTTCCCTGCTTAAATTCTTATCAAATAACTTATTGCACGCCTTTATTGTTGCTGAAAGCCCGCTTGAGCTTGAAGAAAGCCCTGCTTCTGTAGGCATATTGTTTGTTGTGTCTATTTTTACAAGCTGATTTCTGTCATCTCTGAAAAGATTTATGACTTTCGTTATTTTCTTTATCTGTTCTTCATTTTGCAGTTCTCCATTTATGTAAAGAAGGTCACTTGCCTGCCCTGTTTTTTCAATAGCTTCTTCCCTTGTAATAAAGCTGATTTCCGTTTCAGTAAACAGATTTTCCAACGTAAGGGAAATACTGCTTGTGGCAGGTATCATTTTTATAGGATCCTTCTTCCCCCAGTATTTTATAATTGCTATATTGGCATAAGATTTTACAATGCTTCTATCCATATATTTACAGCTCCCTTTTCCATCAGTTTTTTCCCAGTCATTTCAGCTTTCTCCCTACTCTCCATAAGGGCAATAATACAGCCTCCAAGTCCTCCTCCAGACATTTTGGCACCATACGCCCCTTCATCAATGGCTGCTTTTACAAGAATATCAGATTTTTCAATACTCACACCAAGTTTTTTCAGTTCCCCGTGTGCTGAAATCATATTTTTTCCAATATTAATAACATCTTTTTCTTCAATAAATTTTTCTGTTTCTTCCGTCAGTTTTCCAAGCTTTTCCAACATAGGTAGAGCCCTGTCCCCCATATTTTTTATATTCATTATTGCGTCCCTTGTATGTCCATGTATTCCAGTATCTGCAATTAATAAATATGCCCCCAGATTCATTTCAAGATTTTTAAATCCCTTATTTTTTATGAATTTTATGGCACTGTCGCTGAGACATGTTTTGGCATCCAGCCCGCTTGGAGTATTATGGGCTATTATTTCAGCTTCATTTACAAGTTTTTCCAACGTCAGGTTATCTACTTCTGTATTAAAATAGTCAAGTACTCCCCTAATTGCGGCAATACTTACTGCCGCCGAAGAGCCCATTCCTCTTTTTGGAGGAATATCAGATATTACTTTATATTTTATATTTTCACTTTTCCTGTTTAAATAATTTAATGCTGTATAAATTGCCGTAGATAAAGTATCCTTTTTGTTGTGTATAAAGGGAACAGTTGCCCTTTCCACAATACATTCTATCCGTATATTTTTTAGTGGAATGGCAATCGCAGGATATCCATACACAACAGAATGTTCCCCCATTAGAATTATTTTACTATGGGAAACACCCCTCCCTTTTCTATCTTTATTTTCATTTTTATCTGATAAATTATTTTCCATGATAGATTTTCATTCCTCCATCAGATTTCCAGTTCTATTTTATTTTAACTATTTTCTTTTTTCCTGCCCTTATAATCATTCCACTTTCAGGTGTAACAGTTGCCTTCATATCTTTTACAGCTTCATCATTTATTTTAAATCCACCCTGCTCAATAAGACGTCTTGCTTCACTTGTGGAATTCATAAGCTTTGTTTCCTTTACAAGAAGGTCGATTATTCCTATTTCCTTGTATTCAACTTCTACTTCAGGCAAGTCTACATCAAGGTTTCTCTTACTAAATACATTTTCAAACCAGTCTCTAGCTTCTTTAGCAGCTTCTTCTCCATAGTAAATTTTTACAACTTCTGCTCCCAGCTGTTTTTTAGCTTCCATTGGATGTAAACTTCCGTTTGCTATCTGAGCCTTAATTTCTGCAATTTTTTCAGAAGGAACATCTGTTATCATTGTATAGTAATTTTCCATAAGTTCATCTGAAATTGACATTACTTTACCAAACATATCATTTGGAGTATCTTTTACACCAATGTAGTTTCCTAAAGACTTAGACATTTTTTCCACTCCGTCAAGCCCAACAAGAATCGGCATTATCATACAGACCTGCTGTTCCTGACCAAAGTTTTTCTGTAAATCCCTTCCTCTTAAAAGATTAAATTTCTGTTCAGTTGCCCCTAATTCAATATCTGCCCTCAATTCAACAGAATCATACCCTTGTAAAATTGGGTACATAAACTCTATCAGTGAAACAGGTTTATTTTCTGCCAATCTTTTTGAGAAATCCTCCCTTGAAATCATTTGGGATACAGTGAACTGAGACAACAGATTCAGTGCATCTGATAATGATAATTTTTCCAGCCAGTCAGCATTATATACAACTTTTATCTTATCCAGATCCAATATTAATTTTACCTGATCCAGATATGTTTTTATATTTTCCTTTACCTGTTCTTCTGATAACATTTTTCTAGTTTCAGATTTTCCTGTAGGATCCCCTATTCTCCCTGTAAAAGTTCCAATAAGGAATAACACTTCATGCCCTAAATCCTGAAACTGTTTCAATTTTCTTAAAGGAACGGCATGTCCTAAATGAAGTTCTGAACCTGTAGGATCTATCCCCAGTTTTACTCTTAAAGGAGTATTTGTAGAAATTGATTTTTCAAGTTTTTTCTTAAATTCATATTCATTTATTATTTCGTCGCATCCTCTTTTTAATATATTATATTGTCTTTCAACTTCATTTTTTATTTCCTGTTCATTTTTAAAACTCATTTTATTTAATCCTCCTAATTTTTTCATTATATAATTTTCCCATAAACTATTTTCTTAAAATTTCTGTAAATCTAACTGGACACTTTTACATATGTACAACATACTTCATAAAGTAGTAAACTACTGGCAGAACAAACAATGCACTGTCAAACCTGTCTAAAAAACCTCCATGCCCAAGAAGAATATTTCCCGAATCTTTTATTCCAAGTTCCCTCTTTATTTTTGATTCCACAAGATCCCCAAGTTCAGCAAACACTCCAAGACCTAATGCTAGAATAAATGCATGAACTCCTTTAATTCCAACCTTCAAATAAGTTAGACTGCAATTTTTTGATATAAAGGAAATTCCACATACAAAATTTGCAATAAGTAAATATATCTGATCGAAGAATAATATTACTAAAAATACTCCAACTATTCCTCCAATTGCACCTTCTATTGATTTATTCGGACTGATTTTTGGAGAAAGTCTTCTTTTGAAAATTTTTCCACCTATTGCTTTTCCGACTAAATATGCAGAAATATCACAAGCCCATATAAGTATAAATGTCATTAACACAAGGACATTCCCATTTGGAAATTCATATCTTATAAGCAGAATATATGAAAATAAATACGCAACATATATTATTCCAAATAAAGTGTAGGATATTTCTGCCATTGCACCATTTATCTTTTCTTTAAGAATCTGTCTCACTGAAAGTAACATAAGTGCAAATACTATAAATCCACCCATATCATAGTTAATCTGTTTGAAAAACTCCAGTCTGAATACAGAAAATATATTTCTTGAATTTTCCTGAAAATATATCGCTAAAGGCAAAAATAACCCCAGTCCCATTCCTATCCTGCTTGCAACCTCATATCCCTTATCTTTGAGCATCTTATAGAACTCATGAAGGGCAACTCCTATTATTACTAGTGTAAAAAGAAGGAACAGTATATCTCCCTTTAAAAAAATCCAGAGAAGCAGAGGTACAAATAGTAAAATAATAAAAAGTCTACTTAGCATTTAATCCTCCATATCTTCTATCTCTCCTATTAAAAGATAAAATTGCTTTATTATATTCTTCTTCATTAAAGTCAGGCCAATAAACATCTGTTACATAAAATTCTGAATATGCGATTTCCCATAAAAGGAAATTACTTATTCTAAATTCCCCGCTTGTCCTTATAACAAGTTCAGGATCAGGTATATCAGGTCTGTACATATATTTTGCAACCTCTTCTTCTGTAACAGGTTTTCCTTGTTCCCTTTTTTCATCTTCCAATATTTTATTAATAGCATCTGTTATTTCCTTTCTTCCACCATAGTTAAAGGCTATATTAAATACTATCTTGTCTTCATTTTCAAGATATTTTTCAGTTTCCTCTATTTTTTTCAATAAGGAATCTGACACTCCTTCCTTAGAACCTGTTACCAGCAGTTTAATTCCCTGCTTTTTCAATGTTTTTTTCTTGCTGCTGAGAAAACCTGAAAATAATTCCATAAGTCCTTTCACTTCCATTTCTGGTCTTTTCCAGTTTTCAGTTGAAAAAGCGTAGACCGTCAAATATTTTACTCCCAGTTTTATTGATTCTTCTAATATTCTTTCAAGGTTTACAGCTCCTGCCCTATGTCCTTCAAGTCTTATTTTCCCCTTATTCTTTGCCCATCGTCCGTTTCCGTCCATTATTATTGCAATATGCTTCGGTATTTTCAATTCCATATTCTACAGCCCTTTCAATGAAATAAAAACTTAAAATGCTTTAATTACACTTTTATACATTTTAACATATTTTACAGTTTTTTCAAGCATTTCTTTATATTTTAGCAATTAAAAAATACGAGGAATAAAAAATGAGACAATCACAAAAATTGTAAATTAATACAAAACTATATTTTTTTCATTTATTAAAATTTTACTCATATAAAACAGTCATTCATTAAGGAAAAGTCAAAAACTCGCCTAAAGGCTCGAGCAGATGACTTTTCCTAAATTCATTTTCTGCTTTACATTGTAAAATTCTAAATAATTCAAAAATATAGTTCTATACTGTACTCTTTCTTTTAAGATTGTCTCATTTTTTTCCTAAACTAGTAGATAGCCCTGAATCCTATTCCACCTCTTACATTGTGGCCTTTTGTGTCATAGCCTGCATTTACCGTTACTCCAAATCTTGTATTGTCAATTCCAATATTAAGGTCAAATTTCCCATTTCCTCTTCTATCTTCCTTTTCTCCTCTTATTCCAAACTTATCAGCATCTGTAAATCTTACTTTTGCCCTGTTATTTACATCTGCTACTTTTCCAAGTTCGTTTTCATAAGCTGCTGTCAATCCCACTGATAATTGAGTTTTTACTGCTAAAGGCTGTACATACTTGAATTCTAATCCAACTTCAGGTTTTACTGAGAAGTAGTCGTTTCCTTCAACTTCCAGTCTTATTTCTCCATCATCTTCCCTTATATCATTAAATCTTCCATATTCCAGCTTCAATGATCCATAAGGTCTTAAATGTGTTCTTTCGCTCATTCTTATATCATATCCTAAATCCGTCTTAAATTCCGCTCCATATGATGTATAATCTGATTTGGCATTGAACACTTCATCTACCACCAGGAATTTACGTTTCATTTCATTTCTTCCTACAAATACATCCCCTGCAACTGTCCATCTTAATGAACCGTTATGGTCTGTCATTGGTGACATTGTCTTAAAGATACCGGCTTTTATCATAGTCTGATCTTCTTTTGATTTCCCTATATCCTTAAACTTAAATCTGTTTGTTACTGCCCCGGCATACCATCCTGAGCTATTTCCTAGTTTTACTGCTTCATTTTCATGAACATAGGCTACTCCGTAAGCATCACTTGTATAGTCTATTATTCCTGCAGTATCTGTTCTGTATTCATTTTTCATACCAAATACTTTAATTTTGTTATTATCTTTTGATGGATTTCTCCATTCATTTTTAAGATATTTAAACTCTTTGTCTAAAGTATTTCCTGTTTCATTAATTCTCTGCTGTACATTCGCATACTGGTGTCCCATCATTTCATCTATTGCTTGATAAAATAGAATTTCCTCATTGTTTCCAATGCTGTTTAATTTTTGGAATAATGTATTTTCTCTGCTTCCAAGTGCTTCAACTCCATATCTTTGTTCCAGTCCATCCAGGAAATTATATGTATCTTTTTTATCAACCGGTTTAGCTTCATTTCCAGCAAAAGTTGTATATGGGATTTTAGCCAAATACACTTTTTCCGGAAGAGAAAATGCTTTATCTAAAACAGAAGTTGCAATCCAAGTTAAAGAACCTGAATATGTATTCCATTTTCTAATTCCAGAATTATACATTATTGTTTCTCTATATGGTTTTAATATTTGCGGATCATTTATTTCTATGTATTTACTTGTAGTTCTCTTTGATGCTTCAACTCCAACTATCAAATCTGCTTCATCCGTTAAAACTGCCAAGTTTCTTATAGGATTTTGTTTAAATTCACCGGAAGTATTAAAGTAAATTCCGATAGAATTTGCGTCTATGTTTCTTGGCTGTTGGCCTATTTCATTATAATTTACTACTACTGGTTTTACTTGCTGATTATCTTTGTAAATTGTTACATCTCCAGTGGTTTTATCATGTTGTATATCAAGACCGGAAAAATTTAAGCTCATATCTTCAGTAGTTGTAGTACCGATTCTTTCAGAACCTGCACCAGTTACAACAATATTACCTTCATTTATAATTGTTCCACCTTTTAATTTTACACCGGCCGCATTATCTGCATCTATGACAATATTACCTGTATTATGTAATTTACTTCCTACTCCCAGTACAACACCTTGAACCTCTTTTAAACCAGTTCTCCCTGTTCTAATATTTCCACTATTATATACAGTAGCTCCCTCATCAGCGTATATTCCAATAGTATTATCATTATTCAGTACAATATCTCCTGTATTTCTTGCAATACTTCCTCTACCTGTTGAGAATAGTCCTATTCCTGCTTTACCGTCAACATTAATTGTTCCTGCATTTTCTATTTCTCCAATATACTTAGGAGTTATTACTGTATCTGCAGAATCCATTGGAGAATGTCCACTTGTGAAACCAGATGCCATTCCTATATTATATAAGTCATTAGCTGTGTCAGAAGCTCCAACTGTAATAATTCCAGTATTCTTTGCTCTTTGGCCATATGAATATATACCAATATTTCCATAACCCTTTGTTAAATCTATATTAGCATAGTTCTCAACAATTCCATTTGAATATATTCCTAAATTTCCACCTTCTGTTCCATCAAATTTCAAATTAACATTGTTATATATATTTGAATTTACATCATTAGAGTACGCATAAATAGAATTATTTTTAAGAACAACATCAGAACCAGCTAAGTTAAGAGTATTTCCTGAACCAGTATTTACAAAAGTATAAGAATAATCTTCTAAGTTTAGGTTTCCTCCTACTCTATTCAATGTTTGGTTAGTTCCATTTAGTACAACACCCTTAGTTTCATTATTTGCACTACCACCTTTTAATGTGATATCTCCACTTTGAAGATTTACAGTTCCGCCATTAGAATATATAGCGGTACCGGCTGTATCGACTTCTATATTCCCTTGATTATCCACAGAATTTCCTATAATACCTATATTATTTTTTGAAACTTTTATGTTTCCATTATTTCCGTTGATAATTTTAGCTAAATCATCTTTTGTATGTATTCCAACAGTAGGTTTTTTCTTATCCTGTGTTTGAGCTGTTATTGTTATATTTCCCTGATTTTCAATAATATAAGGATTATTTTGTGTAACTTCACTATGAATACCTATAGATTCACTGTTATTTATCTTTATGTCTGCAAAATTCTTTACTAAAGTGGGATTTGTTGCAGTTATAGAGACTGAATTATAAGCTATACCTGTATCTTTACTTCCGTTTAACTCTATTTCACCATAATTTTCTATGTTTTCTCCTGTAGTTGCAGTATCAGTATTATTATAGTAAATAGCTATAGACTTATCTCCATTCAATTTTATCTTACTGGTATTTGTATTTTCAATAAGTGTATTATCTCTTCCATATATTGCAGTAGAACCAGTTCCGCTTAATTCTATTTGACCTTTATTTATGATATATCCATTTTTAGCATACATAGCAAGAGAATCTTTACCAGCTAGATTAATTTCTTTATTTTGATTATTTAAAAGAGTTACATATCCTCTATTTACCTCATCATTTTCTTGAACCATAGCATATTGCTTATCTTTTGTTCCAGTTATTGTACTATTGTTAATTATAGAGGAATTTGATATTTCTAATTTATTGTAAGTTTCACTTGCTGAGTCAAGATTAACAGGTCTATCTATTTCTAATTCACTCTTTAATAATAGATTTCTAACATAGTCGTCACTGCTATTAGGAGATATAACTGGAGCTCCAGTTATTCCAGAAAATAAGTTATCTGTAACAAGTTGACTTATTTTTGTTTTTACATTAGGCGAAATAAATAATCTTGAACCTTCTTTCATAGTTAATTCCAATTTATTTAGGGTACTACTTCCAGGAGCACCTGTTCCGAATAAATTATCAAAGAATGTCTGCACTTCACCCGGAGTAAATGAACCATAAGAAATAGTATTGTTATATCCTGCTACAGAACCATTTACAGGAGCTGATGAAGATCTGTAGAAGAAAGCAGTTCCTCTTTCAGGAGCACTGTTTCCACCTTCAATAGTAGCCTTCAAATCACCAGCCAGTTTTATTTTTCCATTTGAGTTTCCATCATAGAAAAGTAAAGCACCTGATTTTGTTGTAGATTTTACAACTTTACCAGCTTCAAATTCTATGTTTCCATTAGTATCAGCAAAGAAGTTTATAGCATTATCTGCTGCAGAAACACTAGTTTTACCAAGTTTAACAGTACCCTTAGAGTAAATACCAATAGAGTTTCTACCACTTACATTGATATCTAATTTACCAGTTGGGTTAGTAAAACTTGAACCTGTATTAGCTAATATTCCAATTGCTCCCTTATTGGTAGAAGAAGCCTTAGCATTTACAGTTATTTCACCTTTATTGATAAAACTTCCGGTATCTTTTGTTAAGATTCCGATAGAACCATCAGCCACAGCAGAAATTTTTCCTAGGTTTTCTCCAACACCTGTTCCTGATATTAAGGTTCCTATATTTTCACCCTTTAATACATTTACTTCTCCACCTACAGCATTTATCACTTTTGCATTGTCAGTGAATAAACCAATATTTGAATCATTTTTACTTTCTAAATTAACTTTACCTTCGTTAATAAGTTCAGTAGTCACAGTATTTTTCTTTGTAGCATACATTCCAATAGATTTAGTGGCATTTTCAATTATATTAATTTCACCAGTATTTTTTGCTGTCATTTGTTCTGAATAAATACCAAAAGATTCCTTAGAATTAATATTAATTTTACCCTTATTAGTAATGTTGATATTTTTAATATAAGGATTATTAGATCCATTTATCATTTCCTGTAAGGCAAATCCACCAGAATTATTCCCATTTACTTCTATTGTTCCTGTAGCCTCATTACTTATAATAGAATTTTCTTTTAAATGGTTATTTGTAATTTGTTTACCAAAGGCAAATCCATAGTTATTTACACCATTTAAAATAATTTTTCCTTCATTTTTTGCTTCCGCATACAGATCATCTACATTGAATGAGAATGCCATTGATTTAGCTCCATTCATAGTTATTGTACCACTTGCTGCATTTGTTAAGAATTGTTGTTCCCTACCAGGAACTTGTTCTCTTACAAAAGTCATTGCAACTTGTTTCTCAGCATTTCCATTAATAATTCCTTTATTTATTCCATAAATTTCTTTTTTATGTATCCAATGATGATTAGTTGAAGCAGGTGCTCCTGCTGCATAATAATCAGCACTAGTTGTCTCAGTTTGAGCTTCAATAGCTGCTGTATTTTTAGCATTTAAATTAATAGTTCCTTCATTTGTAAATGTTGAACTTGTTTCAGGCCACTGTGGTCCTCCATCTTGCCAACCTGGATTAATATCTATTGAAACTGCTCTTCCTCCAACCTTATTCACATTTAAAATAGTTCCATTTTCAACCTTAACATTTTGTCCAATAATAGACATATCAACTACTGTTGGAGCCGAATGAACTCCATCTATACTTTTACTATCTGAATTTAGATTGTAGGTTCCACTAGGGATAGTAAAAAGACTATATTTATATTCTGGATCTTGCCTTCCAACAATCCCCATATTCCAAACATTTCCATAGTTTGTTAATTCAACTGTTTCAATATTAACTTGTGCTGGATTAATTGTTGGTATAACTGGTGTATTGATACTAAATCTAAATGTTTCTGGAATTTCTGGGGAAATTGTTTCTATATCAAGATTCAATTCTTCCAGTTTAGCTGGTTCCCTTAAACTAAAAACAGGACTGAATTTAAAATCTTTTACAGGTGGAGTTACTTCTTTTACACTTATAAGTTTATAAGGATTTTCTGTTCTTTTAAGATTTAACTCAGCATATTTTTTACTGGACTTTGAAACTGAACTAGTTAATATATCCGGGTCTCTTTCTATAAGTCCTAGATTTTTGATTTTATCTCCTCTACCTTTATATGCTCCATTCCATTTGCTGTACATATAGTTAGCTCCTGTTTGCCATGATGACCAAGGTGATTTTACAACATGGTCTCCCTGTTCCATAAGCTTAACAAGTTCAAAATCTGCCTTCTTTACCAGTTTGTTATTTTCTTTTCTTGCTTCCTTTATAAGAACATTAAAATCCTTTATATCTGTGGAAAGTATCTGCTTCTGATTTTCTGTATTTCCATCTTTTTCAGCTGAAAACAGATTACTTGAAATACTTACTGCACCTGTAATTAAAAACGTAATCAATGCTGAATCTGTATATTTAAAGCCCTTACATTTCTTTGCAAATGCACATAAGCCCTTTCTTATTCCTCTTAAATTGTTTGTCATCTTCAATTTCTCTCCTTTTCATAGACCTTAGAATCTTTAAACTTATATAACTTAAGTGGCTATGATAACTTCCTTTTATACTATTATCCTTCATATTATGTACTAAATATAATTTTAAAATTTCCTTAGTTTTCTCATTTATTTCCGTTATAATTATATCGTAAAAATAAAGTTTTTTCAAACTTTTTCTGTAAATTTTATTTTTTTACTTAAGAACTTGAAACATTCAAAAAAAAACAAAAAAATCCAGTAATCTCAAACAGCTTATAAAGCTTTACATCTAAAGATTACTGGATTTTCCTATTTTCTTTCCTATTTTCATTTCTAACATATGTGTTCTACTTTTATTTTCTATTATTCACTCAATATTTTTCCCAATCTCAAATCTGTTCTCATTTTCTGAATTACATTATCCATTTCTTCAAGCTTTGAAAGTATCTTTTTTTCTTCCTCACTTGTTTCAATAATTTTAGCAATTCCACCATTTTTTATTATAATACGTTTATTTGCAATCAGTGCAAGTGTAGGATCGTGAGTTGCCATAAGCACTATCTTGTCAGATGAAACAAGCAGATCAAGTGCTTTTTTTCTGTCAATTCCCGCATTTTCTATTTCATCTATCAGAACGATAGGCGAAGAACTCAATATAGCTGTATCAGCTATCATCAGTGCTCTTGACTGTCCTCCACTTAATGCAGTTACAGGCGTATCAAGTCTGAACTGCTCTCCTGCCAGATTATTTGCTTCTGCTATTATTTTAGCTGTAACTTCCTCTATATTTTCAATCATTCTACTTTTTGCATGCAGTTCCAGAAATTCCTTTACTGATAAATCCATGACAAAGTTCATATTCTGGGATAACTGGGCAACTAATTTATTATTTGAGGAAAAACGCCATTTTTTATCAGGAAGTTCTCCATTTATAAGTATTTCCCTCTTTGTAGGTGTATCCCTCTGTGCTGTCCATTCAATATCTGCAAGTAATCTTGATTTTCCTGATCCTGTAGGCCCTACTATTGAAATTATTTCCGACTTGTTTATATCAAGCCTGTCAAATCCTTCAGGATTTCCTGACTTGTCATGTCCTGCAAGTATTGTCAATACTTCTACACCTTTCTCCTCTTCCATTCCAAGAAAAGCCTTCATCTGTTCTATATATTCTGAAAGTCCTCTTTTCAGAAGCTCCTTATCAAGAGCCATATCTTCAATTTCTTCTTCAGTAAATTTATCCAGAAATTCAGCAAAAGTTTTACCTTCATGCCCTGCCACTTCTATTGCATTTTCACTGAAAAAAGCTTCCGCAAAAGGATATTTAGCCAAAAGTTCTTCTATTTTCATACCTTCTATTAAATTCTTATTCATTACTGTTACCACCTAAATTCATTTTTCTGACATTTCCCATCTGATATTTTTCTCCGATTCTTGTTTCTCCTAAGCAATATGAACATAATGCTGAAGGCATAGGAAATCTAAGCTGTTTTCCCTGAACTGTATCAATTTCCTTTTCCTTTTCATAGAGAAGTGTACTCAGCTCATACGCTCCCTGTCCTGTAAGTCCGTTCACATGCATTGTTACAGCTGTAGGATTTACTGAATTTACCCTCGAAGCAAATACTTCCCTTTCAGCCTGTGAAACTATATCCCCTTTAGTTATAATTACAATATCCGCAGACTTAAGCATTGGGCCTATTTTTTTAGGTGTATTTATCCCTGAAAGGTTATCTATGACACATACTCCCTTTATTTCCTTAATATATGGCGAACATCTGTTACAAAGTCCTGCCGATTCAGTAATAAGCATTGAAAGTCCCAGACTTCTTCCCCACTGTACAACCTCTTCAATATTTGACACAAAAAAGTGGTCTGGACATAATGCTCCTGATAATCCTTTTTTCACAGGAATTCCTGCTTTTTCATATAATATATCATCATCTGTATAAAGACAGTCAAATTTTACAACTCCAACTGATATTCCCTGCTGTTTCAATGCATCAACAGTTTTTAGTATAACACTTGTCTTTCCTGATGACGGTGGTCCTGAAAACACTACTAAATTCATAATTTTTCCTTTCCGTTACTTCTTCTTTCAAAATCTCTTTTATTTTAAATATGAAGGCATCCCTTCCCAGTTTATTATTCTATATTCTATCTATACTCTTCTACATTCTATAATTCCATTATTGCATCATTAAATTCCTTTTCGCACTGTCTTACCAGTCCTCCAACATCATTGTTATGGATAAAGTCCCAACCAATCCATTTAAATGTCTGGTTTTCATCCAGATGATTATCAACATTAGGATTTGTTGAAGGGAATTTTCCACTTGCTGAAAACAGTGTCCCTATTTTTTCTGACATGAAAAAGTCAATAAATGGCTTTATTTTATCCTGTTTTGCCTTTTTCGTAATCATAAATATTGGACTTAACAACGCTCCATCCTTAGGCCATACCGCCTGAAGGTCACTCGCTCCCATAAGCATCTGTGTAAAGAAATAAGGAATTATACTTACTGCCGGAGCATCCTTGCTTTTCCCTTTTGCCTTTACCATTTGTGCAGGGTGAAGATTTTTCTTATACGATCTTGCCAGATTTTTAATTCCTTCTGAACCGAATTCCTTGTATATATTTATAACAAGGGCATTGAATAAATCAAGGTCATTCATTGGTAATGCTACTGAATCTTCAAATTCCTCGCTTAAAATATCAGCCCATGTTTCAGGTACTTTTCTGTCTCCAAGGACTCCTTTATTTACAAGAAATACTGCAGGTACAACTCCCATTATTGCATATCTCTTTTTAGGATCTCTCAAGTCAATCCTGTCATTACAGAAATCCTTATTCATTTCATCAAGATATGTTTCAAATATCCCCTCATCCATGAAATGTCCCATAAGATTCTTATCAAAAAACAGTTCAAATCCTGCTGAAAGAAGAACATCAGACACTTTATCCGCATCTCCTGTCTTTACCTTGTCAACTACCCAGTCAAGTCCTAAGTTTGCTGACTGAAGTTCATATGCTATTTTATAATCATTTTTTGCATTCTGGTCATCCACCCATTCCTTTATTCCTTCCAGCAAAGGTATTCTTATAGGGCAAGGCAGCACACCTTCTATTAAAATATCTCCTGTTGCATCCTTCTTGCTTTCTGCAAGTGAAATATCCATTGCACTATCTTTTTCCAGAAATGCAACAAGTCTTTCTTCAAACAGTTCAGGATTTATCTTCTTTGATTTCAATGCCATATCTATTCTTATTGTTTTCCCCATTGTATCAAACATCTGCTTATTCTTAAACTGTTCAAATCCATTTGCCACCAGGAAGTCCATCGCTTCAGGATATTTTTCCACCAGCTGGCTAAATGTATCGGTTAAGCTAAAAAATTTATTCATTATTTTCTCCTTCTGTTAATCTCTTTTTATACTTATATTTTCCTTTTCTTATATTTTGATTATTAAATTATATCATATAAATAGAAAAAATATGTAACCTCAGTTACAATTTTCTATTTTTTCCATTATTATTTTCAAAATATAATTTTTTACAAAATAATCATTCCCTCAAGGCTTGAATTTTGGGGACTGACTTTTATCAATTGACTTTATCTTCCCTTTTTTGATATAATATAACAAACGTTATATATTAGGAGAGGAATTCAATGTTAGGAAAATCTGTAAGAAATATCTTATCTGAAATTATTCAGTGTATAGTTTCAAATATTTTCAGTCCGTTTATCCAGAAAAATCCTTTAACCGTTTTCATAAACGGTCATTTTGTGTACCTCGAAAATATATGTTCAATTTATAACCAGAATAAAAAGATTCTATTAAATAAAAGTGATGTATTTTTTGAGTTTCTTGAAAGATATATTTCAAACATGGAATTTGACCTGTTTTTTCTTGAAAAAATGGACATCGAGCTTTTAATCAAAAAATTTGAACAGCTTTGTGCCAACAGTTATATTAATTTTATGACAAATGATATAAGAAAAAAGGTTATCGAAAGTTTTAAGAAATTTATAAATGGTATGATTTACATACATGCGTCATTTTCAAGCATTATGCTGAATTATACTTCTTTTTCATCAAATATACGGATTGTGAGGGCTCCTCCTGTTTATTGATATTTCATTTAACCCAATAAATAAAGAGAGGAAAAATAATATGAGAGAATTAAAAGGAATTAAAATAGGAAAATATTATATTGAAAAGCCCATTATACAAGGTGGAATGGGAGTAGGAATAAGCTGGGACCAGCTTGCAGGAAATGTATCTAAAAATGGTGGTTTAGGAACAATAAGTGCAATATGTACAGGATATTACCAGAATATGAAGTTTGTTAAAAAACAAGTGGATGGAAGACCATTAGGAACTGAAAATGCTTACAGCAGAGAAGCTTTATTTGAAATTTTCAAAAATGCGAGACAGATATGTGGTGACAAACCTCTTGCATGTAACATTCTTCATGCAATAAATGATTATGAAAGAGTTGTTACTGACGCTCTTGAAGCAGGTGCAAATATTATTGTTACAGGTGCCGGGCTGCCTCTTGAACTTCCAAGGCTTACTGAAAACTATCCTGATGTTGAAATAGTACCTATCGTTTCATCTGCAAGGGCACTAAAAATAATATGTAAAAAATGGAAGGCTGCCGGAAGAACTCCTGGAGCTGTTATTGTGGAAGGTCCAAAAAGTGGAGGACACCAGGGTGCAAAATATGATGAACTGTTTGCTCCTGAACATCAGCTTGAAGCTATTTTACCTCCTATAAAGGAAGAAAGAGATAAATGGGGGGATTTCCCAATAATCGCTGCTGGGGGTATATGGGATAGAAATGATATTGAAAAAATAATGGATTTAGGGGCTGATGCAGTTCAGATGGGAACAAGATTTATTGGAACTCATGAGTGCGATGCAAGTCCTGTACTTAAACAGGTTTTACTTGATTCAAAGGAAGAAGACATTGTTATTGTAAGCTCTCCAGTGGGATATCCTGGAAGGGCAGTAAAAACAAACTTGATAAAAACTTTAGAACCGGATACAAAAAAGATAAAATGTATCAGTAACTGTATTTTCCCTTGTAATAAAGGGGAAGGAGCAAGAAGGGTTGGTTACTGTATCGCAGACAGTCTTGGAGATGCATATCTTGGAAGACTGCAGTCAGGACTTTTTTTCTCAGGTGCAAATGGATACAAGCTTAAAGAAATTGTGCATGTGAAAGAGCTGATTGATGAACTTATGACTAATGTAAAATAAAAAAAACAGAAGCTATTTTCTAAATAAGAATTGTTATATCAAACATAATAAAAATTATATTTATTCGTTTATTAAAATTTTACTCATCAAAAACAGAAATTCGTTAAGAAAAAATCATAAACTCGCTTTTTAAAAGCTCAGACAATGATTTTTTCTAACACTCATTAACTATTTTTAATTGTAAAATTATTAAATAACTTATAAATATAATTTTTACATTGTTTTTTATAAACTTGCTATTTATAATAGCTTCTGTTTTTTTATTTCCAGCACATTAATTTTATCCTCATCAACCAGTATAGCCTGATTATTAGTTATTGGTACTAAATTTAATGAAGAATATGTATTCATTGTTTTTTCCGCACTTTCTTCAAAGGGAAAGCATCTATAATGTGGGACTGTATAAAAGTCAACCAGATTCAGTGAATTCAAATTTTTCAGTTTTGAAATATATTCTGTCCCATCATCCATAAGTCCTGCATATTTTATATTCTCAGAAACAATCATTGCTCCTGCCGACTCGCCAATATAAAGTTTCCCATTATTTACTTCTTCTACGATTATTTCATCAGTACCTGTTTTTTTCATTTCCTGTAAAAGATAGAAAATATTTCCTCCTGACACATAAATAAAATCGTTATTTCTTATTTTTTTTACTATTTCACTTTTTTCAGCCTGCGAAATATCTAAAATATCAATTATCATTCCTGCTTTTTCAAGTTCTTTTTTTGCATCTTTCACATAAAAATTTATTTTTTCAACTCTACTCGCAGTTGGAATAAAAGTTACTATTTTTCCCTTAAGATTTTTTTTCAAATATATTCAGTAATCCTGCAACATCTGCAAAAGATGAACATAGGAACAGTTTCTTTCCCTGATAAGTTTTTTTCATTTTATATTCTCCTCTTCATATTTTATATTTCTTATATTTATAGTATAATATAAAAAAGTGTCAATTTATGATACTGTTTTATATTATTTTTAAAAGGAGCAATATGAATAAATCTGAAAGAATTAATGATATGATGTTATTTCTGAATGACAGAAGTTCATTTAATCTAAAAGATATTATGGAAAAATACAATATATCCAGAAGTACTGCACTTAGAGATATTTCATCACTGGAAGAAATAGGGATGCCTATCTACTCACAGACAGGAAGAAATGGCTACTATAGGATACTTCCCAATAAACTACTTTCTCCCATTGTATTTAATACTGATGAAATATTTTCCCTCTATTTTTCAATGCTTACTTTGAAAGCTTATGAAACTACTCCCTTTCACTTAAGTATTGAAAAATTAAAGGAAAAGTTTGAAAGATGTCTTCCATCAGATAAAATCGAACTTATTCATAAAACAGAAAAAGTTTTAAGTTTTGGAACGGTAAAACAGGTTAATCATTGTGAATTTCTAAAGGATATTCTTGAATTTATCCTTGATGAAAAAATATGTAGAATAAAATATTCAAAGAATAATGTAATAGAACAATATTATATACAGTTTTTTAATATTTCTTCAAAGTATGGCCAATGGTATGCAATAGGATATAATTTTAAAACAGAGGATTACAAAGTATTTAGATGTGACAAAATTCTGAATATGGAGGAAAGTACTGAATATTCTTCAAAATCTCTTTCTGAATTAGTGACATCATATGATATTTCATTAAAAAAGAAAGGATATACAGAATTTGAAATTGAAATTTCAAAGGCTGGAGCTGATATTTTTTATAAAGAAAATTACCCTTCAATGAAACTTTTTCATGAAAATGGGAAATACTTTATTCGTGGTTTTTATAATGCTGGAGAAGAGAATTTTATTACAGGATATTTTATGAATTATGGAAAAAATATTTTATCCATAAAGCCTTTTTTCCTTAAAAATTTAATAATCACTAGAATAAAAAATCTTGAAAATTATTTTAGTTATAACTTGTGACATAGCTTTAATTATACTATAATATAAGAAATTATACGAGGTGATAAAATAAATGAAATATGTATATTTTTACAATACCGGAATAAAAGAGTTAGGAACATTAGGAATTGGAGCATGTGAAGACAAAATAACAGATTTATTTTTTGAATATGAAATGGAAAATGTTAAAAAGAATAAAAATTATATTATAAAGGAAACTTCCTTAATTAAAAAAGCCGCATCTCAGTTATTTGAATATCTGAATGGAAAAAGAAAGGAATTTGACCTGCCTTTATTAAAAGATGGCACTGATTTTCAGATATCTGTCTGGAATGAGCTTTTAAAAATTCCTTATGGAGAAACCCGTTCATATAAGGATATTGCCATTGCAATTAACAATGAAAAGGCTGTAAGGGCTGTAGGCATGGCAAATAACAGGAATAAAATTTCTATTTTCATTCCATGCCATAGGGTTATAGGAAGTAACAAAAAACTTGTAGGCTATGGTGGAGGGCTTGAAATAAAAGAATTTCTTCTTAATCTTGAAAAAAGGAACTGGCTAAAAAAAATTGAAAAATAATATAAAAGGGGGCTGTCTCAAAAAGAAAATAAAAAAATAGTGTAAAAAACTATATTTTTGAATTATTTAAAATTTTACAATGTAAAACAGGAAATGAA
>CALEXX010000020.1 GCA_937925095.1 uncultured Leptotrichia sp.
AATCAGAAAAATCAAATTTCATCTTATTTTTAATAATCATTACCAAAAGAAATCTATATATAAAATAACTTATTCCGATAGCCAAAAAAATTATTCCAACTTTTTCTTTTCTATTAAATAAAATATCAATTCCTGCTAATAAATGTCCTAAAAACAATATTAGAGAAAATATATCCCACGTATTAATTTCAAATTTTGAATATTTTATTTTCATTCAATTTATCTCCATATTTTATTATTTCTTCCTATATTTTCTCCCTTTCTTCTCTCCAAATGCCTCCAAAATCCCATTTTTCAAAAGTTTATTCAAAAATCTTCTCGCCGTAGAATCCGAAACATTCAAAATTTTTTGGGCCTCACTATTATCAATATAATTATTTTTCTCAAAATACTCTTCCATTATTTTCAGTCTTTGTAACTCTTTATCAGTCATTTTATCAGTCAAAATATCAGTCATTTTTAAGTCTTTTTTTTGTAATTCTTCTAAAGTTTCTTTTATTATTTCAAGAATAAATGTAATAAATTGCGTTGATTTTCCAGCAGTATTTGATAAATTTATAGCTTCATAATACTTCTGCTGTTTTTTCTGAATCAAAGTTTCAATTGGAAGCCAAGCAAAAAACTCTTTCCATTTTGACAGGATTAATGTATGCCAAAGTCGCCCTAACCTTCCATTTCCATCTTGAAACGGATGTATAAATTCAAATTCATAATGAAATACACAAGCTTTTATTAGTGGGTGAACTTTACTCTTTTTTAACCACAAAAAAAGTTGTTCTACTAATTCAGGAATATATTGAGGTGGTGTTCCTGCATGAATCAGCTGATTTCCCTGATAAACTCCCGCTCCTTTTGTACGAAATCTACCACTTTCATTTATTAATTCAGCCGTCATTATTTTATGTGCTTTAAGTAAATCTTTAATCGAATATGGATTTAATAAACTTAATTTTTCATAAATTTCATAAGCATTCTTGACTTCTTTTATATCCTTTGGCGGAGCTAAAATTTTTTTTCCATTAATCACATCTGTTACTTGTTCAAATGTTAGTGTGTTTTGCTCTATCGCAAGCGATGAATAAATTGTTTTTATTCTATTTTCTCTTCTCAAAACTGGATTTGAAGATAGTTTTTCTGAAACTATAATCATTCCTGTTAATTCAGTAATCTGAGCCACCAGCTCAATTATCTCATTTGTGATTTCAAATGGTGGACTATAACCATATTCTTTTTCCATATTAAAATTATCCTTTATCATTTCTTTCTTTTTCCACAATATTTCCAATTTCCTCTGCCATATACAATGGTAAATTTAACAACCATTCTTCTTTTTTATAATCATTCATTGATATTCTTACTGATATTTCAGGATTATATTTTTCTTTATACACTTTCAAACTTTTGGCTTTTAAATTTACTTCAGCTTTTACTTCGACAGGGATTACACTTTCTCCATTATCTAATAAAAAATCAATTTCACATGAACCACGGTCATTTGTGTAATAATATGTATTCAAATTTTCAATTGTAACAAGTTGCTGCAGCACATATTGTTCTGTTAATGCTCCTTTAAATTCAACAAATAGTTTATTTCCTTCAATAAGCGTACTCTGATTCAATCCTGTCATGCAGGTAAGAAGTCCTGTATCAAGTAAAAATAATTTAAAAGCCTTTAAATCCTCGTATACTTTTAATGGAAGTTTAGGATTATTAACCCTGTTCACTTTATAAATAAGACCACAATCAATAAGCCACATTAATGCCATTTCATATTCTTTTGCCCTCGCACCTTCTCTAACCAGACCATAGATAAACTTTTTATTTTCTTTTGCAAGTTGTGATGGAATACTATTCCATAACATTCTCAATCTAGGCACAATTTCATTTGGAGCATGTTTTGAAAAATCCTGTTCATAGGCTAAAAGTATACGCTTTTGAATTTCCCTAACTTCATTAAAATCTTTATTTTCCGAAAAATGAAGTACGCATTCAGGCATTCCACCTACAAAATAATAATATTTAAGCATATCTATAAATTTTTGCTTAAATACTTTTATCATCTGATAATCATTATTTTCAACAAGTTTTAAAAATTTTTCATCCCCTGTGGCAAGTAAAAATTCCTTAAAAGATAAAGGATACAACTTTAAAAAATCAATTTTCCCAACTGGAAATGATGTTCCCTCATGCAGTGCAACTCCTAACAACGAACCTGCACAAATAATATGATACTGCTGTGCATTTTCGTAAAAATATTTAAGGCTGGAAATTGCTCTTGGAACTTCCTGAACTTCATCAAAAATAATCAAAGTTTCTTCGGGCACTATTTTTATTCCACTATAAAGCTCAATCCCCATAATTAGTCGCTCTACATATAAATCCACTTCAAACAATTCTTTCATATTAGAATTAGAATCAAAATTTATATAAACTGTATTTTTATAAGCCTTCTCTCCAAATTCCTTCATAAGCCAAGTTTTTCCTACTTGTCTTGCCCCTTGTATAACCAAAGGTTTCCTATCTTTTTTATTTTTCCATTCATAAAGATTTTCAATAGCAATTCTATACATAAAACACCTCTTTTTATAACTTTATGTATGAAATATAGCATATCTCAACAAAAATTACAACGAAAAAATGTTTTTATTGCACACTTTTTGCAACAAAAAAATGCAAATGTATTACAAAAATTACAACGATACTTCATTATTTTTAAATTTGCTAAAAGCCATACAAACCCTTTTTTTTTCATTAAATAGAAGCTTTAACAACTCTATTATAATAGAAAATATTTCTTACTTGAAAATTTTGTTTCCCCATAACTTATTTTTAAACCTTACCTGTATTGTCATTATTCTAAATTCCATTTTTTATTTCCTATCCTTTTTATTTTAATCTGTATAAGCAATTAGTTCCCTATTGATTAAAACCATTTCCATTCATCTTTAGTCAAATATTCATAACTTCGATTTTTATCTTTTCCATCTCCATTTGGAAGCACTTCAAATGTATTATAATCTACATCTTCTAAAATTTTTCCCTCAAAATAAATATTTTTATTATCTTTTATAAACCAGTTATTCAAAACTTCTACTTTATCTTTATTAATTCTTTTTACTTCATAAATAAAATAGGATGAATCAAAACAGTTTAACATTTTATTTTTTATATAGTATACATTGTATTTATCTTTTCCATACAATGTACCGTATATTATTCCATTTGGCAAAAATTCAAATGTTTCAGGATCTTTAATTTTTCCAGATAATGAAGAATCTATTGCTTCACTTCCTCTATAAATATGATTTTTATCTTTCGCATAATCTTCATTTAAAACTTTAAAACTCGTAATATCAGCATTTTCTATTTTTTTATCCCGATAATAAATTTTATTCTCATTTTTCCAATAATTCTGCCCTAATTTTTCAAAATTTTTAATTTTTACATCTTTTATTTTTTTACCCATGTAATAAACATTTTTATCATCTTTTAAAAGAGAAAATCCTATCAACTCAGCAGTTTTCGGATTTGCTCCTTCCAAAATTTCATTTCCATAATAAACATTTCCTTTGTATATTGAATAATTACTTCCTAAAATTTGAATAACATCTCCAAAACCCACATTTGCCAAAATTAATAATAATACTATTTTTAAAAAAATTTTTTTCACAAATTATCCTTTCTATTAATCCAAAAATTCCTTACTTCCATGTGTCTTCCTTCATTTCCACCTTCTTCATTCCAGAAACAAATTTATTTCCTTTCACAAAAAATCTTAATTTCTTTTCTGTCCAAATCCCTTTATTTGGAATTCCTATCCTTGCAGAAGTCTCTATTTTCCTAGGAATTTTAGAATTTTCAAAGTCAAGATATAAATATTTTTCATTTATTTTAGAAATATCATACTTTATTCCAAAATTTTTATTTTTTAATTTTTCTACCAATTCTTCAATTTCAAACATATTCTTTTCAATAATCTGAATTTCTGTCTTATTAAATCTGTCATCGATTCCAAATGCCTTTGTTAATTTTCCTGGACCATTACTCACCAGAATTCCACTTTTCCCACGATTTTCTTCCATTACATTGACATTTAGAATAGGCTCTACTGCCCGAATTAATACTGCTTGCGGGTCACCTTCCTCACATGAGACAATATTCAGCATTTTATGAGTATGCATCGTATAAATATAGACTGTTCCTGCCTTCTCAAACAATGCTTCAACTTTTGGCGTCTTCTTATTTCCATATCCATGACAGGCCTTATCAAATTCCCCTAAATATGCCTCTGTTTCAACAATATAACCCGCAAATATTTCATTTTTATTTTTTAAAATCAGAATCTTTCCAAGCAGTTCTTTTGCCATTGTAACAGTATCTTGCTGATAAAATTTTTCTTTTACTTCTAAAGTCATCTCTTTTGCTTCCCTTATATTTTACTCAACATATTTTTTTAACTGACTTTTATGAATAAATCCTCTATATTCTTTAACTCTCCATTCTTTCTCATCTTCAGAAGGATAATTAGCATAGTGAATATAATACCAGTCGCCAGATTTCGTAATATATTTTACAACAGTTCCATTAGTTAATTTTAAAACGATTTTTGAATCTTTTGTCGGCTTTTCACGTAAATTTGAATATCCGTCCTTTGAACTTACTTCATATTTTTTCAAATTAAATTCTTCATCCGAATCTATAAAATCTTCTTCCGAATCTTCTGATTTTTTTGTTTTAATTTCTGTTATTTTTGATTTTGCTCCACTAACTCTCTTTAATTCCGTGGCATAAGCATAAACCGTAGTAAAATCACATTCTGTATATGGTACCACTTTTTTTATCTTTACTGTTGCAGGAACTTCAAAATTTCCTCTACGGATTTTCTGCATTTTTTTGTATTCTTCCGGAAAATTTTTCTTTAATATTTCAGTTACAGTTTTCTCTGTCCTAATATCTTCATTTTCATAATCCATTTTAATATCCGGATTATAATAATCAAAATTTCTAAGCCTCAATACTAACGCTTTTCCATTTACAATATCTTTATTTTCAGGATAAAACAGAAGCTCACCGTATCCCGTTGCAAAACAAGGAACATCTCTATCATCTTTATCCCAATTCATTTTAAGAAGCCCTTTTAAATTTAAAATTACCCCTTCATCAGTCAGCAGAACTTCATCAGCTTTCACATTCTGACTAAATCCGATCATAGACATTAACAATAAAAATCCAAAAAATAAATAATTTTTAATTTTCATTTTATTTTACCCCTCCAGCTATTAGCCAAATATTTAATATCCTGTCTTTTCACTTTCCAAACCTGTTACAATTGCAATTCCTGAACTTGTCCCAAGTCTTGTTGCTCCTAATTCAATATATTTTTTTGCAGTTTCAAGGTCTTTCACTCCACCACTTGCCTTAACTTCTGCTTTATCCCTAACTACTGATTTCATAAGTTGCACATCTTCAAATGTTGCTCCTCCTGTTCCAAATCCTGTGGAAGTTTTTACAAAATCAGCCTTTGCATTTAATGACAGCTCACATGCCTTTTTCTTTTCGTCATCAGTAAGGTAACAAGTTTCTATTATTACTTTTAATACGTTATTTCCAATAGTTTCCTTGATTTCCCTGATTTCATTTTCCACATATTCATATTCTCCATCTTTTAATGCTCCAATATTTATAACCATATCTATTTCTGAAGCTCCGTCTTCTATTGCCCTTTTTGCTTCAAATACTTTTGCATCTTTAGACATTGCTCCCAAAGGAAATCCCACAACTGCAGCCACCTTCACATCAGAATTTTTTACCTGCTCATAAGCATATCTGACATTTGCACCATTTACACATACAGAAAAGAAATTATATTTTTTTGCCTCCTCACATAATTTCTTAATATCTTCCTTTCTAGCAGTTGCCTTTAAAATTGTGTGATCGATAAACTTGCTTATTTCCATTATTATCATTCCCTTCTTTGATTTGTTATTTGTTGTTTTTATTTTATTATATTATATCGGCTTTTTATTCTTTTATCAACTTTATTTTATTCAATAAAAATAACTTGAAAATTATTCTTATATGCTGTTATTCTATTAAAACTTTTATAACATCTTATTGTCTTTTTTCAATTATCTTATCCATTGTAACTTTTTTATATCATACTTGATAAAGAGGAAAATTTAAAAGGATTAGTTTCTATTTTATCCAGAAAACTAATCCTTCCAAATGTATATTTTACAAAAATTTCTTTTTCATATATCTCCACAAAGCAAACATTGACGCCACCATTATGAAAAAAATTATTACTAATGCCCAAAATCCTGAACCTTGAAATGGTAATTTTACATTCATTCCATAAAATCCAAAAAGCATATTTGGAATTGTAATCAATATTGTTGCCGCAGCCATGATTTTCATTGTAATATTCATATTATTTCCAATATAGGAAGAATATGTTTCCCTTGTTGTTTTACAGATTTCACAGTATGAAGACGATAAATCAAGTGTAAAATTTATTTCTTGTAAAATTCTTGTCATATATTCTTCATATTGTTCAAATTGTTCATCATCTTTCAAATTCTCAAGGACATAATTCAAGTTTCTCATTGCAATATTGTAAACATAAAAACCTTGCTCCACTTCTGATAATGAAATCAATTTTTCATTACTTTGCTGTTCCCTTAAAACTGTTTCAATATTGTCGTGCTCCCCAATTAAAACTCGTACATATTTATACAAACTTTGAGAAATTTTATGAAGCATATTTAGAAAAAACCGATTTTCCTCAAGGATATCATCTCTCAATTCAGCATACTCTTCAACAAAATCGTAAAAATCTTCATAATAATCATCATCCAAAATAACAACCTTATCTTCTTTTATACAAATTACAATTGGATTAATTTCATAAGATGTAAACTCTTTATCTCTCATAGATTTCTTCACAGTTGGATAATACAATTTATAAATTTCCCAGTCTGATTTTGAAATTCTTGGTGTAAAAGTTTCCTCATCTATAACATTTTTTATCTTATCTTCATCCATTTCCAATCTTTCGGATACAATTCTATAATCTTCATCTTTTAAATTATATACATATGAAATTATTTTTCCACTTTTTGTATCTATTCTTTTTATCATAACAACCCTCCTCGATTATGTATAATTTTTCATTTTACAGTAAATTATATCAAAAAATAAAGGGGGGTTGTCAAGTATTTTACAATTTTTTATAAACTCCTATTATTCTATTATTTCTAGTATTGCCTTCTGTTTTTCCACTTTTTCTTCCTGAATTACATATGCGTCTAAAAGCATATTTTTAGAATCTTCAACATTTTTGCTGTCATTATAATAGATTTCAGCTATTTTTTCATTTTTATTGACCTTATCTCCAACTTTTTTCAGTATTTTTATTCCTACAGCATGGTCTATCAAGTCTTCCTTAGTTGCTCTTCCAGCTCCTATTATCATTGCGGCTTTTCCTATTTCTTCAGCTTTTATTTTTGAAACATACCCTTCTTTTGCAGAAAGTACTTCCATAACTTCTTTTGGCTGAGGAAGAAGGCTGTAATCATTTACCAGATTGCCATTTCCTCCGCTTTCTGTTATAAACTGAGATAATTTTTCAAGAGCACTTCCATTGTTTATTACTTCATCTATTTTTTTCTTTCCTTCTGATAAATCTTTTATTTCACCTTTTGCCTTCAATGATAATAAAGCAATAGTATAAACTACTTCATTAAGGTCTTCAGGACCATTTCCCTTTAATGTTTCTATGGCTTCCACTATTTCATTTGCATTTCCTATGGCATATCCTAAAGGTTCATCCATATTACTTAAAACTGCTTTTACCTGTCTTCCTGCTCCTTTTCCTATTTCAATCATTCTTTTTGCCAGCTCTTTAGCCTGATTAATATCCTTCATGAAAGCTCCGTCTCCCACTTTTACATCAAGTATTATAATATCAGACTGTATAGCCAGTTTCTTACTCATAATACTGCTTGCAATAAGTGGAATACTCGGTACTGTTCCTGTAACATCCCTTAAGGAATAAAGTTTTTTATCAAGGGGAACTATCTTATCACTGTATCCCATAAGTCCTATCCCAGTTTTATTTGCTATGGAAACAACCTCTTCCCTTGTATTCGAAAATTTAAATCCTTCTATTGATTCAAATTTATCTATTGTTCCTCCTGTATGTCCCAATCCTTTTCCAGAAAGTTTTGTAGTTCCCATTCCAAGCGCTGACAATATTGGAGCCAGTACAACGGTTACCTTATCTCCAACTCCTCCTGTACTGTGCTTATCTACAAGAAACTTATCAACATCATCAAATTTTACAATATCTCCCGAATCTCTCATTATCATCGTAAATTCCAGCAATTCACTAGGTGTCATATCATTAAAGTAAGTTGCCATAAGAAATGCTGACATTTGATAATCAGGTACATTTCCCTTTAGATATTCATTTAACAAAAATGAGATTTCTTCTTTTGAAAGTTCTTCTTTATTTCTTTTCTTTTCTATCAAATCTACTGCTCTCATTATACTCTCCTAATTTTTTTATTTAATCAAGAAAAGCAGGAAAAATCCTGCTTTTGCTGTATTTAAATTTTCTAACTGTTATTATTTACCTTGTACAGTAGGACTAACTACGATTTTCCCATCACTTATATCTTGTTTTATCTGATCTAACTTTTTAATATTTTCTTCTCCAATTTTATCTTTTGTATTTTTGAAATTAGTTGTTCCTACACCGTTTTCTTTAACACCAAATTCATGATGTTCGTTAGTGAATTTTCCTTCAAGAGTATCTTTTACTACATTAAATGTAGCAACGTCAACATATTTCATCATTGAAGTCAATATTGTTCCTGGTACTATATCATCCTGGTCAGAGTCTACTCCAATTGCATAAACATTTTTTTCTTTTGCAGCCTGGAATACTCCTGCTCCACTTCCTCCAGCAGCATGGTAAATTACATCAGCTTTTTGTTGAATTAAAGTTTCTGATTTAGTTTTTGCAGATGCAGGATCGTTAAATGCATTACTTCCACCAATGTAAACTGTTAATACTTTTATATTAGGATTAATATATTTTGCTCCTTGAGCGAATCCAGCTTCAAATTTTTGGATAACAGGATTTTCCATTCCACCTATAAATCCAACTGTTCCTGTTTTACTCATCATTGCAGCCAATGCTCCTACAATGAATGATCCTTCATGTTCTTTAAATGTTAAAGAAGTAACATTTGGAAGTCCTGTAATTGTTTCATCAACGATAGCAAATTTTTGGTCAGGGTAAGCTGTTGCAGCTGCCATTACTGATTCTTTCATTGTGAATCCTACTCCAATGATTAAATCATATTCTCCTGTTTCAGCAAATTTTTCTAATGCTTCTTTTGCTTCAGATTCTGCGTTTTTAGGTTCATATTCACTAAATTTAATACCTAATTCAGCTTTTGCTTTTTCTAATCCGTGGAATACAGCATCATTAAAAGATTTATCTCCTTTTCCACCTGTTGAATAAACAACTGCTATGTTCTTTTTAACATCAGCTGACTGAGCAACTTGTTTTTCTCCACCGTCTTTTTTCTGTTCACCTTCTGCAGGCTTTGAATTCCCACATGCTACGAACAGTACCAATGTAGCCATGATACTTAAAAATGTTAAAATTTTTCTCATTTTTGTTTCATCCTCCTATTTTATTAAATATTTTCGTTGATAAATTATACCCTTATTTTTCATTTTTTACAAATTATTTTTGTTACTTTTCTAAAAAATTTTTCAAAAATAAAATTTTATTTGTCATAAGGTTGTCCAGAAGCTTTTGGTGCTCTAGCTTTTCCTACAAATCCTATAAGTGCCAGCAATGTCAATACATATGGTATCATTGTCAGGAACTGCTGTGGAATAGGGAAATTCGAAGCCTTTATTACGTCAGCAAATGCCTGTCCAAAAGCAAATAGCAGACTTGCCAGTATTGCCCCTATTGGATTCCATTTACCAAAAATCATTGCCGCCATGGCCATAAATCCTCTTCCTGCCGACATATTATTTGAAAAGGAAGGCAATGTTACTGCTGTAAGGTATGCTCCTCCTAGTCCTGCATACATTCCTGATAAAATAACACTTATATATCTTATTTTATAAACACTTATTCCAACTGTATCTGCTGCAAGCGGATGTTCTCCAACCGCTCTTATTCTCAATCCAAGTACAGTGTGGAACAACAGATAATGACTTAAAATCGCAATTGCATATATTATTATTAATACTAATTTTTTATTTGCAAGGTGCGGTGCCTGAGGTGTAGTTCCTGCTACACCATATAATGTCTTTATTAAGAAGGATGTTGTTGCTACTGCAAAAAGGTTTATCGCAACTCCACTTATTATCTGATCCCCTTTAAGATTTATACTTATAACAGCATGAATAAGGGAGATAAGTCCTCCTACTATTATTCCGGCAAGTATTCCCAAATAAGGATTTCCTGTAGCTATATTTACTACTGTTGTAGCAAATGCTCCACTTAACATTATTCCTTCAAGTCCGATATTTACAACTCCACTACGTTCAGATAGACAGGCTCCTACTGATGTTATCAATATTGGAGGCGCTATTACTATAGTTTGTTCTATTAAAAATTTTATAATCTGAAATATATCCATTATTTCCCCTTTCTCTTCGAAACAATAAATTTAAATAAATTTTCGGAAGCAACAAATATTATTATTAAAGCCTGTATTATTGAAACTATTTCCTTATCAACCTGATATCTAAGCTGTAATGTCGAACCACCTACATCAAGAGCCGCATAGAATATACCTGCTATAAGTATTCCAAAAGGATTGTTTTTTCCAAGCAGTGCAACTGCCAGCCCTGTAAATCCGGCATCACCCATTATACCTTCAGTATATACATACTGGGCTGATCCTCCTAAAACTCTTTCAGCTCCACCTAAACCTGCACATATTCCTGCCAGCCCCATTGCAAGAAACATCATTTTCTTAGGGTTAATCCCAGCATTTTCCGCAACAGTTTCACTATTTCCTACAGCCTTTATGTCATAACCTGTTCTAAAATATTTAAAGAAAAGGTAAATTGCTATTACTAAAATAATTACAATAATAAATCCGAGATTTAAACGCTGTTTTGTAACTTTAAAGAAAAGAGTTGGAAGTTTTGCCCCGTCAAATATCTTTTCTGACTGTGTATTTCCTGCTTTAGTATCTTTTAAAGGTCCGTTCAGAACGAAATTCTGGAATTCAATAATTATATAGTTCAGCATAATTGTGCTGATTACTTCATTTACACCAAATTTTGACTTCAGATAACCTGCAAGCCCTGCCCATAAAAATCCTGCAATCATTGCAACAATAAGAACTATAAGCAGATTACCTATAACATAATTTCTAAATGTTACTGCCCAGAATGTTGCAGCAAGTCCCCCTGCTATCATTTGCCCCTGTGCCCCTATGTTAAATAGTCCGGCCTTAAAAGCCACCATTGCGGCAAGTGCTGAAAATATAAGTGGTGTAGCTGTCAGTAATGTTCTCGCAAGTCCACTCATGAAAGGTGATCTTGGTGAAGTCTGATAAAATGCAGATTTTGCCATGTCTGCGTATGCAAATATTGGATTTACTCCTTTTGATATCATTATAATGCCTCCAATAATCAACGCAATCAGAACCGCTATAAGCGATGGCATTATTTCCTTAAATTTCTTACTCATCTAATTTTCCTCCTGCCATTAAGATTCCTATTTTTTCAGTAGTCGCATCTTTTCTGTCCAGCATTCCTACAATTTTTCCAGAGTGCATTACTGCTATTCTGTCGCTTAAAGCCATTATTTCAGACAATTCCGCTGACACTACCAATATTGCCTTTTTCTTCGTTTTTTCATTTAGAATAGTGTTATGTATCATTTCAATAGCCCCTATATCTACACCTCTTGTAGGCTGAGCAGCTATTATAAATTTATTTTCCTTTTCCAGTTCCCTTGCAACAACTACCTTCTGCTGATTTCCTCCGGAAAGTCCTCCAAACTTGATTTTTCCATCTGTCGGTCTTATATCATATTTCTGTATATATTCATCTGTCTTTTTGGCAAGCAGTGAATAATCCAGAAGCATTCCCTTCTGATATACATTCTGCACTCCTAATGCCATATTTTCTTCAATTGTAAAGTCATCAAGAGTTGCTCTTTTGTGTCTATTTTCAGGTATGTGTGATAATCCTTTCTGTCTTATGCTTCCAGCATCTTCATGTGTTAAATCCATCCCGTCAATAGAATAACTTCCACTTTCAATCTTTTGAAGTCCTGCCAGTGCTTCTATAAGCTCTGTCTGACCATTTCCTTCAACTCCGGCTATTCCCAAAACTTCACCTTCTTTTATATCAAAGGAAATTCCTTTTATTTTTTCTATATTGTTGTCACCTTTTACTACAATATTATCTACTTTTACAACAGTTTTTCCTATTTTTACATCAGGTCTTTTCACTTCAAACAGGACAACCCTTCCAACCATCATATTTGCTATTTTTTCTTTTGTTGCTTCTGCTCTTGTAAGTTCTCCAACATCTTTTCCTTTTCTTATAACTGTTATATTATCTGAAAGTTCCAACACTTCATGCAGTTTATGCGTTATAAATATTATTGTTTTTCCTTCTTTAATAAGGTTTCTCATTATTGCATAAAGTTCAATAACTTCTTGTGGAGTAAGTACTGCACTAGGTTCATCAAATATAAGCAGTTCTGCCCCTTTAAACAGTATCTTCAATATTTCTATTCTTTGATGGATACCAACAGATAAGTCAGAAACTTTTGCATCTGGATCAATATTCAGTCCATATTTTTCAGAAACTTCCTTTACCTGTTTTCTGGCAGTTGCCAAATCAAATATTCCTCCTGCTTTCTTCGGTTCAAAACCTAGAACCATATTTTCGGCTACAGTCAATGTATCTATAAGCATAAAATGCTGATAAACCATTCCTATTCCAAGATTTGCAGCTACTGTAGGACTTGTGATTTCTGTTTTTTCTCCCTTATAGTATATTTCACCTGAAGTTGGCGAATAAAGTCCATTCAGTATTTTCATAAGAGTTGATTTTCCGGCACCATTCTCTCCAACTATTGCATGAATTTCACCCTTTTTTATCTTTAGGGTAATGTCATCGTTAGCAACTATTTTTCCGCCCAAAAACTCTTTTCTTATGTTTTTCATTTCCAAAATGTAGTCACTCATACTTCCTCCTAAACAAATTTAAACTCACATCTTACTCAATATATATATATATCAATTTTTTGTAACAGTAATTATTAAAAAAAGATTTCAATAATTTAGTGAACCTCAATATTTTATTTAAAGAAATCTGATACATAATAGTTTGAATTCAGTTTTAATAAATTCAGAACATCCGTTTTACGTTTTATAACATTTATCTTATAATCACCATAATAATACTTTGTTTTTTTACCATTTATGAAAATAACCGTGTTTTCTTCATTATAAGTATACCCTTGATATTCATTATTTTCAAGTAATAAAATTCTTCTTTTTAATTTTAATTTATTTGTGGCTAGTTTATCCAGTATATCTTTTGGAAAATCTGTCAGATAGATATTTTCCTTTATTTCAGGCAAGATTGCCTGATCTTCTATATCTTCTGAAATCACAATATCCTTATCAAAAGTATATACAGAGTCATCTTCAAATTTATTAAAATCTATATTTTTATAACTTTCTTTTACGAAATATTCAAAATTTGATTTTCTAAAATTTTCAACAATATTTTTTCTTTTTTCCTTCAATTCTGATATAAGAAATTCTTTATCCAATTCTGAATACACGTTATTTTCATCAAACCCTTCCTTATTAAGAAGCTGGTTCAGTATATATACCTGTCTATTTAAAAATTCCTGATCAGTTCCAAGATACTGTGTAAGATTTAACTTACCTGACATTGATACAAGTTCCTGTCTCTGATTTTCATCAAGGGATGATGCTGGAATTTCCAGAATTTCTTCTTCATCTGAAAGTTCACTTTCTTCGATTTTTTTCATATCATCATAAAAACGTTTTTCCAGCAGTAAAGAGTATTTCTTATTTTTATCAACATTTTTCAATACCTGATTAAATTCATTGTAAAATTTATTTTTTTCAAAAAGTTCTTCAGGATAGTTAAGTTCATATATTTTTATTTCATACTTTCCTGGAATTACCTTTCTCATTTTAGGCTCTCCATTTATTACTACTTTTACCTCTCCAAATCTTGGCTGTTCCTCTTCCTTCCATTTTATTTCTGATTTTATTTTATCAAACATGCTGAAACTTGTTAAACTTGCTCCCAGCATCATTATCATTACTATCTTTTTCAAAGTTTCCCTCCTGTTTCCTGTATTATTTTTATTTTCATTATTAATTTTCATAAAAATTACAAAAAGTAACAGTTATTGTAGATTTTTTATAAACCTTCTTTTATAGCTTCCGCTATCTTTTCCGGTATTACTTCCATAAGCTCTTCCATAGTGGCATTTCTTATATTACTTATTGTCCCAAACCTCTTTATCAGTTCCTTTTTTCTTTTAGGCCCTATTCCATCTATATCATCCAGTGCACTTTTAATATTTCTTTTACTTCTCAGTTTTCTATGATGAGTTATTCCAAATCTGTGGGCTTCATCCCTTAACCTCTGGAGTATCTTCAAGGTTTCATCTTCCCTTTCAAACAGATATGGATCACTTTCATAGCTTTTAAATATTTCCTCTTCCCTTTTTGCAATACTTATAATATCTGTATATTCTATTTTCCCAAGTTTTTCCAGTACTTCTGTTGCAACTCCCAGCTGTCCCTTTCCTCCATCTATCAGTATAAGATTTGGAAGCTGATCTTTTTCCAGCTTTGAATACCTTCTTGTCAGAGCTTCCCTCATCATAAGAAAATCATCAGGTGTATCCTTGACTGTTATCTTGAAATGTCTGTATTCCTTAGGTGTAACTTCACCATCTATTGCAACAGTCATTGCTGCCACTGCATCTTTTCCCTGAATATTGGAAATATCAAAACATTCAATTCTGTAAGGATGACTATTCAATCTTAGTGTCTTTTTAAGATTTCTCAATCCTTCCTGAACTACTTTTTTCTGTCTTAAATATTTCTCCACTTCTTCCTTCAGGTTCAAATATCCCATTTCAAGTAGTTCATAACGTCTGCTATGAATTTTAGGAAAGTGCATTTTTATTTCCTTACCCTTTTCTATTTTTGACCATTCTTTTATCAGCTCACTCTTGTCTTCATATCTCATGTCACATATTATATTTCTTGGTATGCTCCTCTTTTCATAATATGAAGTTATAAGCCTTTCAAACAGGTCATCCTCCTGACTTTTTTCCATGGAAATTTTTATATGATTTTTATTTATAACCTTCCCTTCCCTTATATTCAATACACATAAAAAAACAAATTCTCTTTTTTCTTCAAACACAAATACATCCTCATTAATTTCCTTGCTATATTCTATTATCTGTGTCTCCAGCATTCTTTTAAGGGAATTTATTTTTTCACGTTCATTTATTGCCCTCTCAAATTCCATGTTATCACTGAAATGTTTCATTCTTTTTTCAAGTATATCCAGAATATCACTCTGATGTCCCTTCAGAAAACTTTTAAAATTTTCCACATTTACATTGTACTCAGCTTCTATATCTTTATACATACATGGAGCGGGGCAAGTATTCATATGATATTTTAGGCAAGGTTTTGTTATTTTTTCCATATTTCTGTTGCAATCCCTCATAGGAAATATTTTCAAAAGCGATTTTACCGCAAAAAATATCCCCATCGGATAAGGACCAAAATAATCCGCCTTCTCATTTAACCTTTTCGTACTACGCACAACCTCCAACTTGGGAAACTTTTCCCTTGTAAATTTTATGTAAGGGTACGTTTTTTCATCCTTTAACAGAATGTTATATTTAGGTTTATTTTTCTTTATCAGGTTATTTTCCAGTATCAGTGCTTCAACTTCCGTCTTACATATGAAAAATTCTATATCCCTTATATTTTTCACGAGTTCCAATGTTTTCGCATTATGGGAGTTGATATTCTTAAAATAGGAAGACACCCTATTTCTAAGGTTTTTTGCCTTCCCTACATATATTATTTTATCTTTTTCATTTTTCATTAAATATACACCTGGATTATCAGGTATATTTTTATATTCTACAGGCGACTTGACTTCTATCATTTTACCTTTTTATACCTCCGTTTTATCACCTATTTCCCTATGAAACTTAGTTATTTTATAATCCAGTTTTTTAGACAAATCCTTATACAGCATATTTACAAATGTTGCAGATCTGTGCTGACCTCCTGAACATCCTATCCCTATACGCAAATGCGATTTCCCATCCTTTTCATATTTTGGTATGAGGTATTCCAGCATATCCAGAAGCATCTTATAGAATTCCCTGCTTTCTTCAAGCCCCATTACATAATCCATAACATCTTTATGATTTCCTGTTTTACGCTTTAAATCCTCAATATAATAAGGATTTGGTAAAAATCTCAAATCAAACATTAGATGTAAATCCAGCGGAATTCCATTCTTAAATCCAAAAGAAGTAAGGTTTACATTAAGTTTTGTTTTTTTACCTGAAAACGCTTTTTCAAGTATTTGCTGAAGCTCTTTTGATGATGTTTTAGTTGTATCTATAACTAAATCTGCCTTCAGCATGAAATCCTTAATTAAATTTCTTTCTTCTTCAATATTTTCAAGCAAGGTATCATACAGATTTAAAGGATGCTTTCTTCTTGAAAGTTCATATCTGCTAAGAAGTACATTTGTTCTGGCATCCAAATATATAACTTTATAATTTATCTCATTTTCATCAAGAAATTCAAGCTGTTTTAAAAACTGATCTATAAACTCCTGATTTCTTATGTCTATTGCAACTGCAACTTTATTTCTTTTTTTGTTGCTTAGAAATATTTCGTTTAGATATTGAAATAAACTTATCGGAAAGTTATCAATGCAGAAATATTCCCTATCTTCAAAAAAATTCATTGCTTCAGATTTTCCCGCACCACTCATTCCTGTTATTATGACAAGTTCTTTTTTTTCTTCTCCGTCTGCCATTTCTATTTTAATTCCTCTCACTTCATTTTTGATTAATCTTTTTTTTTATATTTTACTTCACTAATTATACCATAATTTTTCTATTTCGCATAAATTATTTTTAAATTTTTTTCGATAACAGATTTTTTATTTTATCATCTGCTGTTTGAATGATTTTTCTAAGTTCTTTTTAAGCTTTCAATGATAATATTGCTTTATTCTAAATAAAGGAGAACTGCTATGAAGAAATTTTTTAATTTTATTATTTTAGGAATTATTCTTGTCATAATCGGTATCGGTGCTTATATATTTACACAGAATAAAGTCGGTATCCCAAATTCTATGATACAGACTGCTGTTAAGGCACGTTTCCCAATTGAAAAATCGTATCCGTTGGGAAAAATAAAACTTTTCAATCCAAAAAGTCATTTTGAAAATGATAAGCTTGTAATCGAATCTGAGTATATGAATGATGCCCTTAATGATAGAATTAGCGGAACAATGACATTTGAAACTGACTTAATCTATGATCCGATGAATTCGAAACTTTACTTAAATAATTTTACTCTGAAAAAGCTTACAAAGGAAGGAAAAGATATAGATATTAATAAAAAGCCTATTATAAGAACGGCGTTAAATTTTGCCTTCAGTCAGCTGGAAAAGGAAGAACTGCTTAATTTAAAAAATATTGAAAAGTTTCAGACTATAAAAAATATTAAAATCGAAAATAATAAAATTGTAGTGGAGAAATAGAAGACTATTTCTCCTTTTTTTTATTCCATAATTTTTCCTGGCGTTCATTTGCCGCATTTTCAAATTTATTATCTCCAGGATTGTAAAATTTTATTTTTTCATTCATATAATCCTGTTTTACAAAATGTTCAGGATATGCATGGGGATACTTATAATCCTTTGCACCTAGCTTTGTAAGATGTTTAGGTACTTCCTGAATTTTATTATTCTCAATCTGGCTTATAGCTGCATCTATTGCCAGGTATGCTGAATTGCTCTTTGGAGAAAGTGCAAGATAAATAGCCACTTCAGATAAAATTATTCTGGCTTCAGGCATTCCAATTTCTTTTGTTGCATGCATTCCCGCCACAGCTATTGGAAGAGCCTGGGGATTTGCAAGTCCTATATCTTCAGATGACAGAATTACAAGCCTTCTTGCAAGATACATCGGATCTTCACCACCTGAAAGCATTTTTCCTATCCAGTAAACTGCCGCATCAGGATCACTTCCCCTTATGCTCTTTATCATGGCTGAAATAGTGTCATACTTATCTTCTGTTTTATGGTAGGATTTTTTTGTATTAAGGACTTCCTTCACTTCTTCAATAGTAAAATTCACTCCTGTATTTGAAAGCAGTTCGAGTATATTTATTGCCTGTCTCGCATCCCCTTCTATTATTTCTGCAATATATGACAGAATTTCTTCAGAAAAATCAAATTTTTCCTTTTCATTTATATTTTTAAGAATTTTAAACAAATCTTCCTCATTCAATTTCTTAAATTCAAAGGCAAGACATCTTGATAAAAGTGCATTATTCAGACTATAGTAAGGATTTTCTGTTGTTGCTCCTATTAATATGATATTTCCATTTTCCAAATCTTGAAGCAGTGAATCCTGCTGCAATTTATTAAATCTATGGATTTCATCAAAAAACAGCAATGTCTGTCTTCCTTCCATACTGAATATTCTTTTTGCCCTTTCTGACAATTCCTTAATATCTGAAACTGAAGATTTTATTGCATTCAGATATTCATAATTGTAATTCATTCTATTTGCAATAATTTCTGCAAGAGTTGTTTTTCCAGTTCCAGGAGCTCCCCAGAATATAGAATTCATGAATGTCCCTTTTTCTATAATCCTTTTCAGTACTCCCTTTTCCCCCACAAGTTTTTCCTGACCATAAAAATCCTCAAGAGTTTTAGGTCTGTATCTGAAAGCCAAAGGCTTTTTTTCTTCATATAGATTTTCAAATAAATTCATTTTTTTACCTCTGTTTTTCACAATATTTATTTTATTTTTTCACTTTTTACTTTTTAGTATTTTCAATATAAAATTCCATTTATTACTTTTTCATTATAACACAAAACAGAAACTCTGAAAATATCAAAGTTCCTGTTTCTGTTCTTCTAATTCTTATCCAATAAAAAGAAGAACTTCAAAAGCTGAAGTTCTCCCTATTAAAATTCTATTTTCCAAGTTTGTCAGCAACTAATATTGCGGCAAATACACCGTCAGCAGTTACTTTAAAAGGCATATTATGAATAGTTTCTGTTTCTACTGTACTTGCTTCTGCAACTTTATATAATCTTTCTCTTGAAACACTTCCAAGTCCTAGCTGTCCAAGAGTTGTAGGTAATCCTACACTTTTACAGAATGCTATAACTTCATTGATTTCATCAAGTGATCTGTTTTCCAGAACCATTTGAACGATAGTTCCAAATGCAACTTTTTCTCCATGATACATATGATGGCCTTCTTCAAGTATTGTAAGTCCATTATGAATTGCATGAGCCGCCGCAAGACCTCCACTTTCAAATCCTATTCCACTTAAATAAGTGTTAGCTTCAATTATATTTTCCACAGCTTTTGAACATACTTTATTTTCTACAGCAATTTTAGCTTTAAGTCCGTCTTCAAAAAGAGTATCCAGACATAATTCCGCTATGGCAAGAGCCGCTTTTGTAGCTTTTCCTCCAGCAATAGATGTAGCATTTGAGTCCACGCATGCTTTTGCTTCAAAATACGTAGAAAGGGCATCTCCTATTCCTGCTACTAATAGTCTTACAGGCGCATTTACAATAACATCTGTATCCATTATTACCATATCAGGATTTGATTTTAAGAATAAATATTTTTCAAATTCACCTTCAGGAGTGTATACTACTGATAAAGCACTACATGGTGCATCAGTAGATGCTATTGTTGGAACTATAATTACAGGAATATCTGTATAGTATGATATTGCTTTAGCGGCATCAAGAGTTTTTCCTCCACCTATTCCTATCATTACATCACATTTCTTAAATTTCAATATTTCGATATTTCTGTCTATTTCCTTTTGAGAACATTCTCCGCCAAAAACTTCAATATGGTATGGTACATTCTCCTTTTCAAATCCTTCGATTATCTTTCCTTTAAAGTTATCATAAACAAATTTATCTGCCAATATATAAGCTGATGTTTTTCCTTTAACTTTGTAATATTGTCCAAGATTTGCCATTTCTCCTGCTCCTTGAACATATTTTGAAGGGGAATTAATAATTTTTCTCATACAATCATCTCCACTTGTTATTTTTTTATTTTAACTAAGTTAATTATATCACTTTTTTTAATTTTTGAATAGATATTTTTTTTACATTTTTATAAAAAAGAAACTACCCTAAAAGCATGTTTTAAATCCTGGATAATAATATCCAATTTTTTTGACATACTTATATAGAATAGTTTCGTTACTTTATCTCATTTTTCTATTTCCTAGTATTCCTTAATTAAATATTCAAATGCTCCTAGTGCAGCTTTCGCTCCTTCACCCATTGCAATGATAATCTGTTTCTGTTTTACTGTTGTAACATCTCCTGCAGCAAATATTCCCTTTACGCTTGTCATGTTATTTTCGTTATCTATTTCAATTTCTCCAACTTTATTAAGTTTTACTAAATCTTTTACTAATTCACTTCTTGGAGATAGACCTATTTCAATAAACATTCCATTTATTTTTAATTCATGCTCTTCATTAGTTGCTCTATCCACATATTTTAAGCTCTCAGCAAATTCTTTTCCAACAACTTCTTTTGTTGCTGAATTAAGTATAACCTTTACATTTTCCCTTTCTGCAAGCTTATCCTGTAATACTTTGTCTGCTTTCATTTCTGGCATGAATTCAATTAAAGTTACACTTTTAGCTATTCCTGACATATCAATAGCCGCTTCTACTCCTGAGTTTCCTCCACCTATAACTGCAACATCTAATCCTTTATAGAATGGTCCGTCACAAGTTGAACAGTAGTGAACTCCTTTTCCTGTATATTCCTTTTCTCCAGGAATATTAAGTCCTCTAGGTTTAGCTCCTGTTGCAATTATTATTGCCTTTGTTCTGTAACTTTTCCCGTCATCTGTTACAAAAATTTTATCTTTTCCATCTTCTTTAATTTCAGTTACAAGATGCCCTTCCTTAAAAGCCACTTCGTATTCCTTAAGATGCTTATGAAGAGATTCTGCAAACTTTGCTCCTGTTGTAGATGTAGTTCCTATTATGTTTTCTATTCCATCTGTATCTAGAACCTGTCCTCCCACTTTAAGACCTACCATTGCAACTGAAAGTCCTTTTCTCACAGAATATATGGCTGCTGAAACTGCTGCCGGTCCTGCTCCTATTACAGTTACATCATATAATTTGTTTTCATCAATTTTTACTAGTTTTCCTTCATCAAGAACACCTAAATTCAAGCTAAAATCCATTTTTCCTCCTAAATATATAATATTTTTAATTTTGTAATCATTACATATTATGTATTTTATTACAAATTATGGAATTTGTCAACTCTTTTATGATGAAAGTAAAAATTTCTTCAAAAAACAAAATTAAATTTTAAATTTGGAATTGGGACTAATGCTTCTGATTATAAGGATTTAAAATTGTCATATAGAAATGCCAAGGAAATTTTGAAAATATCTGATGTATTTTCAACTTCAGAATCTGTTTTTGAATATGAGAAAATGAATTTAGAACTTCTTTTTATGAATCTAAAAAAATCTAATATTGAAACTTTTAAGAAAAAATGCCTAAAAGATTTTTCTTTAAAGGAAATAAAAGAATTTTCAGTTATTCTTTCTGTTTATGAAAAATTTAATGGAAGTATAACTAAAACTTCTGAAGAACTTTTTATGCACAAAAATACCCTCCAGTACAAACTTGCTAAAATAAAAAAAATTAGTGGATACGATCCAAGAAATCTTAGAGACTTTACTGTCCTCAGTCTTGCTTTTAAATTATGGGCCATTGATTTTGAAAATACGGACTATATTAATTTTTCACCACGAAATTAAATATATAAAAAAAGACCGGTTAATATATCCAGAATATACTCTCCTGTCTTTTTATAAATGTATCAATTTGAAATTTTTATTTAAAATTGATTCTATATATACATTTTTCTCTTTCACCTAAAACATATTGCTCGCTACTTTCCGGTAACTTTACAATCTCAGAAAATTCAAATCCAATATACTCACGAGTTTTTCTTGAAGCAAAAATGATAAGCCGGTACATAATTTTTTTCTTGATTTCCTTCTGAAACTTTTTCCAATTTAAGATAGATTTCTTCACTTTTTAAAAAATCTGTATTAAAAAACATAAATTCTCCTTTATGTATAGATAAATTCAGGAATATCACTTTTTTCATAAGGATCGTAATTATTTAATTTACACATAAATTCTTTTAGATTTTCTATTTTTCCATCTTCTGTCCATTCTATCAAAGAAACTCCTGAAAAATCTTCAGATTCTTCATTTTTTTCTTTAAATTTAAAATACCATTCAACAATTGTCTGATTATCTTTATGAAAAAATTGTTTTATATCCCACGCAAGAACATCAGCACGACTGTTCCATTCATAAAACCAGAGTTTAATTTTTTCTATTCCTCTGTATTCAGGACCCCAACTCTCAGTATAAAGAATATTTTTTGAAAATATTCTATCTATTCCCAAATCTTTTTTTTCTAACCACATATTAAACCAAAGTGTAATAATTTCTTCTTTATTTTTCATTTTTTTACACTCCTGACATATCCAATTTATTATCTTCTCAGCATTTTTGCTGCAATTTCTACCATTCTTATTGCCAGTTCATGATTATCTCCGAATAAATTATAGGCACCGTCTTCACTTAGGACACCACACTTTAAATCTTCAGGTAAAAGATTATTGTTATAATCTTCCACATCAGAAAACCAGTCCTGACTGCTATAATATTCATCCAGTTTTTTATAATCAGGTAAGTTTTCACACAATTTATCAAGAACAGCATTAAGTTCATTGAAAATCTCTGCAGATTTATCCATTATTTTTTCCATTTCTTCAATTCTTTTTATTTTATCCATAGTTTTTCTCCCTATTTTCTTACCTGCATTTTTCTATAATTGTAATAGAGTGCCTTTACAAGATCATATTCAAAAGGGGAATTTAAATCTCCATATCTGAATCCTATAAGCAATCTGGCATTCAATCCTATAACTACAGGTCTTGTAAATCCATAAATACTCTTATAAAATATTCCTGTATCAAAAAATAGTTCTGTTTCAACTTTTCCTTTTACGTATCCTTCCATTGCCGAGTCTGCAACGCTTCCTAATCCATCCCTCAATGTGCTTGGTCCCAATACAGGAAGCACAAGGTAGGAACCTGTAGGAACACCATAAACTCCGAGTGTATCCCCCATTGTTTCCCAGTCTTTCTTCAGTCCAAATTTTTTAGCAACATCATTTGTTCCTAAAAGTCCAATAGTTGAATTTATTGCAAATCTTCCAAGTGCATTTGCAGCTTTTTTAGGTTTAAACTGCAGCAGGGAGTTAAACATTGTAGGTATTTCCTTAAAGTTGTTATAGAAATTTTCTATTCCTATTCTAATTGGCTTAGGAACAATTGCCGCATATACCCGTGAAGCTGGATACATAACTTTTCTGTCAAGCTGTGTATTAAAGGCATACATTCTTCTGTTAAATGGCTCAAATCCATCATTTATATCAGTCAGTTCAAATACTTTACTGGAAATAATATATTCTTCATCAAGTTTATCTATGTTACTTGCGACAATTCCGTATTTATCCTTTTCAAATGCTACATAATGATCGTTGTATTTCTTATTTTTATTCTTAGGATTGTAGTTATATCTCTCATATATTTCCACATTTTTTGAAGGTTCTTCAACAATATCTCCATCTACAAATTCCAGAAATATATCATCATTTATTTCCTTTTCAACCATTTCAGTATAATTGAGATTTTCCGTGGTATAAGACTTTAAAGCCTCCGACTTCTCTCCATATGCAAAAGAAGTCGTAAACAACACCGCCCCCAGTAATATGAATTTATTTCTTGCTTTCATCTATTCTTCCTCCAGTTTATCTATCATCAGGTTTGCAATATCTTTATGCCACAATATTCCTGTATGTCCCCCATAAGGTATTATAACTTTATTACCAAATGTTTTATTTATGTAGTCCAGATCACTTTCTGTTATAAGAATGTCATCCTTGGATGTTATAAATATTATATTTTTATTATTTTTCTCAATAAATTCCTGACTATTTCTCAAATCAAACTCCTTTATAAACTGTTCCATTGTCAAGTCCGGATATTTATTCTTTTTCAGGTAAGGATATAAAATTTCTTTTGAATACTCATCAAAAGATACAGAAAGACCTTCCCTAAATTCCTTAGTCACTGAATCAAATTTCTTATATGTTTTTTTATCAGAAAGTCTTCCTACAGCATCTTTCCCGCTGAAAACTTCTCCTGCAAAAGTCATATTTGCTGAATAAAATCTGAAAAGAAGCCCTGTCAGAACTTCAAAATCACTGTCTTTTAACTGTAATTTTGATACTGCCGATCTTACATCTGTAAAGTCTACATCACTTAATTCTATCTTTTCATCATATACAAGCTTTCCAAATATATTATCTAAAAATTTTTCAAGACCTTCTGCATTGTATATTCCATTTTCCACAAGATAGCTATCAAGTTTCTGTGTTGCTGTCAGAATACTTACTGGTGCATTAAGCATTAACGACTTTTCAATACCGATTTTTTTATCTTCACTGTCTAACTCATGTATAAGTAATGACTGGAATCCTCCGAGACTGTATCCACCAATATGAGTTTTAGTAACCTTCATTCCTTCGGCCTTTTCTCTTGAAACTGCTGTAGCTATCAGTTCATACATATGTGTAGATTCATCTTTTATATATCCTGCATAGTTATTTTTACTTTGACTCACAATATAAGGCATTGTAGTAGGTGAACTTAAAGCAATTACATTGTATCCCCTATCATAAAATACATTTGCCATATACATTGTAAGTCCGCTATTGTATAGTGAACCTGTTCCTGATACAAGTATCATTAGAGGAGCCGCATTTTTCTGTGTCCACACCCCATATTCATAATCACTCCATTGTCTTAATATTTCAGGAACTTTTTTTATAGTCTTGAATTTTTTTACTTTTGGTGCTTTCCCCTTTTTGAGTTTGTACCATTGGCTGCTGGGTGTTCCCATAACAGTTGCCATTATTGCATTATCTTTATAAGGATAGTCAACTGCTATCTGTGATACATCTACTTCTTTTCCAAATCCGATTATTGAAAATAATGTTGCTGCTATTACAATTAATATTTTTTTTAACATATTTTCTGTATGATAATATATAAAATTATATACTTCATACTCTCCTTTCCTTTATTTTTTATTTTCAACAACTCAAGCAGTATCAGATATTTTAAATGTTCCTGTAACATTTTCCCCCTGATGAATTTAATCTGATTTGAGTTTTATTTTCTATTTTAACATACATTTTTATCCTTGTAAACATTCCTCTTTCCATAACTATACATCTACTGAAATTATTCTAGATTCACCTATTTCCTTATTCATAGTAACTCCATAAAGTCTATGTGAACCCTTCATTGTTTCCTTGTTATGGGTTATCAGTATAAACTGTGATTTAGTTATGAATTTATTTAAGAGTTTGACTATTTTCTTAGTATTTTCCTCATCAAGAGCCGCTTCAATTTCATCAAAGAAGGTAAATGGACTTGGCTTGAACATAAATATTGCCATTATAAACGAAACTGCAAGCATTGATTTTTCTCCTCCTGACAGAAGCATAAGTGTCTGTTCAGGTTTATTTTTATATTTCACACTTAGTTCCAGTCCTGTTTCCAGCATATTTTCCTCATCAAGCAGTCTTATTGCTCCTTTTGCTCCATTCAGGATAGTTTCACACATATATTTGAAATTATTATTAATTTCTTCCAATGCAATGTTAAACTTTTCAATTATATCATTTTCAATATCTCCAATTAACGTAAGAAGGGATTCCCTACTTGCAAGCAGGTCTCTTTTCTGATTAACAAGCTCAGTATATCTCTTATTTTCCCTTTCATATTCTTCTATTGCTGAAAGATTTACACTTCCTATTTCAGTTCTGCTTTTTTCATTAACAGAAAGTTTCCGCTTTATTGCCTGAAGTTCAGTTTCATTCTCAATTTCTTTATATTCTTCGCTATTCTTTGCTCTTTCTTCAGGAATTTCCTCCAGTTCGGAATTGTAGGATTCCATTTTTTTCTCATTTTCAGAAATCTTTTCAATTAGTTTCCCATACTCATTTTCCTGATCCCTTTTCTTAATTTCAATATCCTTAACACCTTTTATAAGTTCCTTTTCAGAAACTTCCAGTTCCTTTATTTCCTTTTCAAGGGACTTTATAAGCTGTGACTTTTCTGTATTTTCCTTCTGTTTTCCTTCAATTTCTTCTTTTTTATCCTGAATCTCTTTTGTAAGTTTTTCCTTCATAACAGTTTTTTTCTGCTGAAACTCCTCAACTTCCTTCTTTTCGTTAACAAGTTTCTCATAATCAGCTTTTATTTCAGCATATCTCGACTTGTTACTGTCAGTTTTCACTTTTAAAATCTCATATTCCTTGTCAATTGTATTTAATTCATGATAATATTCATTTATATTTTCTGACTTTTCTATTTCATTGTTTAATGTCGCAATAGCCAGCTTGTTTTCTTCTATCAGCTTGACTATATTTTCAATAATTTCGCTATTTTCTTTAATTTTTTCTTTTCTTGAAGCTATAAAATCTCTATTTTGTTTGATTTCATACTCTAATGTCCCAATTTCCCTTTTTCTTTTGTTATATTCAGAACTAAAATTATCATATTCCTTCAGAAATTCCCTGTAATTTTCTTCCATTACTTCCAATTCCTTCTGAATTTTTTCTCTTTCCTTTTCTTCTGCCTTTAATATTTCTGATAATTTCTCAAGTTTTCCAGATAATTCTTCCCTTTCATTCTGAATTTCATTCATTTTTTCCTTTATTATTTTAAGCTCTTTCTTTCTCTCTAAAAGTTCATCCTTCCCTCTTACAGAATAACCTCCCGTCATTCTTCCCCTTGCAGTTATTATATCTCCTTCAAGTGTAACTATTCTGTCACTAAAACCCTCTTTAAGAAGCTGTGTCCCTATTTCAATATTTTTTACCACAATTGAATTTCCATATACAAAATCTACAATCTTTTTTATTTTTTCATCGCATTCAACTATATTTCTAGCGAAACCTATAACTCCTTCTTTTTTAGGATATTCATTCAGAATTTTGTACACCTTTACATCTGCAACTGGTAAAAAAGATGCTCTTCCAAGCTTTTTTTCCTTTAAAATAGCTATACATTTTTTACCAATGTCACTGTTCTCAACAACAATATCCTGAAAATTCCCTCCAGAAAGTGTCTGTATGGCTTCCTCATATCCATCAGGAATATTTATAAGATTTACAAAAGCTCCTATTACTCCTTTTATATTTTCCTGAAGTATTCCCTTTGTTGCCCTTGCAAAAGTTTCATTTCTTTCGATTATATTTTCATTTGCCCTTTTTTTAGCATTAAGGTTTTCATATCTGTAGCTAAGCTCTCTCAAATCCTTATTTATATCTGAATATTGCCTTCTTATTTTTTCAGCCTTAGCATCAGCTTCTTTTAAAATCAGCTCTTTTTCTTTCTTTTCATTTTCCTTCGTAAGTTTATTCTGCTCAAACACTTCCATTCTGCTGACAAATTCAGAAAATTCTGTATCCATACCTTCCTTTTCTACAACTTGTCTTTTCATTACAATTTCAGCTGTGGCAATTCTTTTTTCATACTCTTCATTTTCACTTGTTGCCTTTATTTTATCCACTTCAAAATCGTGGCTTTGCTGTGTTGCCTTTTTTAATTTTGCCGTTAAAAGTTCACGACGTACCTTCAGCTCTTCCACTTTTTCTTCTATTTTATTTTTAGATTTTTCCTTTTCTGAAAGTTCCTTCATAATTTCTGAAAGTTCTTTTTCAGATTTTGACAAAATTTCTCCCTTTTCCTTTATATCTGTCTCAAGAACTTTATTTCTCTTTTCCTTTTCTTCAGCCTGAATATCTAAATTGGAAAGCTGGCCTGATAGCTTTGCATATTCTTCTCTAAATGTTTCCATTTCAAGAAAAATCAGTTCATTTACATTTTTCTCATTTTCCAGAAGTTCATATTTTTCTTTTTTACTTATAGAGATATTTTCTGCTTCAGCATTCTTTGCTTCATATTCCTTCTGTATTTCCAGAATGACTTTTTCAAGCTGGGAACGTTTTACTTCAAATTCTTCCTGCTTTCTTTTTCCCTCATTCTGATTATATTCTAAAATCATAAGCTTATGAGTATCTATTTTTTCAGAGAAAGTTTTATAAAGTCTTGCTTTTCTTTCTTCTTCCCTTAGATGTCCCACCCTTGTAGCCAGTTCCTTTTCAACAAACTCTATTTTTTCAATCTCATTTTTTACTTCCTTCAGCTTTTTCGTCGAATCTTCCTTTTCCACCTTGGCTCTTTTTACTCCGGCAGCTTCTTCTATAATTTCCCTCAGCTCTCTTGGATTAGAGCTTATTATTCTTTCAACTCTTCCTTGTCCAATTATGGAATAAGCCTGTTTTCCAATACCTGTATCCATAAAAAGATTACTTATATCTTTCAGCCTTACCCGTCTGTTATTTATAAAATATTCATTTTCTCCACTTTTATATATTCTTCTTGTTATTTTTACTTCAGAAAAATCTATATCAAGATATCTGTCTTCATTTTCAATGATAAGGCTGACTTCCGCCATGGAACGTGGCTTTTTATTTTTTCCACCTGAAAAAATAATATCCGAACTTTCCTTGGCTCTTATATTTTTGTAGCTCTGCTCACCTAAAACCCATAAAATTGCATCCAGAATATTGCTCTTACCACTTCCATTAGGCCCAACTATCGAGGTAATTCCTCTGTTAAACTCAACTGTAGTCTTTTCAGCAAATGATTTAAATCCTGCAAGCTCCAACGCCTTTAAATGCATGTGTAATACCCTTTCTTTTCCCATTTATTTCCTGATAAATTTTATTTTCTCTGTCTTTTACAACTATACTTCTCTTTTCTTCTTTCCACTTATATTTGGCTATCTTCCTTTTCCAAAAATAACTATCGTTACTGTTTTCAGTAGAACCTTTACATCAAATGGAATGCTGTGATGTTTTATATAATATAAATCATACTGCAATTTTCTATAAGCATCTTCAACACTGGCACCATAAGGATACATCACTTGTGCCCATCCTGTCAGTCCTGGTTTTACAGTGTGTCTTAAATTATAGTAAGGTATTTCCTTTTCAAGCTGCTGAATAAAATATTCCCTTTCAGGACGGGGACCCACAAAACTCATTTCCCCACGTAACACATTCCATAGCTGAGGTAGCTCATCAATTCTCGTAGCTCTCATTATTTTCCCAAATTTTGTAACCCTGTTGTCATTTTTAGAGGCCCATTGAGGCCCGTCTTTTTCAGCATCAGTAGTCATTGAACGGAATTTTACTATATTAAACTTCTTATTTCCTTCACCTATTCTCTCCTGTATAAAGAATACCGGTCCTTTAGATTCAAGTTTTACTATTATTGCGGCAAGCACAATTACCGGAGCTGCAAAAATTCCTATCAGTAATGCAAAAAGCAGATCCAGAAGTCTTTTTGCCTTAAGGTTAAAGTTGTTATGATATATTTCAAACCCTGTATTCTCAAGAAACCATTTTGGACTTAAATGAGATATTGGAAGTTTACTTTCATATATTTCATAAAATTCCAGATAATTATAGTATTGTAGCCCTTCAAGTTTATACTGCAGCAATTTATCTGTCAGTTTAGGATCTCTTAACAGTTTATCCGTAAAATCTACAAGTACATCAAATTTCTTTGTCTTGTACAGTTCAAGTATTTCTTTCCCAAGTTCTTTCATATCAGTATTATTTAGCGATGTCACAAATACATACTGTCCATCCTTTTTTACACTTTCCAGTAAATCCTGTGTATAGTCGTTTTCTCCAACAAATACAACCCTTTCCTTTTCAACTACTCCCATAATAACTATATATCTGAAAGCTATCTGAAATATTGTTATTATTCCAAAGAGAATAATTCCTTCATAAAAAGTAAATATTTTAGAAAAAGTTGTAATAGTCATTAAAATCCCGTTTATTACAATTACCGTTGTCATATCCTTCAATTTGTATCTATTTGCCGCTACATTATACACATTCGCTATATAATAGGCAATCAGGGCACCGACTATTATCATTGCATTTCTAAATCCCAGTCCTCTGTTTATTATAATTAGCCCAATAAAATACATTGCTACCGTCAATATCCCAAATAAATAGGAAAAATTTTTTCTTACTCCGCTCATGGCCATCTTTCTGTTTCCCACCTTTACATTTTTACTTTATAATTATTTTTATTTTCTAATTCTGTTATGTAAGTTTATTTTGTCTTTTTTAAAGCTATTATTACGTAATTCATGAAATAATAGACTGACTGAAATAATGAAAGTTTTTCCACATCCCTATATATTCTCCATCTTACTTTGGCAGCATCTATTTTATTGCTGGATCTTGATTTATCCAGAACTCTATAAAATGCAAGATTTTCCTTCAGTCCATATATTTTTCCAGTATCTTTTATTATTTCAAGCCAAAGGACATAGTCTTCATTTTTATCCCTTTCCTTAAAATATCTTTTCCCAAGTTTTTCAGCATTATAAACAACTGTAAGGCAGCCTAAATAGTTATTTTTAAGCAAATCCCTGTAAGTTATTTCTTCCTTTATTTTTATTTCATTGATAGGCTTTCCATTTTCTGTAACTCTTGTATATTCTGTACAGCTTATGGCGATATCCTTATTTTTCATGAATTCAATCTGTTTTTCAAGCTTATCTTCCTTCCAGTAGTCATCAGCATCAAGAAAAGCTATATATTCTCCATCTGCTTCATTTATAAGTCTGTTTCTTCCTTCAACCACACCAATATTTTTTTCACTGTTAATGACTTTTATTCTTCCGTCTTTCTGTGCATATTCCTGTATGATTTCATAACTTCTGTCAGTAGACATATCATTTAATATAAGTATTTCCCAATTTGTATATGTCTGGGAAATAACTGATTCTATTGTTTCTCCAATAAATTTTTCTGCATTATATACAGGAATTATTATAGATACTTTATTTTTTTCCATTTTTTTCTCCAAGTTTTTTTATAATAAGTTCATATACTCTCTTACAGTTTTCCTTATCAGTATATTTTAAGAACATACTTCTCATTTTATTCATATTTTCTTTTACAGCTGGACTATATTCAAAGTTATTTTCTGTAATTTCTTCTATTTTTTCCACACATTCCTTTATACTGTGAACTCCTTCTCCAAAAAGTTCTTTATCCAGATCCACGTAGGAACCGACTTTCTTCTGATATTCCTCCCTGTCAAACTGAAAGAATATAATAGGCTTATTCAGATAATAGAAATCATATGCAACACTTGAATAATCAGTTATAAGTATTTTTGCTTTCATCAGTTCTTTAGTAATATCAGCATCTTTTGGTAACAAAGTAACATTTTTACCAAGTTTCACCTTGTTAAAATCCTTCAGATAATCATGCATAAGCTGATGAATGTAAATATTCAGATAAAGATTTTTTTCTTCCAGATATTTATTAAATCTTTCATCTGTTATAAGACCTGTAATATTTTTAAAATATTCTGTATCTTCTATCCTTGCATTTTCAAGCTTTATCCAGTTTCTCCATGTAGGCATAAAAAATATTTCTTTTCTTTCAACTTCCACATTATATAATTTATCATATCTCGGATATCCTGTTATAAATGCAGTATTTTCAGGAACATTCCACCATGTTTTAGTCTTTATATTTTTTTCATATTCTGAATCACATATATTTACATCATAGGATTTTACAAGATTTTCAGCTATTTTTTCTGTTTTCTTATTCATTGCCATTCTAACCTTGAAACCTACCGTCCCATGATTTAAGAACACCTTCAGAGGTTTATAGTGAAACAGATTTATAACTGGAACAACAAACAGATAAGGTGCTATATCTGCAGATATTGAATGTGAAAAAAGTACAACTTCCGAATTCATGAAATAAAGGTAGCTTTCCACACTTCCCTTTACAAGCTTTCCACCATGAATTTTATCAAAAACTGGCGAATTTTTATTAACAACCCAGTATTCTTCTATATCCTTTTTAGATCTCAGATATTCATAAATTGCTCTTCCATTGTCAACAAAAAGCTCTCCTGCGTTTCCCCCGACAAGCCATATTTTCCTATTTTTAAATTTCCCTTTTGTAAAAGGATAAATTATAAAGGCTATTATCATATTTATAAGGCATTTTATCTTGTCCATTTTTAGTTTTCCTTCTTTCCTACTTGTATTTGTTAAATCCTTCGATTCTTCCCTTTAAAACTGTCTTATGATATTTTCTATTTTTTGTAAGTATTATACCCGCTATACTTCTAAATATTCTTTTTAAAAATTTAAAATAGTAAAAGAAATTTTTTCTTCCTAAAACTTCCTTCTTTACAAGTGCTCCATATCCAAGTGCATATTTGTACGCCCTGTCCAAATCATCATAGTTTCCTTTTTTGGCAGGATGAAAAATAATGTCATCTGCAAAATACTCACCTTTATATCCTTTATGCAGTAATGTCAGCACATAGTCTGTTTCCTCTCCACTTCCAAAAACAGAACCTACACCCAGATTTTCATCAAACAGAACTATATCCTCATATGTATAATTCACGAAAAAAGTAATGGATTTTACAGTTTTTTCAATATTTCCTTTTGTCAGTTTAACATTTTGCTCAGCCATTATTCCTGTTCCGTAGTCTTTTCCCCTTTCAAGAGTCCTACACGAATATATTCTTTTATCTTCATTTTCCTTAAAAAATTTTACTACCTTTTCCAATGTATCAGGCTGATATTCACAGTCATCATCAGGAAATCCTACAATACTTCCGTCCATTACAAGTAATCCCCTGTTTCTATTCAGGCTTAAACCTTTCCTGTCACTTTTCATATACTTTATTTCAAAATCATTTTCATATTTTTCTAAAATTTTATAAGCCTTATCATCCTTGTTCTGATCCACTGCAATAAGTTCAAAATCCTTATAAGTCTGCTCCTTTAAACTTTCTAAAAACAGTTCCAGTTCATCAGTAACATTTATTGTTGGCATTATTAACGAGACCTTCAATATCCTCACTCCTTTTTAATGCATATTTCTATAAATTCTATTTTCTTTTCCTAACATCAGTTTTATTTAGTATTATATCATAAAATATTATAAAATTAAACAGTCAAAAATAATGAAATCACTTTAAAAGGGACTGTTTTTCAACAGCCCCTAAATAACATTTTTATTTTATTATTTTTTCATTTTGGTACAAATTTCCATTTTCCAGATTTATATTTTTCCTAAATTATTCCCATTAATTTTATTTCTGTTACTTTTTTTAATAATCACAGAATTTATTTACAGAAATCAGGATAATTTTCTTTTATTGTCTTATACAGTCTTTCCAGACCTTTTTCAAGAATATGTGTTGGAACTGCAAGATTTATTCTTTCAAATCCATCTCCATTTTTTCCAAATGTATAACCTTCACTGAAAAACAGTTGTGCCTTTTCATTCATAAATTTTTTCAGTACTTCTCCTCTTAGCCCTAAAGCCCTAAAATCAAGCCATTGCAAATAAGTTCCCTGAATTAGTGGAGCTTTAAGTTTAGAAAACTTTTCCTCAAAAAATTTATTTACAATTTTCTGATTTTTATTAATAAGCTGAAGAAACTCCTCAAACCATCCTTCTGCCTGAGTATACGCCAGTATGCAGGCTCTATATCCCAATGCTGCAAACACATGTGCAGATGATCTTCCCTGTTCTTTTATAAATCTTTTTCTCAGCTTTTCATTTTTTATAATTATATTTGATATTCCAATTCCCGCAAGGTTAAATGTCTTAGTTGGAGCAGTACACGTAATGGTAATTTCAGAAAGTTCTTCTGACAATGTCTGCAGGACAGTATGTTTTTCACTTTCCATAAGAATATCAAAATGTATCTCATCAGAAATAATTTTCAGATTATTTTCAAGGGAAATTTTACCAATTTTCTCCAGTTCTTCTTTTTTCCATACTCTTCCTACAGGATTGTGGGGACTGCATAAAATAAGAAGTTTATTTTTTTCTTCCTTTGCAAGCTTTTCAAAACCTTCAAAATCTATTACATATTTCCCTTCATTTTCAATAAGCGGACATTCCACAATTTTTCTTTCATTTAATTTTATTGCACTGTAAAAGGGATAGTACACAGGTGTAAATACTATTACTCCATCTTCCTTTTCAGTAAATGCCTTTACAGAATCATACAATGCTGAAACAACTCCTGAAGAAGTTACAATCCATTCCTTCTGAATATCAAAATTATGTTTTCTTTTCATCCAGTTTATTACAGCTTCAAAATATTCCTCGTAAGTTCCAGTATATCCGAGTATTGCTTCATCTATGTATTTTTTCAGTCCTTCCTTTATTTCAGGTGCAATCTGCAGTTCCATGTCTGCCACTGAAAAGGGCACTATATCATCAGGGAGATTAGGATACTCCTTGTACATCTGATCCCATTTATACGAGCCTTGATTTTTTCTGCTTATCAATGTTTCAAAATCGTATTTTTTTGACATTTTTAGACCTCTCATTTTTAGTTATTTCCTTTTTAAAACAGCCCTGTAATTACTCCATTTTCATCTATATCAATCAGTTCTGCTGAAGGTTTTTTAGGAAGTCCGGGCATATCTATGATTTCTCCTGCCATCGCCACTAAAAATCCTGCTCCTGCAGACAGTCTGATTTCATTTATTGTAATTTCAAATCCTGTAGGTCTTCCCAATAATTTTGGGTTATCTGACAGTGATTTCTGTGTTTTTGAAACACATACAGGAAGTTTATCATATCCATATTCTTCGTATTTTTTTATGTTATTAAGTGCCTTAGGCATAAATTTAACCCCGTCAGCTCCATATATTTCCTTTGCAATAATTTCTATTTTTTCCTTTATCGGAAGTTCCAGTTCATACAATGGAGAAAATTTTTCTTCTGATTTTTCATTTTTCTCAACTGCAGAAATTACTTTGTCTACAAGTTCCTTTCCACCTTCTCCACCTTTTTCCCAAATTTCACAAAGAGCTACTTCCACACCTTTTGCATTACAGAATTTTTCAATTTCCTTTATTTCAGCATCAGTGTCAGTTATAAACTTATTTATTGCAACAACTACAGGGATACGGTATTTCTGCATGCTTTCTATATGTCTTTCAAGGTTTACAAGTCCTTTTTTCAATGTTTCTATATTTTCTGATTTCAGGTCTGTATCTCCACCATGATGTTTCAATGCTCTGACAGTTGCAACTATAACAATAACATTTGGTTCAATTTCTGCTTTTCTTGCCTTTATATCCAAAAATTTTTCTGCTCCAAGGTCAGCCGCAAATCCTGCTTCTGTTACAACGTAATCTGACAATTTCAATGCCATTTTCGTTGCAAGAACCGAATTACACCCATGAGCAATATTTGCAAAAGGTCCTCCATGTATAAATACAGGAGTATTTTCCAGTGTCTGAACAAGATTAGGTTTAATAGCATCCTTAAGAAGCGCTGTAACTGCTCCTTCTATTTTCAGCTGTTTCACCTTCAGCATTTCTCCTTTTCTATTGTATCCAAAAACTATTTCACCTATTTTATTTTTCAAATCACTAATAGAGTTAGCAAGACAGAATATTGCCATTATTTCTGAAGCTACAGTTATCTGGAATGAAGATTCCCTAGGAATTCCGTTAAGTCTTCCTCCCATTCCAATTACAATATTTCTCAATGCCCTGTCATTCATATCAAGGACACGTTTCCAAGTAATATTATTTACATCTATATCTAGTTCATTTCCCTGCATAAGATGATTGTCAATGCACGCAGAAATAAGGTTATGTGCAGTTGAAATTGCATGGATATCTCCTGTAAAATGAAGATTTATTTCTTCCATAGGGACAACCTGGGACATTCCTCCTCCTGTGGCTCCTCCCTTTATTCCAAATACAGGGCCTAATGACGGTTCCCTTAGTGCCGCAATTGACTTATATCCAAATTTGTTAAATGCCTGTGTTAATCCCACTGTAACAGTTGATTTCCCTTCACCTGGAGGTGTAGGAGTTATAGCTGTCACAAGTATAAGTTTTCCATCCTTTTTGTCAGAATTTTTTTTCAATACATCAAGGCTGACTTTAGCCTTGTAATTTCCATATTGTTCGTAATCTTCTTCAGAAAGTCCTGCTTTTTCAGCAATCACATTAATTTTTTCCAACTTTGCCCTTTGAGCTATTTCGATATCCGTCATTTCATCGCCTCCAAAAATTTTATTTATATAATTTTATTTTTACCTTATTTCAATTGTGCCACACTTATTTTATTATTAAATTATAATATCTTTCTTTTTCAAAGTCAATTTACTTTTTTCTTATTTAATGATACAATAAAAAAGAAATATTTTTCAGAAATAATTTAAAAACAAATTGTAACTGATTTTAAAAGGAGAAATGAAATGAAAAAGAAGAGATTCTTTACAGCAATTTGTATGGCTGCATTTGCATTTATTACTTCAGGATTACAGGGAAAATCTGTTAAGCATAAAAAAAATGTCAAAGCAAAGCAGAATACTGCTAAAACTGTAAAAACAAAGAAAACTGTTTCTAAAGGTCCAGCTGTTAAAAATACAGCTGTTAAGGTTACAAACACTAAAAGCACAGCTACTAAAAATATAGCTGTTAAAAATACAGCAAGTAAAAGTACAGCTGTTAAAAGTACTGTAGCTACAAATACTACTATTAAAAGCACAAATACTGTTAAAAGTACAGAAAATAAAGTAAAGCCAGTTGCAACAAAACATTCTGCAGAAAAACATCCTATTGCAAAAACTTCTCAAGCTACAAAAACAGATACAACTTTAAAACATGTAAAAATATCTCCAGCAAAATCTGGAAAAACTTCAAGCGTAGCAAATACTGCAAAAACAGTTCCACATAATAAAGTTTCCCATAATACAGGAATTTACAGTATTTCTGCAAACAATAAAGATCAGCTTATCATTGATAAAATGACGGAACTAAGAAAAAAACATGAAAGAATAGCAAAATCTGGAACTGCAAGTGAAAAAAGAACTGCTGCTGCTGAAAAGAAGCTCCTTGTGTCTTATAGCAAATGGAAGGATACAAAATATGCATGGGGAGGAGATTCTAAAAAAGGAATTGACTGTTCTGCTTTGACTCGTAGAATTTATCGTGAAGTTTATGGTCACGAGCTTCCAAGAGTTTCAACCCAGCAGGCACAAACTGGAAAAAAAGTTTCATCTAAAAATTTAAAAGCCGGAGACATTGTATTTTTCAAACCTGAAGGAAGAACTAACCATACAGCAGTTTATGTGGGAAATTCCTTATTTATAAATGCTTCTTCTTCAAAAGGGGTTGTAATGTCTTCACTTAAAAGTCCCTATTGGGAAAAGTATTTTAAATATGGGGTCAGGGTTGATAAACATAAAAATACTTAAAAGACTTTTAATGACATGCCATAAAATTGAAACTTTGATTTTCACATAATATAACTAGATAAATAACATATTAAAGGAGTGAGTATTATGAGTAAAAAAGTAATAACTACATTAATTTTTTTAATGTTTTCATTATTAAGCTTCGGAGAATTTTCAAAAACAAAGGACGGTGTTCTTGTTAATGATTCTTTTGAAGAATGGGCTACTTTCTATGGAGACGATCCCTCTTCAGATAATTTAATGTGTAGTCTGATTGGATCTACACTTATGGAAATTTCCTATACAAGTGAAGGAAAAATCTTACAAAGACAAAATGATACAGATGCAATACTAGATTATGTAAATGAAGAACTTTTTTATGCAGGAATAGTAAATCCTATAAAAGGAGATGGCTACCTGTATGAAATATACTTTGTTAATAATTGTAAAAAATTCACAGAAAAAGATTATAATCTGGTAGGGTCTCCAACATTTAAGAAGACTATGGAAAAGATTTTTTCAACATATAAATAAAATTGGCTAAGAGAATGCACAAAAGTGTTCATAATTTGTGTAAACTCAAAATACAAAAAATACAACGGTGATAAAACCGTTGTATTTTTATTTTACAGATATGTTAATTTCTACCTATTTCTCTTTTCTCACAAAATTAAGTATAAAATTAATAGATTGCCCTGAATCCTATTCCACCTCTTACATTATTTCCTTTAGTGTCATATCCTGCATTCAGTGTAAATCCTACTCTTGTATTGTCAATTCCAATATTCAGATCAAATTTACCATTTCCTCTTCTATCGTCTTTTTCTCCTCTGATTCCAAACCAGTCAGCTGTTGTATATCTTACTCTCGCTCTATTGTTTACATCTCCAACTTTTCCAAGCTCATTTTCATAAGCTGCTGTAATTCCAACAGAAAGCTGAGTTCTGACAGCAAGTGGCTGTATGTACTTGAATTCCAATCCTACTTCAGGTTTTATTGAATAGTAGTCATTTCCTTCCACTTCAAGTCTCATTTCTCCTGACTTTTCTTTTATACCGGTAAATCTTCCATATTCCATCTTCAGCATTCCATATGGTTTCAGATGAGTTCTTTCACTCATTCTTATGTCATAACCTAATTCATTTTTCAATGCCGCTCCATATGAATAATAGTTAGCTTTTGCCTGGAATATATCATCTACAACAAGGAATCTACGGTTCATTTCATTTATTCCTGCAAATACATCTCCAGATATAGTCCATCTTAAACTTCCATTATGATCTCCTGATGGCGAAATTGTCTTGAACACTCCTGCCTTTAGCATTGTCTGATTTTCTTTAGAATTTCCTATATCCTTAAATTTGAATCTGTTATGAACAGCTCCTGCATACCATCCCGAACTATGACCAAGTTTTACTGTTTCATCTTCATGAACATAGGCAACTCCATAAGCATTACTTGTATAGTCTATAATTCCTGCTGTATCTGTCTTGTATTCATCCCTCATTCCAAATACTTTTATCTTATTATTCTGTTTAGAAGGATTTCTCCATTCGTCCTTCAGATATCTGAATTCCTTGTCAAGCATGTTTCCAGTAGCATTTATTCTCATTTGAGTATTTGCATACTGATGTCCCATCATTTCATCCATTGCCTGATAGAAAAGAATTTCTTCATTATTACCTATTCCGTTCAGTTTTTGGAACAACTGATTTTCTCTGCTTCCAAGTGCTTCCACTCCATATCTTTGTTCCAATCCATCTAAGAAGTTGTATGTGTCCTTAACATTTACAGGAGTTGCTTCATTTCCTGCCCAGTATGTATAAGGTATTTTTGCAAGGTAGGCATTCTGTATAGTTCCATCAGTTGCATTTTGTGAAACAGTAGCCATCCATGTCAGAGAACCTGAATATATACTCCATTTTTCAATTTGCTGGTTTGCTCTTATCATTGCATTGTAAGGATCTGTTATTCTTGAATCTAACTGAATGTATTTTCCAGTAGTATTCTGTGCCGCTTCAGCTCCAATTATCAGATCTGCTTTCTTAAGGTTAGTAAGGGCACTCAGTCCTGTAATAGGAGTAGTATAATTTCTATTTGAAGTATCTATATACATACCTATTTTTGATACTTCCATAGGTTTAAATTCTTCTCCTGATGTTGTCGCAACTTCAGGTACAACTGGTGTTCCGTTTACAGTAATTGTTCCTGTAACACTTCCACGAGGAACTTCTATTTTTACCCCTTCTACAGTCTTAGTCAGGTCACTTGCCTTACTTACACCTATTATAGAAGGATCTGAAATATCTTCAGCTCTTGTTCCTGCAGGTACTGTTGTTCCATTTATATTAAAGCTTCCATAGTTCTTTACTATACCTAAGTTATTACCTGCCATATCTCCTTTAGTTAATATTCCTACAGCATCTGCAGCAGTTATATCTATTTCTCCATGGTTTTCTATTGTGGAACCATTTTTTACAACAACTCCGACAACTTTACTTAAATTTGAACCATTTGATTTTATCTTTCCGTAGTTATATCCATAAGCTCCGTTATCCAAGTAAATTCCAGTAGTTTCACTCGAATTCAAGTTTATCACAGCATTACGATTTGAAGCAGTACCGTTGTAAACCGTTGTTCCCGCTCCAGTTCCGTACATTCCAATACTTCCTTTTCCTGTAACATTAATAACGCCATTATTTACAATATTTCCAGTATATCCCACTTTTCCTGCAGCAATTTCAGCAGCCGTTGGGGTATATCCAGCAGCCATTCCTATAGCATAACGGTTATTTAATACATTTGTAGGATCCATATAACTTTCACCTACTGTAATTGAAGCATTATTAACAGCTGTTCCTCCATGAGTACTGAAAATTCCAATATTTCCATCTCCTGCTCCAAAATTTATATTACTGTTGTTTATAACTTCTCCTGCAGAATATATTCCATAGTTGAATGATCCTGACGCTGTAAGATCCGTATTGTTTATAACTTGGGCTCCTGTTCTATTATCATTTGAATATATGTATACAGTGTCATTTCCTAAGTTATTTATTGCCGCAATATTACTTACAACTTTATTTCCAGCCGAACCTGCACCTTTTTCAACAAGAATTCCAAAAGAGTTGTCTCCTATGGAAATATCTGATCCTGCATGTGCAGTTACTGTCTGACCATCTCCGTTTGCATAAACTGCAGCCGCCTGATCAGAACCAACTGTTATTGTTCCTCCAGTTAAGTCTACATTCCCACCTTGACTGAATATTCCTGTACCTGAATTACCAACATTTAAGTTACCGCTGTTCTGTACTTCATTTCCATAAATTCCTACCGAATATTTTCCAACTGTTATATTTCCTGAGTTTGTAACTTTATTTCCATTTTTAGAATAAATTCCTACACTTTCCTTTTTAGGTGTTTCACTTACAGGATTAGTTAAAGTTATATTTCCGCTATTTCTAACTTCCACTCCTTCAGAAATAATTCCATATCCTGCATCTGCTGTTATATTTCCCTGGTTATTCAGCTCTCCTGTAGTCCCTCTTGCCAATATTCCAACTAATCCTCCTGTATTCTGGGAAGTATCAGTTAATCTTATGTTCATATTATTCAGCATTGCTGCTCCTGATGCTGTTGATTTATTATTCATAAAGAATGCAACAGCTGATTCAGTTGGAACTCCTGAATATTTCAATTCAAAAGTTTTATTATCTGTAAGTGAAGGATTGTTTCCTTCTATAAATACTCCTGTTCCTTTATCCTTTACTTCCACTCCATAGTCAGTTTCAAAAGTAATCTTTGTATTGTCTGCATATACTCCGATTCCTTCCTTACCTGTAACTATATCAGAAGATCCTGTTCCATTCAGGCTTATTTCAGGTCCTCCAAAATCAAGAGCTGAAGCCGCTCCTGCAGGAGCTGACACTTTTGAAACAACTCCTACCGAATTATCTCCTGCCAGAACTATTTTCCCTGCATTTCTTATACTTCCATGAGAAGTTCCTGTTTTACCTACTTCTATACTGGAATGCGCTCCTGGTAATGTTCTTAATTCCCCGTACATTCCAATTCCGCCATTTCCATTTATTGTAATTGTACCTTTATTTTCCAGTTCTAAAGTTTTTTCATTATTTCCAAGAGTTCCTGCTTTTATTTTAGCATCTGTTCCATAGTCCTGAAGCTGTGTTGCTGATGTAAATGCAGCCATTCCAGTTCCATTTCCTGTTATAGTAATTGTTCCAGCACTGTCATTCAGTATTTTACTTCCATTTACTCCATACAGTCCCAGTCCATTATCTACATTAACAACATTTTCATTTATAATTTCTCCATAACTTGTACTCAATCCTATTGTAGAAGATGTCCCACCTGTTATTTCAACATTACCTTTATTTACATATCCTGTCTGAGTATTACTTGTTGCTCCGGAATCAGATCCAACTATCATTCCCTGTCCTGTTGCAGAACTTACAGTAATTCCAGGCTGTATATGTATTTTTTCCCTCACAAATTTTATTTTGTTGAAAACAGGTGCATTATCAAGGTCAATATTTCTTTCTATAGAATATTCACCATTTTTATAATATACTTTATAATCTGCATTTGGTCCTATTCTCAGGTTTCCTCTGTTTATTTTCATGTTATCTTCAATACTCTCAATAAGTCCAGTAGGTCCTGTCCATTTGTTATCATTTACAGTTCCACCATCTGTAACTCTTAAAATTACACCATTTCCTTCAACTTTAATTTTCATATTACTCATACCAGTATATTTTTTCCCAGCAGTTGCAGCAGCATTTGCAGGATTAGATGAATCTTCAGCCGCATAATCAGCCGCTGTTCCAGGCATAAGTATTCCATCAGAAATAGTAAGTTCCGTATTCCCTGAAAAATTAATATTCGATCCAGTATTAGCTAAAAATGGCACAACTCCACTATAATCATCTGTAGAATTTCTTTTTCTAGTATCAATTTTTCCACCTTTAAAGTCAATCTTACCGCCATCCCAAGCTACAAGACCACCTTCTTTTGCAGAATAAATCTCATTATTAGAACCTTCAAATTTAACTAATGAACCACTTCCTTGAGCAAATCCTCCTATACCATGAATTTTAATATTATCTTTAAATGTTACAGTACTTCCACTTCCTGTAGCTGTTCCTGCTTTTGCGTATCCACCAATATTTTTGTATAAATATGGTTTTGTATCAGCATCATTTGCAGCCCATTCATCAACCGCTGTAACTGCACCATCTAAAGTAATTTTCGCACTATTGTCTGCGTATGCAATTATTGATCCAAATCCTTTTGCGTCTGTAGTCTTTTCAGCCGTTATTTCTCCACCATTTTTAGCAACATATGCCATTGGAAAAGATTCCACTTTTGTTGTTGATCCTAAAGGAGTATCGTCTTTATATCTTGCACTCATCACAACATCTTGTCCAAGATTTACTTGACTTCCTTTTCCTTCAAATCTTTTTGCTTCATTAGATGTCATTACATGGTCGCTATTTTTCCATGTTCCTTCGGCATATGCAATAATTGTTCCAGTGGCTACTTCATTTCTAGTATCATCTGCAGAAGCAACAAGTGAAGTCGCTGTACCATCTAAAGTATAATCTTTTATAGGTGTAGTCATAATATCTACTGTTGTAGAATCTGATTTCCCTGAAATATCATTTCCACTTGCATCTTTTATAGCTTTACCGTGTTCATTTGTAGATTTTGCTACATCAATAACTGTTCCTCTTTCAGATGCTATCATTATACCATCTTTAGAATTTTTACCAAACGTTATATCAATATTATTTATTTGTAGAGAATGTATTGGATCATTTTCATAATTAATCTGAACATTAGCTCCCAAATCTTCTTTTGTTTTTATCTTTGCAGTCTGTCCATTTATAATTTCTTCTCCTCTTTGACCCGATTTAGAATAAATTCCTATATTATTTGTAGCAATCGTTGTAGCACTTGTTGTTCCTATTCTTCCTCTTGCATCAATTTGTCCTTGATATATCCCAATAACTGATTTTTTCCAATCTGAATTATTAGTTTGATTCCATACAGATAATCTTGAAGACTCTGCATCAGGCATCTTATCATTAAATAATAGTAATATATTTCTGTTTCCGTTCACAATAGGAGCTTCTGTAAGTTTTACAGTTGGCGTCATTCCGGTCTGATTTGTATCCTTTATTCTTGCAGTACCTCCTGGCATCGTTCCATTGATATCTGCTTTTCCTACAAAGTTATTCCAGTTAGGAACGTATCCAAATCCTGAATAAACTACATTTTCATCTCCTGTAATGTTATATTTTCCTTTACTATTTATTTCAAATGATCCTTGAGTCCCTACTACTGAATAAACTATATTCTTGTTAGTTTCTATATCAGCATTAACTTTACCTATAAATCCTCCACGTTGTAAAGGTACTCCAAAACTAGCACTCCAGTTCTGTACTACAGAATATGTTCCTGGAAATATTAAAAATATTGTATTCTGATCTCCAGCTCCAGGAGCTGTTAAATGTCCTTTTGTTATATTTACTTTTACTTCATTTCCTGGAGTTTCATCAAATTCTATTTTTCCAGTCCACCATGTTTCAAGTGATAAAAACGCTGATTTTCCATACATATTTGCTGTAACATTTGATAATTTTCCATTCCATACAGTATGTATTCCTAAAGCCCCTTGTTTACCACCATCTGTCAGTCCTGCAGCTCCTACATCTCCAGCAAGATATAAATTCATATTTTTAATATGAAATTTTCTCTTATTGATATCTGAATTACCTCCTGAAAACTGACTTCCATAATAAAACAAAACTGAATCTCTAGGATTAACAACTCTAGAACTATTTGCATTTATGTATCCTATATTTGAAGGTGTCCCATCTATTCCAGACTGTGGAACTAATGCTCCAGTAGTTGGATTATACCCTGACCAAAAAGAATGATTTTCACCATCAGTAAATTTAGTAGGATCATCTGTATATTTTTTTTGATCATCAACTGTATTTACAACATACCATTTACTTATTGCACCATTAGTAAAAGAAAAATCTAAAAATGGTTTTGCATTAACTTCAGGTATTTTTACCTTAACCACAGGAGGATTAGGATTAGGTATAGTTAAAGTTTCAGGAATTACAGTAGGTATAGCAGGTGAAACCAGAACAGGTGCCACTACATTTATATTAGGTGCAGCTACTGAAGCCTTGCTTACCTCTTTAGGCTTTATTGCAGCTTCCACATTTAAACTTGCTACAGGTTCCTGTTTCTTTGTTGTACTTGTTAATCCATAATTTGATCCGTATCCTTCTCTTCCAGTAGTAGTTGCTGATTTTACATTGCTTGATTTTTGTAAAAAGCTGTAACTGTCACTGGATGGAGAAGTATATCTGTCAAAGCTGTTTGTACTTCTTTCATAAATTCCATTATAAGGGTATCTTTCGGATTTATCCCCTCTACCTCTGTATGTACCGCCCCAATGGCTAAAAAATCCATTAATTCCATATTGCCAACTGCTCCATGGAGATTTTACCACATGGTCTCCCTGTTCCATAAGCTGTATCAGTTCAAGATTTGAAGACTTTAAAAGTTTATTATTTTCATATCTTGCATCCTTGAAAAGCTTTTTCATATCCCCTATTGAATTTTCTATCTGCTTTCTTTGGTTGCCTGTTGTCTCATCTTTTTTTGTTTTACCATTTACTTGTGAAAATGATCCTGTCATTAAAAAAGTAAAAAGCAAACTTTTTGTATATGTTATCTCTTTACATCTTTTAATAAATGATCTTAAGTTTTTTTCTATATTTCTCAAATTATTGCTCATATTCTCTCCTTTACTATTCCAATTTAAAATATATTCTTAATATAGCCTTCTATAATATTATTTTAGATAGCATTTCCTTAAGAGGAATATATTTTATTATATGATTATACTATATTTTTACATAAAAATCAACATTAAAACGATTACATATTAATTTTAATCTATTTATATGTTTTTTTTATTTTTCAGAAAAATCCCTCTTATTTTCAAACATTATTTGTATTTTTATATATAGATAATATCTAGTTATAACAGAATTATAATACTGAATATTAAATTTTGTTGAATATAACTTTAAAAAATATAAGGAATTTCTAATTTTCTCCCTTTTATTCCATTACTTCAATAAAAATGCACCTCAAATCTTGTATCCAAGATTTTGGGTGCAGTACAATTCTATTTTATCTTCTTAACTTTTTTCTAATTTCAAGCTTCCTGTTATTTTTAAAAATACATCTATCTAAAACAATGTCTGCTGGTTTGTTGCTGATAATTCAGGTATACATTCATATGTTTTCAGCAAGTCCATTACTGTTTTATTTAATTTTGTTCTTTTTACAAGATCCTCCATTGACAGAAACTCTCCGTTCTTTCTTTCATTTACAACATTAACTGCAACTGATTCACCTAGGCCATCCATTGCAATCAACGGCATTCTTATCTTTCCATCTTCAATAGTGAAGGAAGTTGCTTCCGATTTATAAATATCTATCTGCATAAGCTCAATCTTTCTATAATGCATCTCAATCAGAATTTCATATAGGAACAGTTCCTGTTTTTCCTTTGCATTAAGGTTTCCTTTTGCATCAAGCTCCTTTTTTGACCTTTTCAGTTCATCCACAGGCTTAAACATGGCTGTCATTTTAAAATCAGCGGCCTTTCTGTTTAAAAATGCCGTATAAAATTCAAGCGGATAATAAACTTTAAAATAAGCTATTCTTACAGCCATCATTACATAAGCCACAGCGTGTCCCTTAGGGAACATATATTTTATTTTCTCACACGAATCAATATACCACTGCTTTACCTTATGTTTTTTCATTATTTCTGAAAATTCTTTCCATTTTTCAGGGTTTTTCGTAGGCTGACCTTTTCTCACAAATTCCATTATCGTAAAGGCAACTGATTTATCAAGCCCGTTATCAATCAGATAGTTCATAATGTCATCACGGACTGTTATTATTTCACTTAAGGTAGCAATACCCTGCCTTACATATTCCTGTGCATTATTCAGCCACACGTCAGTACCATGGGAAAGCCCTGATATTCTTACAAGTTCTGCAAATGTCTTAGGTTTTGTATCCATAAGCATCTGTTTTACAAACGAAGTTCCAAATTCAGGTATTCCTGATGAACCTGTTTTAGAATCAATATCCGCAGGTTCCACACCAAGTGCTTCTGTTCCACTGAACAGGCTCATAACCTTTTCATCATCAAGAGGAATACTGTAAATATCCACTCCTGTTAAATCCTGAAGTATTCTCAATGTAGTCGGATCATCATGTCCAAGTATATCAAGTTTTACAAGTTGCTCATCCATTACGTGATAATCAAAGTGAGTCGTTTTTGACTCGGCATTCATATCATTTGCAGGTCTCTGAATAGGACAGAAGTCGTATATTGATTTATCGCTTGGTACAACTATCATTCCTCCCGGGTGCTGTCCTGTTGTTTTTCTTGCTCCTTCACATCCTTTTGCAATTCTTGTAAGTTCTGCTTTTCTCTTACTTATTTCCGGACTTCCTTCTATTTCCTCAAAATATTTTCTCACATATCCGAAAGCGTTCTTCTCTGCCAATGTTGCAATTGTTCCTGCCCTGAATACGTTATCAGACCCGAACAGTTCTTCAGTATACTTATGTATTTCTCCCTGATATTCCCCTGAGAAGTTCAAATCTATATCCGGTACTTTATCTCCATTGAATCCCATAAATACTTCAAACGGTATTGCATGACCATCTTTTATATATTTTGTTCCACATTCAGGACATACCTTATCAGGTAGATCAGGTCCACTTCCTTCAAATTCCATAAATTCCGTATGTTTACAGTTAGGACATCTATAATGTGGATAAAGACCATTAACTTCCGTTATTCCCATAAGATACGCCACAATCGACGAACCTACGGATCCCCTCGATCCTACTAAATATCCATTATCAAGAGATTTTTTTACAAGCTTCTGGGCTATAAGGTAAAGAACTGCAAATCCATTTCCTATTATTGAGTTCAATTCCTTCTCTATTCTCTCATTCAAATGTTCAGGAACATTTTCTCCATACAGTTCATGCAGTTTTGCATAAGTCATCCGTCTTACTTCTTCTTCAGCTCCATCTATTTTTGGCGGATAGAATCCTGTAGGGATAGGTCTTACTTTCTCTATCATATCGTTTATCTTATGAGTATTTTCTACAACAACTTCATACGCCTTGTCTTCACCTAGATACGAAAATTCTTCCAGCATTTCCTCTGTTGTTCTGAAAAACAGCCTTTTATCGTAAGAAAATATACGGTGACCCATTCCACTTCCTAAAATAAGCACACTACGGTTAACCGCTTCCCTTTCTTCCAGATAATGGGCATCTCCTGTAGCAACTACTATTTTCCCCAATTTTTTCCCAAGATCATAAAAATAATTATTCATCTGCACGATTTTATCAAGACTTTCAACATCTCCCGTTCCTTCTAAATCAACATAGTTTGTTAGAGGATGAATTTCAATGTAATCATAAAATTTTGCCCTTTCCTCAATATCTTCCAAATCTGATCCACGTATAAACATATTCGCAAGCTCACCGTTATTTCCAAATACTGCCGATGCCGAACTTGCAATTAGAAGATTTTCTCTTTTTTCATTTAGCAGTGATTTAGGTATTCTCGGCTTTCTGTTTCCAAAAAATTCAATGTGGCTTCTCGATATAAGCTCATAAAGATCCCTTAATCCTGCCTGATTTTTCACAAGTATCATTGTATTAAGCGTTTCTGCATTCTGTATGTTTGTTTCTAGTTCCCTGCTTATTTCTGTAAGTTTTAATATTCCCTTACTCAGCACCATATTCAGAAATTTCTGAAATATTTCAGCAGTTGCTTTTGCGTCATCCACTGCTCTGTGGTGATTATCAAGGGAAATATTAAAATAGTTAGCTACATTCTTAAGACCGAATCTCTTCTGGTCATGCAGCAGCACTCTTGCCCAGTGTAGTGTATCTATAACGCTTGGGGAGTATTCCAGTCCCTGATTTTTAGCTTTCTGGTTGATAAATCCCACATCAAACTTGGCATTATGTGCAACAACCGTTGTATCCTTACAGAATTCTAAAAATTCAGGCAGTACTTTTTCAATATTGTCAGCATCCTTCACCATATCATTTGTAATATTTGTAAGCCTTGTAATTTCTTCAGGAATATTCATTTCAGGATTTACAAATACAGAAAATTCATCTATTATTTCTTTTCCTTTTAATTTAATTGCCCCAATTTCAATTATTTTGTCATTGTAGGGGTCAAGCCCTGTCGTTTCTATATCGAATACAACATAAACTTCTTCCTCTATCAGTTTATCTGACGGCTTTGTTATCATATCCTGGTCATCATCGACAACATAAGCTTCCACTCCAAAAATTATTTTAAAATTATCATTTGACTCCTTATATGCGAAAGGAAAGGAATGCACTACTCCAAAATCTGTAATTGCAATTGCCTCATGACCAAATTCCTTTGCCCTCTTTGCCAAGTCCTTTGCAGAAACTACTCCACTCATTTCACTCATGTTTGTGTGGGCATGCAGTTCTATTCTTTTCTTTTCTGCATTATCTTTTCTAGCCTGGATTTTAGGCTCTATCTTGTCAATTTTCTTTACATTTATATAATATTCCCCATTAAATCTGTCTGCTTCAAGTCTTCCAATTACCTTCACCCAGTCATTCAGACCTATTTTTACATCTTCGGATTTCTTAAGAAAAATTCTACATCCTATAGAATCTGCATAATCGGTAATTATAAAGTCACATTTCGTATTTCCATTTTTTGTTTCTGAAATATCTATATGGAAAATATGCCCTTCAAGAGCAATTTCCTCATTCAAGTTCAAGCTGTCAAGCACACTGAAATCACTGGCTTTTCTGTCAGACACTTTTTTTCTGTAATCGCTATGCAATGTATTTCCCTTATTTCCATTCCATTTTTCCTTCGTTTCTTCCTTTGGCGGTTCAAATACAGGAAGTTCTTCCACCTTCACAGCTTTTTCCAGATTTTTCTTTTTTTCTTCAATCATTTTATGAATTTTTTCAAAATCCCCACTTGTAAATTCTAGATTAAAATTTTTTCCTGTGGCATTGTATATTCTCTGTTTCAGTTCTCCCAATATATCAGAATTTCTTCCATGCTCTATCAGATGTTCTGACGGAAGTTTTATAAAAATATTATCTTCAATATTATCCACTTCATAATTGGCAAAAATATACTGATGTCTTGCACTTTCAGATTTATAATTATCAATAATGAATCTTATGAAACCTTGCACATCTCTTTCAAGTGTTTCAGGTTCAACAGTTATTTTCATCCTTAACTGAAGTTCTCCACCAAAACTCTTATACAGCAATTTACGTAAATCTGCAAGTTCTTCATTTGCATTGTAATCATTTACTTTAACATGTATTTCCATTTCCTTCTTTTTTGCAAACAGATTTACATGCTCTATCTTGAAACTTTTCATATCATACTTTGCCGTAAAATCATTTGACGGCTTTAATTTTAAATACTTTGCTGACATTCTATCATTACCTTTGCTTTCTAGTTTTTATTTTATAATTTTATTTTTTATATTAATAAATGAATGTTAATATAATTAGTTTTATT
>CALEXX010000021.1 GCA_937925095.1 uncultured Leptotrichia sp.
TTAATTTTTGCTTTGTGGCATAGATATTTTATACAAAAAATTTATACTTTTATATTAGGAGTATTTCTTGGAAATGTAAAGGATAAGAAGGGAAATATATGGTTATGTATATATTTACATATGCTGTTCAATATAACAGGAATTTATTTAAAAGATTTTTATCTTGGATTTATAGATAGTATTATTAAAGTGTTAAATATGGAAAATAATTTATTATTTATGACAATAGTCCTTATAATAATGTTTATTTTGCATACTGTAGGCTTTATCTGGAGTTTAAAAAAGATTGGAAAAGGATTTTATAAATTATTTTAATTTATAGTACACTAAATAATATACGACAGGAAGGAGAATAAAAATGAAGAATAATCTATTTGTAAAAATTATTTTAATTTTTATTGTTGCTGCTCTCATTTCAATAATTGCTATAAAAAATTTGATAAATGTAAAATATAGGGAATCAGTTGTTGATGAATTAAAAAAAATACATATTATAGAAGTTTATCTTAAAGAAAATAATAAGGAGCAAGAATTAGAAATTTTACATAATGGCATGATGATAGATAATATTTCAGAAAAAATTTCAGGATTAGGATATAAAAATAAAAATATTATTTTACATAAAATTGAATATGTAAATAATAAAGATAATAAAGATATTAAAGATTTGGAAAGTATAATTATATATTACTCTTTAGATACACACAAAAAACAGGAATATTCTCTGCCGACAATCCGTAATGTTATGAGTAATGATGCAAATAGATACTATATTTATGATGGAGAAATCTACATTTTAAAAAAATCTAAACAAAATGCTTCAATGCTAGATATTTATAGATATAATTTAAATGACAAAACAGAATTAAAAATTATAGAAAATGTGGATATTTATAATGGTTTTCCATTAATAAAAGATAATAATATTTTTTTTACAAGAAATCATGAAATACATAGATACGATTTTACCACTCATAATGAAGAAAATTTAAATATTACAGGAGAAAATTCGTTTGATTATGATAATGACATTCTTTATTATATGATTTCCTTATCAGGTGAGATAAGAACACTAAATTTGAAAACACAAAAATCAGAAAGATTGTATAAAAATAAAAAATTAGAAAAAAGTTTTATTTCCGACTCTACCCTAAAAATAAACGATGATTTATATTTAATGAAAGTAATAACGGGAGATGCTAAGAATGAAGTATGTAACTTTTATATATATGATAAAAAGAAAAATAAATTAACAAATTATGAGGATATAAGAAAAAATTTAGGTGGGAGAAAAGACAAGGATTTAAAAGATATATTTATTTATAAAGAATAATGTACTGTAACCAAAATCTTGGACACAAGATTACTTTAAGGCAAAAACAGGTACGGTAACAAGTGTAAAATCAATAAACTTGGATGCAAAAACTTATCAGAGCGGTTCAGGATTGTCAAGCAAGATAAAAAGTGATATAGGAGCTACTTTAGACTTTAATGAATATTATTTAAATGGCAATTATTTAAATTCACTAAATATAAATAAGAGAGTAGTAAATGTAGTGATAAATGATAAACCGTTAAATCAATCTCAAATAGAAAACTTTAAAAAAGCGATAGATTTTGGAAGACTGAATAATGTAGAGGTAAAAATAACTATAAATGGAGGTAAATGATACAATGATATTAACAGTAATACATAAAGAAAAAAAAGAAAAGGATTATAGAATGATAATAGTACCAAGTGGAAAAAGTAAGATAGGAATAGGACAAATGAAAGATTATGGAATAATATCATATTTAGGAAAAGGAGAAGAAGAAAAAATAGGAGAGCTTGTATTATGGGCATTGAAACAAAGTGATAACATAAAAATAGAAAATGCTTCAGAAGTAAAATTTGAAAAGAAATATTCAAATGCTTCTTCTTATTCTAAATTTTCTAGTATGTATAATTTAATAAGCTTTAGTTTGAATGAGAATAAATATAAATTAAGATTAAGTGCTAAAGACGGAGCAGGATATTCAGAATTTAGAGATGAAAAAGGAAAAATGTATGAAGTAGAATTTAATGAAAAGCCGTCAGCTCTTGAACTGGGAACAAAGATAATGGAAATGTTTGAATTTAAGGAAAAATATGACGGAGATTTTGAATAAATTTTTTAATATTTCAGAACGATTTTTAGTAGAAGAGAATAAGCTCAACATTCAAATTATTTCAATGAAAAAATATGGGAATGAGCGTAAAGAAAAATCACTGTTTGAACGAAGTGAGTTTGTGATTTTTTAGTGAATGAAATATTTTTGAATAAGAAATAATTTGAGTTGGACAATTTTTGTCCACTTTTTTGAAAAAGTGGGAAGATTAAATGATGATAGACCATTAAATCAATCGCAGATGGAAAACTTTAAAAAAGCAGTGGACTACGGAAGATTAAACAATGTAGAAATAAAAGTAACTATAAATGGAGGTAAGTAAGAGTGATAGTATCAGTGAGCATATACAAAGAAAAAAAAGAAAAAGACTTTAGAATGATAATACTGCCAAGTGGAAGAAGTGAAATAGGATTAATACAGACAAAAGATTATGGAATAATATCATATTTAGGTAGAGGAGAAGAAAAAAAGATAGGAGAGCTTGTACTGTGGGCATTAGAACAAAGTGATAATAAAAAAATATTAAATTATTCAAAAGAGAAGATAGAGAAAATGTATTCAAATGCTTCTTCCTATTCAAAATTTACAAGAACATACAATGCCATAGGTTTTAGTTTAGATAAAGGAAAATATAAATTAAGGTTAAGCGCTAAAGACGGAGTAGGATATTCTGAATTTAGGGACGCAGAGGGTAATATGTATGAAATAGAATTTGATGAAAAACCCGAAGCCCTTGAATTAGGAACAAAGATAATGGAAATGTTTGAATTTAAGGAAAAATATGACGGAGATTTTGAATAAGATGTTTTATTTAATCTGAATATTACAATAACAGTTGTGAAAACAGGGGAATGGATTAAAAATTTATTAACAGGAAAAGAAACAGTAAAGTCTATGATAGAACAGGTATATGCCGTTAAAATACTTGCTGAAACAACTATTTATACAGAGCTGGTAGGATATCAAGGTGGGATGTATTTGGGTGGAATGGATAAAAAACAAGTATTTATTTTAGAACCATGGAAAGGTGGAGAAGTATTAAATAAAATATCAATAAAATAAAAAAATTGAAGGATTTGATAAAATGTTTAATGAAATGGAAAAAACAGTAAAAAAATTATTGACAATAATAAAAAAAAATTATAATGGGTATCCAAATGAAAAATTGATAATAAAGTTTTTGAGTAATATTATATATTTAATCGAAGATATAGAATTATCTGACGAAAAAAAAATAAGAGAAATAAAATATAATATTAATAATTTATTTCCACCAAGAGAAGGACTAACAGAATATTATGTTTTTCTAGAAAATAGAAAAGAAATGATGATAGTTAATCAAGAAATCAAAAAATTGAGAGAGAATTTATACAGTTTATATAGAAAAATATAGAAAAAAATTATATGCAGTTAAAGTACCCGCAGGAACAGTTATATATGAAGGACCAGTAGGATATCAAAGTGGAATGTATTTGGGTGGAATGGAGATAGAACAAGTATTTATTCAAGAACCTTGGGAAATTCCAGGAGTAACTATAATGAAATATCCTAAATAATATTTTAAGAAAGGGAAAATAACATGAACAAATATTTAGAGTTAAAAAAATAAGGTTAGAAATAGAAGAGGAAAAAATGAGAAAATATAAATTAATACTGGTAGTTTTTTAGTATTTTCATTGACTTTATTTTCTGAAAGCGAAAGTGGTAAGATACATTATTTTGAAAAAGTGACAGGTGAATATTATGATATATTTGGAAATGTGGATGGTGGAGTCAGAGTTATATTAAATTCTAAAAGTGGTTTTGGACGCATTACATTAGCAGCAGAAAAATATATAAGAAATCATGAAGAAGAAATCATAAAAAACTTAGAGAAAAGATAAAATAACTTTGTAAAAAGAGGTGGATTATGAAAATAATAGTAAAAAATAATATTTGGGCGAGATATGATTACATTACTTTATGGATTGATGAAGAAGAATATCATTTAAAACCGGAATCAGAAATTTCTATTGAAGTTTTCAGTAATAAATTTTCTGTGGAATATTCATTATTTTTTTCAAAAAGCAAAAAAATTTTTTTAGAATTTTCAGATAACGAAGAAGTATATTTAAGTTTAAATTATAATAAATATTTTATTTTATATTGTATAGGAGTTTTATCAGTTTTTTTATTGCTTGCTTCGTTGATGTTGTCAAGTATTATTTATCCTAATTTGAATACTATTAAGTTTTTTATATTTCCAATATACATAATAATTTTTGGTTATTGGTACCTTTTTAAAAATACCAGTCTTATGGAGTTGATTATAGCTTAAAGTTTGAGGTGATAATTTATGGAATATGTATTGTTTACAATAATTTATCTTTTAATATTTTTTTTGAAAGGTTGTTTATATTATAAAGTAGAAAACAGAAAAATATTGGTTTGTATATATGTGGTTGACATTATCGTGACATTTTACAAATTTCTATTATTTCCATTATCAGTTTTTATTTTGAAATTTGAAAACGATTTCAATATTTTCAAATTATTGATTTTGTTAATATGTTTAATAGTAAGTCTTTTAGGAATATATAAATTTTATCTAATTATAAAAAGAATAATAAATTTGACAAAAGTAAAAAAAGAAATAAATTTATTGTTGATTACAGATATATTGTGGATAGTCTTTTACAATATTCTTATATTTATTGACAGTAAAATTTATTAATAACTAGAAAATTAATATTTAATACAATGATTATAAACAGAATGAAAATATAGTTATTGCATCACAAATACACACCTGACAGGAATATATCCCAAATCAAGTGTGTTTTTTATTTGGAAAATATTTTTCAGTTTCTGAAAATCATTTTCACAAATATTCCCTTTTAGCGAAAAGCGGGTTATAATTATGTAGAGAGGAGTGATAAGTAATGATTGATCTCAATAAACTTTCTACGGAAGAAAATAATCCAAACAGCAAAGATATTGAACTGCAGGATAGTTTTGAAATTATAAAAAGGATAAATGAAGAAGATAAAAAGGTTGCATTCTGTGTAGAAAAGGAACTGAAAAGCATTTCCAGCCTTATAGATGCCATATTATCAAATTACACAAAGGAAACAAGGATAATATATATAGGGGCTGGAACATCAGGAAGGCTCGGAATACTGGATGCTTCAGAATGTCCTCCGACATACGGAGTTTCCCATGAAAAGGTGCAGGGAATAATAGCCGGAGGAAATGAGGCAATATTCAGGGCAAAGGAAAATGCAGAAGACAGCACGGAACTGGGAAAAGAAGACCTGATAAATATAAATCTTACTAAAAATGATGTGGTTATAGGGCTTGCCGCATCAGGGAGAACTCCTTATGTTATGGGGGCTATAGAATATGCAAACAGCATAGGGGCAGTTACAGGAAGTATAACATGTTCAAAAAATTCTGACTTATCAAAAGTTAGCCAATATCCAATAGAAGTTATAGTAGGCCCTGAAATTGTTACAGGATCCACAAGAATGAAAGCAGGAACAGCACAGAAAATGATACTTAATATGATTTCAACAGCTGTTATGATAAAAATAGGAAAAGTATTTTCAGGATATATGGTAGATGTTAAAACTTCAAATCAGAAATTAATAGAAAGAGCAAAAAGAATCATTATGAAAACAACAAACAGTGATTATGAAAAAACATCAGAAGTACTGGAAAAAGCTTCAAATGATGTAAAAGCTGCAATAGCAATGATCCTGTTAAATATTGACAAGGAAACAGCAACAGAAAAACTTGAAAAATATGACAACAATGTAGCGAGGTTAATTCATGAGTATTCTGATAAAACTTAGAGAAAATAAGGATTTTACTGAAAATGAAGAATACATCGCCAAATATATAATAAAAAATTTCAGGAATATAAGGGAACTGGATACAAATATTATTTCTGCAAAAACATATACAAGTAATGCAAGTGTTACAAGAATGTGCCAGAAAATAGGATTCAGCGGATTTCAGGAATTTAAAATGAAAATGCTGGAAGAAGTTATCAATATGGAAAAGGAAGAAATTAATTTTGATACTGGAGATATTGATAAAAGGGATGATACAAAAACTGTCATTGAAAAACTGACAAAACTTAGTATAAGTGCACTGAAGGAGACAAAACTTTTACAGGAAACTGAAATGATTAATATTGTAGCAGATTTAATAACAAAAAGTGATGTGCTGGATTTTTATGGGATAGGGGCTTCACATATTGTGTGTCTTGATGCCCAGTATAAGTTCATGAGGGCAGGAAAAACTGTAAATGCTTTTGAAGGACCTGACCTGCAGCATGTACAGGCTATAAACAGTGACAGGAGTCATTTGGCAATACTGGTATCCTATTCTGGACTGACAAAGGAAATAATAGATATTGCTGAAATACTTCAGGATAAGGAAATTGATACTGTTTCAATCACAGGATATGGAAATAATAAGCTTGTAAAGAAATGTAAATATAATCTCTATGTAACTTCAAGGGAAGCCCTTGTAAGAAGTGCGGCAATTTATTCGAGAATTTCCATGCTGAACTTAATAGATGTAATATATTTTACATATTATAATAAAAATTATGATTATGTTTCTGACAGAATAATTAAAACGAAAATAAATAAAGTCCAGTAATTCTGATAAAAATTTATAGACAGTTAATATGAAAAACTGGGATAAAAGATATCCGTAAAAGAAGGAAAGGAAGATAAATGGATAAAAAGAAAGGGATTAAAATTGTAACAATTGGGGGCGGATCCAGCTATACTCCTGAACTTATAGAAGGTTTTATTAAAAGGATAAAGGAACTTCCTGTAAGGGAAATATGGCTTGTAGACATTGAAGAAGGAAGAGAGAAGCTGGAAATAGTTGGAAATCTTGCTAAAAGAATGGTGGAAAAGTCAGGGATAGACTGTAAAGTTTATTTGACATTGGATAGAAGGGAAGCCATTAAAGATGCAGATTTTGTAACTACACAGTTTCGTGTTGGACAGCTTGATGCAAGAATAAAGGACGAAAGAATACCCTTTGAAAACGGACTTCTTGGACAGGAAACAAATGGTGCCGGAGGTATGTTCAAGGCATTCCGTACAATTCCTGTAATACTTGATATTGTAAAGGATATAAAGGAACTGGCTCCGGATGCATGGCTTATAAACTTTACAAACCCTGCTGGAATAGTGACGGAAGCTGTTCTGAATTACGGAGATTTTGATAAGGTTGTAGGACTGTGCAATATTCCGGTTCATACACAGATGGACTGTGCAAGCCTTTATGAAAAGGATATGAGCGAGTTCAAGTTCCAGTTTGCAGGATTGAATCATTTTGTATGGTACAGGGTGTGGGACAGAAAAGGAAATGAACTGACAGCAGATTTATGGGATAAAAGACAGGATAAGGAAAATCTCGGGGTAAAAAATATTGTAAGTATAAACTATGACTATGACCAGATAAAAAACCTGGGAATGTTACCTTGTGATTATCACAGATATTACTATTTACAGGATGAGATGCTTGCGGAAGGACTGAAGTCATACAGGGAAAAAGGAACAAGGGGAGAAATTGTTAAAAAAGTTGAGGAGGAGCTGTTTGAACTATATAAAGATGAAAATCTGAAGGAAAAACCGAAACAGCTGGAACAGAGGGGAGGAGCCTATTATTCTGATGCGGCCTGTGAACTTATTAGTGCAATTTACAATGATAAGGGAATAATAATGGCAGTTAATACAAGAAATAAAGGTGCAATTACAGACCTGCCATATAATTCGGCAGTTGAAATTTCTTCATACATTACAGCCGATGGGCCTAAACCGATAACATTTGGAAAGTTTCCAAATGCAGGACAGAGAGGATATATACAGATTATGAAGGCAATGGAAGAACTGACGGTGGAAGCCGCAGTTACAGGAAATTATTATACTGCATTGCAGGCATTTGCTACAAACCCTTTAGTTCCAGGAACAGGGGTTGGAAGAAAGGTTTTAAATGAGCTGCTTGATGCACATGAGAAGTATTTGCCACAGTTTAAAGATTATTACGAAAACAGGGAAAAATACAAGAAATAATAAAAAGTAGAAATATGGAAAGAGGGAAAGATAAAAAATGGATAAGGAAAAAATGGAACTGGTTGTATTTGAAATTGTGAACAGTGCAGGAACAGCAAAAGGACTCGCTTATGAAGCTCTGATGGAAGCTGAAAACGGAAACTTTGAAGAGGCTGAAAAACTGCTGAAGGAAGCAGATGAAGCACTGTTATCTGCCCACAATGTTCAGACTGAAATAATTCAAGCTGAAGTAAATGGAGAAGGAATAACACCTTCCGTACTGTTTGTTCATTCCCAGGATCATCTTATGACAGCAATTGAAGCGAAAACTTTAATTGAAGGAATGATAAGAATGTACAGAAAAATAGATAAACTGGAGAAAAAATAGCTATAAAAAGTTACAGAAGGGGAAATGCATGGTAAGAAAAATAAAACCGCAACATATTGAAGAAATAAAAAAAGAGGAAAAAAAGGAAATGGAAAAAGAGGGCAGGGAAGAGAAAGTAAATTCCTTCAGTATAAAATCAGCTTTGGTAATACTGGCAAGCTCATTAGTCGGAACAATAGTATTTCCTGTTTTATTGCTGCTATTTGGAGTAAATATGAATTTTTCCATACTTTTAGGAAATACATTTATTACAAGTTTCGGATTTGTCTGGACAAGATTCTTTATTGATTCTAAAAGGGGATTCTGTAAAAAGTTCTGGCAGCAGTATATAATCTGGGGAATAACGTTTGGACTGATAACATATTTCTGGATGTTCAGGAAAAAACCGATATAATTTATGGAATGTAGAAAGTTAAATAAAATAGAAACCAGGAGGTAAAAATGAAAGTATTGTTTGTATGTTCTTTGGGAATGTCCAGTGCAGTTGCAATAAAGGCATTAGAAAAAGAAGCTGTTTCAAAAGGGGTGGAAATTGAAGTGAAAGCTGTAAGTACTCAGCAGTTTGAGGAGGAAATAAAGGGAGGATATGATATAGCCATGGTGGCACCTCAAATTAGACACAGATTTGATACATTAAGCGTTCATGCAAAGGAAGCAGGAGTTCCCTGCGTTATGATTGCACCGCAAGGATACAGTCCGTTAGGAGGACCAAAGCTGTTAAAACAGATTCAGGAAACATTAGGATAGTTAAAAAAATTTTATATAAGAGAGGGAGTGTATTTATGGCAGTTTTAGAAAAACTTTCAATACAAATGGCAAAATTATCGGAACAGAGGCACTTAAGAGCGATAAGGGATGGAATTGTAGCAACATTACCATTGATTATAGTAGGTTCAATATTTCTTATTATAGCAATACCACCATTTCCTGCAAGCTGGAATATAGCGTGGCCAAAACCAGTACAGTTCCAGATATTGCTGCCTTACCGTATGACAATGTTTATTATGGCGTTATACGCAGTAATGGGAATAGGAAGTAGTCTTGCAAAATCGTATAAACTGGATCCAACAACAGGATCAATTCTTGCAACTACAGGTTTTCTTTTAACTATAGTTCCAACTATGATAACAGAAGTAGCCGTTATTACTAAAATGGTAGATGGACAGGAATTAAAGGTTATAGCTGAAAAAGGAGCTGAAGGTGCCGACATACTTCAAAAAGGATTAGGATTTGTAATGCCGATGACAAACCTTGGGTCAGCAGGACTTTTTGTAGGAATTTTAATTTCAATATTTGCAGTGGAAGTATTCAGATTTACAACAAAAACAGGATTCAGATTAAAAATGCCTGATGGAGTTCCAGAATCAGTTGCACGTTCATTTGAGGCATTAACACCTGCAGCTATTGTGATTTTCACAGTTGCAGCAATTTCATACTGGTTCCAGATTAATCTTCACGGAATAATTGGAAAAGCAATGGAACCATTTATAAAGGCTACAGATTCAATATGGTCTGTCTTAATAATAGTAATTCTTGTTACATTCTTCTGGTCTTTTGGAATTCATGGAGTTTCAATAGTAGGTTCCCTTGTAAGACCTCTATGGCTAACACTGCTTGACCAGAATACAAACGCTCTTGCAAGTGGAGGAATACCTCAGAATATAGGTGCAGAGCCTTTATACCAATGGTTTATCTGGATTGGTGGATCAGGATGTACAATAGGTCTTGCAATTTTACTTGCAACAAGGGCAAAATCAGCTTATGGAAAGACTTTGGGGAGAGCATCTATTATATCTTCAATATTTAATATAAATGAACCTATTATTTTTGGTACGCCGATAGTGCTAAATCCAATTTTAATACCACCATTTATAATTACACCTGTAGTGAGTGCAACAATTGCATATCTTGCAACTCAGATGGGAATGGTAAATAAAGTTACATCAACACCGCCTTGGACATTACCTGGACCAATAGGAGCATTTTTTGCAACAAATGGAGATATCAGGGCAACATTGCTGAATATATTCTTAATAGGGCTTTCAGTAGCTATATACTATCCATTCTTTGTAAGATATGATAAACAGATGCTGGAACAGGAAAGTGCTGAAGCAAAAGAAGGAGAAGTAGCATAATATGGGAAAGTTAGGAATTTCAATTTATCCTGAAAAAACAACAGAAAAGGAAGTAACAGATTATATTGATAAAGCAGGAGAAGCTGGATTCAGCCGTATATTCAGCTGTCTTCTTTCTGTAAATGAAAGTAAGGAAGTTATTCTGGAAAAATTCAAAAAGATAAATCAGCATGCAAAAGAAAAAGGATTTGAAATTATTCTCGATGTGAATCCTAAAGTTTTCAATGACTTGGGTATCAGTTATGATAACTTATCTTTTTTCAAGGAAATGAATGCTGACGGAATCAGACTAGATATTGGCTTTACAGGATTACAGGAAAGTATAATGACATTTAACAAGGAAAATCTTAAAATAGAAATAAATATGAGCAATATTACTCATTATATTGATACAATTATGGATTATCGTCCTAATAAAGATAATCTGATAGGATGCCATAATTTTTATCCGCATATTTATACGGGATTGGGATTGGACTTTTTTAAGAAATGTACTGAAAACTTTGCAAAATATGGATTAAGAACGGCGGCATTTATAACTTCACAGGCTGAAAATACTTTTGGACCATGGCCGGTAACTCAGGGATTGCCAACACTGGAGATGCACCGTAATTTACCGATGATAGTACAATTTAAGCATTTTGTCGCTCTGGAAATGATAGATGACATTATTATTTCCAACTGCTATCCAACTGATGAAGAACTTGAAGAATTTAAAAAAGTCCGTAAGGACATGGTAAGTTTTTCAGTAATTCTTGAAGAAAATATTCCGGAAATAGAGAAAAAAATTGTTCTGGATGAATTTCATTACAGCAGGGGAGATGCTCCTGAAAACTTAATCCGTTCATCAAACAGCAGGGTAAAATATAAAGGGCATGAATTTAAGCTTTTCAATGTCCCTGAAATAATAAGAAAAGGTGACATAATTATAGAAAGCAGTGAATTCGGACATTATGCCGGAGAACTGATGATAGCTAAAAATGAAATGAGAAATACAGGGAAATCAAATGTTGTAGGAAGAATTTCGGAAGAAGAAATATTTTTAATAGACTATATTAAACCTTGGCAAAAATTTTCTTTTGTGGAAAAATAGAAATAAAGAGTGATGGATTATGATTTTGGTCAGGATTTAATCACTCTTTTTCGCTTATATATGGATACAAAATAATAATATATAGAAGGAGACGGAATTATGGACGCAAAAAGAACAGCAAAAGAAATCTATGATATTCTTGGCGGAAAAGAGAATATCATTTCAAATGCAGTATGCATGACAAGACTTAGAGTTAAAGTCAGAGAAGATGCAGATGTGGAAAAACTGAAAAAGGTTGACGGAGTGCTTAATGTTGTGGAAGCTGAAACGCTTCAGATTGTTTTGGGACCTGGAAAGGTAAATTCAGTAGGTGAAGAATTTTCAAAGCTTACAGGAATGCCTTTAGGATTTTCAGACAATAATGTAGAAGATGTCGCGAAGGAAAATAAAAAAGCCAATAAGCAGAAACATAACGGGCCTGTTCAGAGATTTCTTCAGAAAATAGCAAATATATTTGTTCCACTGTTACCTGGAATAATAGCGGCAGGACTTGTAATGGGACTTACAAATGTTGTGAATGTAATGACAAAAAATGCTTACAGTACAGTATGGTGGTTTGCCGCTATAAGAAGTATCGGATTTGTTATGTTTGGATATCTTGCAATATACGTAGGAATGAACGCTGCAAAGGAATTTGGCGGAACTGCAGTACTTGGTGGAATTATGGGATCAATTTTTGTTGCGAATCCTGCACTTCCTCTTCTTCTTAAAGTTGAAGATAAAAGTGCAGTTATACTGCCTTTCACAGGTAAGCCTTTTGCACCTGGAATGGGAGGACTGCTTGCTTCATTATTTATGGGTATAATAGTGGCATATCTGGAAAAAAAGGTAAGAAAACTGGTTCCCGTAATACTGGATACTTTCCTTACTCCACTTTTAACTTTAATAGTAGGTGTGTTTATAGCCCTTGTAATAATCCAGCCTTTAGGAACAGCTGTAACAACTGGAATATTTAATATTCTTGACTTTGCGTATAATAAATTGGGAATACTTGGAGGATACATACTGGCAGCCGGATTCCTTCCTCTAGTTTCAGTAGGGCTTCACCAGGCATTAACACCTATTCACGTACTGCTTAATGACCCAACAGGACCTACAAAGGGAATTAACTATCTGCTTCCAATACTTATGATGGCAGGTGGAGGACAGGTTGGTGCCGGAATAGCAATTTATGTGAAAACTAAGAGCAAAAAACTGAAAACAATGGTAAGGGATGCTCTTCCAGTAGGTGTATTGGGAATAGGAGAACCTCTGATGTATGCGGTAACTCTTCCTTTAGGAAAACCATTTATTACAGCATGTCTTGGTTCAGGGTTCGGAGGATTACTGGCAACTTTATTCCATTTGGGAACTATTTCTCAGGGAGTTTCAGGATTATTCGGATTACTTATAGTAGTTCCAGGTACATGGCTGTACTTTATAATAGCAATGCTAGGAGCATATGCAGGAGGATTTGTTTTGACTTATTTATTTGGAGTGGATGATGACAGAATAGAAGACATTTATGGAGAGTGATATAAATGAAAAAAATATTAGCAATTTTATTGTTACTATGTTCATTTTTAGGATTTTCCTTTGTTGAGAAGGAAGTTAAAGTTTACAGCAAGTCAATGAAAAAAGATATTCCAGTGACAGTAATCCTGCCGGATGGATATTCTAAAGATAAAAGTTATAATACAATTTACGTTTTACATGGCTGGTCAGGAAGTAACAAAAACTATCCTGAAAAAACATCAATAAAAAAATTGTCAGATCAGTATAATATTATTTATGTTTCTCCAGATGGAAATTATGACAGCTGGTATATTGATAGTAATTTAAAAAAGGATTCAAAATATTATACTTTCGTATCAAAGGAATTAGTTGATTATGTTGATTCAAATTTTTCCACTTACAAGGCTAAGGAACACAGGGCAATAACTGGTTTAAGTATGGGAGGATTTGGAGCATTCTATATAGGTATTAAAAATCAAGATGTATTTGGAAATATCGGAAGTATGAGCGGTGGAATGAACCCTGAACAGTATAAAGGAAACTGGGGGATAGAAAAAGTTATTAATTCTGACTGGAATGAATACAACATAAAAGATATAGCTCATAAACTGATAGGAACAAAATCCAATCTAATAATAGACTGTGGTGTAGATGATTTCTTTATAGAACCTAACAGGGAACTTCATAAGAAACTTCTTGATCTGAATATAAAACATGAGTATACAGAAAGACCAGGAACTCACAGCTGGGATTATTGGGATAATTCCATAAAAAGCCAGACTTATTTTTTTAATCAAATGTTTAATCAGAAGTAATTCATAAATCAGGAGGCGCATCTTATGAAAAAAATATTACTTATTCTGTTAAATATACTTGCATTTCTGAATATATATTCCTACCAGATAGAGAAATCATTTCCAGTAAGCAAGGAAAATTTTGATGACTCCATACTTACAAATGAAATGTTTGAATTCAAGGCTTTTAAAAACCAGGGATATATTGTTCTGGAATATGATGAATTTAAAAATGCAGAAATCTATATAAATGGAATCAGACTGAAAACAGATGACCTTAAGGGAAAAGGGACAAAAAAAATAGACATATCAAAAGCAACAAAAAATGATAAGAATATTTTTCAGATTAGCAATCTGGAAGGAAAAGTAAATGTAAAAATTCCTTATCCTGTAGTTACTGAAAATAAAAAGGAAAAAAGCTATAATGAGGAAACAATCAAATTTCTTGATGAATTTATAAAGGCGGAAATAAAAGCCGGACTTCCTTCAGCTCAGATAGCAGTAATAAAGGACGGAAATCTTGAACTGCTTTCAAGCTATGGATATGTAAATAATTATAATCAGGATGGTACAGAGCTAAAGGATAAAGTGAAGGTCACTAATAATACTGTATACGATTTAGCCAGCAATACAAAAATGTATGCTACAAATTATGCAATAATGAAACTTGTATCAGAAAAGAAATTAAATCTGGATGACTATGTAGACAAGATTTATCCTGAATTTAAAGGAAATAACAAGGAGAAAGTTCAAGTAAGCGATCTTTTAAAACACCAGGGAGGATTCCCGCCTGATCCGCAATATTTTAACGATAAATATGACAAGGATGATGGAATTCCTAACGGGAAAAATGACTTATATGCAATTGGTAAGGAAAATGTGAAGGATGCCATTATGAAAACTCCTTTGGCATATGAGCCTAAAACTTCTACAAAATATTCAGATGTGGATTATATGCTTTTAGGACTGATAGTGGAAAAGGTTTCTTCACAGGATCTGGATACTTATTTGAAGGAAAATTTCTATGATAAATTGAATTTAAAAAGAACTACATTCAATCCTTTGCAAAATGGTATCAGCAAAAATGAAACAGCCGCAACTGAATTAAATGGTAATACCAGAGATAATACAATAGATTTTATAAATGCAAGAAAATATACAGTTCAGGGAGAAGTTCATGATGAAAAGGCCTATTATTCAATGAAGGGAATATCAGGTCATGCAGGATTGTTCTCAAATGCCTATGAAGTGGCAAAACTGGCTCAGGTAATTATAAATGAAGGTGGATATGATAACGTTAAATTTTTTGACAAGACAACACTGGATAATTTTATAAAACCTAAAGATATAAATGCCAGTTATGGTCTAGGATGGAGAAGACAGGGAGATTTTATTTACAGATGGGCATTTTCAGGACTGGCTTCAAGAGAAACAGTAGGACACACAGGATGGACAGGAACACTGACTGTTATAGAACCTTCACAGAATCTGGTTATTGTTCTTTTGACAAATGCAAAGAATTCAAGAGTTATAGATCCGGTGAAAAAGCCTAATGATTTTTATGGTAACCATTACTATACAACTAATTATGGTGTAATAAGTACCATAATAATAGATGCTTTTTCAAATAAGAATGATAAAAAAGAAACAAATTTGAGAATGAACAGTGCTCTTGAAGATATGATAAAAGGGAAATACAATCTTATAAAAACAGATTCTGATTATAAAAATTCCGCAGATATAAGAGATACAGTTGAACTTATAAATCTTTTAAATAGAAGAACAGGAAAGTTAACACCTGAATATATTCAGATGAAGGAAGACTTGGAGAAAATCAGTTCAGAAAAAAAAAATTAGAAATTAACGGGGAATTATAAAGAAAATTGAAAACGTTAATATAGGTAGGATAGGAAAGAAAATATGACAAAAAAATTTGAAACAGGGTTTTCAGTTTATTTAAGCACAGGAAAAGAAAAAAACGGAGAAATTATAGGGAAAGCTGTAAAAGCAGGTGCCAGATATGTTTTCACTTCCCTTAATATATCTGAAGAACAAGTTGATAAACAGTCAGAGCTTGAAAATACAATCAGGCTCTGCACTGAACACAATTTAAATCTTATAGTTGATATAAACGGAGCAACTAAAAATATTGCAGATATAAATTCAGAAAATGTGTATCTCCGTATTGATGATGGCTTTACTGTTGATGAAATTTTAAATCTTTCAGAGAAAAATCAAGTTGTTCTTAACGCCAGTACAGTGACAGAGGAAGAGCTGGAATATATGAAACTGAAAAATGCAAATTTTTCCAATATGTTAAGCCTGCATAATTTTTATCCAAAAAGATTTACAGGTATTTCAAAAAAATATTTACTGGAACAGAACTTGAAATACAAAAAATACGGGATAAGAACAATGGCATTTGTAAAAGGGGATGAGTTGAGAGGGCCTGTATATGAAGGACTTCCCACAGTGGAGGAACATCGTAATATGAGATTTCTGACTTCATGCCTTGATTTACTGGCTTTAAACACAGATGTGATTTTAATAGGAGATGTAGATTTATCAGATGAAAACTGGAAGGAATTCGGTTATTTCAGTAAAGGTATAATTCCTTTGAAAAATGAACATAATATACTTACAGATAAGGTTTTTCAGGACAGGAGAGATTCTTCCGAATATGTTGTAAGAGCTGCTGCAGGGGGAAATATAGGAGAAACTAGAAAGGATTTCTGTGAATATATAAAAAAAGAACTTGCAGAAGATAATATTGACATAGAAAAAATTTCATCAGATATTCCTATAAAAAAAGGTGATGTTCTTGTAAGTAACAGCAAGTATTTGAGATATGAGGGAGAGCTGGAAATAGCCCTGAAAAATCTAGGTATAGACGAAAAAAGATGTATCGTATCTAAGATTATTGAAAAAGATATGGAATTACTGGATTACATCAACATAGTGAAAAAGTTTGAATTTGTAAATAATAATGATTCTGATTAAAAAATTGGAAATAAAAACTGTCTCAAAAAATGAAAAATAATGTAAAAACTATATTTATGAATTCTAGCAAATGAATAAATATGGTTTTTATATTTTCTAAATTTTGAGACAGTTTTTTTATTTTGAAAATATTAGTTTTTAAATTTGACAGAATAAATTATATCTTTTGCCTGACCTAAATCGTCAACTTGTGCAATTCCAATTCCTATAACTCTTGACTTGAATGGTTTGAAATCATATTTTCCAGTAAATTCATCTATTTTAGCCGGATCCTCAGGAGTAAGTAATGTTATATGCGGGTCAAAGTTCATAAATACATTTGGAGAACCATATAAATTAAATGATTTTACCTTTTCAGGAATAGATTTTGCCCAGTCAGGAACTTTAGCATCAGTTGCACGATATTTGTTAAGGCTTACAGTCATTTCATCTGCCAGTCCCTGTATTATTGCATTGTTTTCAGCATCAAGCATAAACCAGTTTCCACCAGTTTTTCTTAATCTGTAGAAATTTACCTCAAAAGGTTTAGTATTTTTTGCAATTTTATTGACAGTTTCCTTTATTGTTTTCAATGCTTCAGGTTTGTATTCTGTAAGGTAAAGAGTCATGTGGATTGCATACCCTTTTGAATAAAGGCTGTCGATACCAACTTCCTTAAGTCCTTTTGAAATGCTTTCAACATTTTGTTTTGCACTGTTATCCATAATTACAAATACATTGTAGTTTACATTGGAAAAAATGTTAAAACAGAATATTAAAAAAACTGAGAAAAAGATTTTTTTTAATTTCATTGTTAAACCTCCTAAAATTTTTGTCATTAACATTATACCTCATAATGACGGAAAAACAATATTTATAAAATATGAAAAGATAAAAAAGGGGATGTCTCAAAATAGTAAAAATTGAATAGGATATATAAAAAACTATATTTTTTTCATTTGCTAAAATTTTACTTATACAAAACAGTCATTCATCAAGGAAAAGTCAAAAACTTGTCTAAAGACTTGAACAGATGACTTTTCCTAAATTCATTTCCTGTTTTACATTGTAAAATTTTAAATAATTCAAAAATATAGTTTTTTTACATTATTTTTTATTTTCTTTTTGAAACAGCCTCTTAATTCCCTTATCTTTCCCTGAAATATTTTTCAATTCCGTTTACGATTCCTGTAACCATTTTATTCTGATAATCGTTTGTAGACATTTTTCTATCTTCTTCAGGATTTGACATGAATCCCATTTCAATAAGAGTATTTGTAACTGTAGACCAGTTTGTACCAGTCAGGTCATCACGATACGAAACACCTCTGTTTTTTGCTCCTGTTGCCTTTACAAATTCAGATAGCACATCTCTTGAAAATTTGTCGCTTGATTTCTGAACACTTTTAGTGTAAGGATTTTTAGAAGAAGAAGTCAGGACAGATACTCCTGTAAGGCTTCTGTTTGTAGAACCATCTGCATGCAATCTTATGTAAACTGCACATCCTGCCTTATTTGTCATGAGGGCTCTTTCCTTGTTACTAATGTTGACATTATTAGTTTCCCTTATCATAAAGACAGGGTATCCCTTACTTTTTAATCTATCCCTTAATTTAAGGCCAACTTCCAGTGTAAGCTGATATTCAGGTTTTTTTGTAGCTACTCCGGCTGTTCCGTCTGCAACCTTTATTTTTTTTGTTGAAGAGCCTGGTGCAACTTCTTCAAGTCCTTTATTTCCTTTTAGCTGATGTCCGGGGTCAATACAGACTTTTCTGTTTCCGGAACCTACAGTTTCAGCATTAAGTTTTGAAGGTACATTTAACACAATTACTGAAAGGGCAATTATTACTGCTCTTTTAAAAAATGAATTTTTCATAATTCTTTTTCATAGTTTGCTAAAATATAGCAACTATGTCTCCTTTCGTTTTTGATTTAAAATTTCCAGTATTTAATTAAATTATACTAAAAACCAGTGTTTTAGGCAATAAATTTCTTAGTTTATTCATAATATATATAACAGAAATATAATAAAATTAATCAGAAACATTATTTAATTCTGCTTTTTTAATTTTAGTAAAGATACAATAAAGGCATTAATAAATAAAAAAGTCTTTTCACATTGTCATAGCAGCAAAATTATGCTATAATTTTACGTATAAAACTTTAAATAAGGGTTGAAAATATGAAAATAAAATATAAAATATTATTCACTTTTTTATTCTGTGTACTTTTTTTTGCAAATGTAAAGGAAAGCAGAACGGAAGAGATTATAAATCTTGAAACAGAAAAATCAGTAATAGACATAGAAAATGAATCTATTTCTGCAACTGATGGAGTACTTCTGAAATACGGAGATATTTCAATAAAATCAGATAATCTGAAAAAACTTGCAAAAAGAAATGTCCTTTTTGCATATGGAAATGTCCTTTTCAATCAAGGTACACAGACGATAAAAACAAATGAAGTTATTTTTGATATGGATACAAAAAAAGCTAAAATATTAGGTTCAGAAAGCTATGACAGTGATTTGAAACTACGTTACGGAGGAGAAGAAACCCTCAGTGAGTATCCTAGTAAAATAACGATAAAAAATGGATGGTTCACAACGAGCCCGTATGAGAATCCAAACTATAAAGTAAATACAAGGGAACTGAAAATTTATCCAAACAGAAAAGTTGTTGCTAAAGATATAAGTGTAGTTGCCGGAGGGAAAACATGGTTTAAATTTCCATATTATGTGGTATCTTTAAAGCCTGAAAGCCAGAGGGCCACTTTGTTTCCTTATATTGGTTCTGACAGTGACAGAGGACTTTTCGGTATATGGGGATTTGACTATGACAGAGGACCTTTAGCACAAGGATTTGTTGATTTTGAAATAAGTGCCAAGAAAAAACTTGCATTGAAATTTTCGAATGATTACAGATTTGGAGCAAATAACAGCGGTAATATATTTGTTAACAGGGTAGTCATTCCGCTTGGAAATAAACAGAGGGAATGGGATTTCAGATGGACTCATAATGTTGTAAATACCCCTAAGGTAGAAAAAAGTGAAAGAAGTTTCTATAATTTAGGATACGGTATATGGAATCTTACTTATAAAAATATGACTACAAACTTAATGAGGGCAGCAGATGGAGTTCTCCTTAAGGATGATTACAGCGCTTATGTAAATTCATATAGAAAGATAGGTTTCTATGATTTTACTATTAATCAGGAGCTTGGAAAAAATGGTGAATTCAATCTGGATTATTACTGGACACATGACAGGGACGCTTTAAGGGAACTCACAAAAATAAATGATTATATTGTTGACAGGGATGAAATTGATCCTAGAAAAACCGATGTTGATTTGTACAAAAGTTTGAAATATACAAATGGAAACAGCGATGTTGCAATAAAAGTTGACAATGAAGAATTTATTGATATCAATCCTGGATATATTGGAGATTTAAATTCTTACAGAAAAAAGGAAAGTTATTCAATAGATCTTAGAGGACCTAAAATTAAGTTTGATTATGCTGATTCAGATAAGGATGAATATGGAGAAATACTAAATCTCCGTGAAAGAGACGATGCTGATTTTCATTCGCTGGAAAGCTCAAACAGATGGGTGCAGACGGTAGCTTATGATAAGAGAAAGGAATGGGGACTAACTTTTGGTAATTACTATCCTTTCAGACAAAGTGAATTTTTTGGATATGAGCCTAAGACTTTGCCACAATATCTGACAAATAATTTCTATTTTGGTGCTGCTACAAAGCAAGTTAACATCAGAAAAAAGGAATATGAGTATGATTTTACAAGAGATAATCCTAACTTTAACAGTATGTTCCTAAATCCTGTTACTGATGATAACAGCAGAATTTATAAAGTGTACGAAGATGCAGATATTATAAAAAGAGCAAAGAAAATAGTTTACGAAAAATATAGATCACAAAAGATAAACGTAGGAAATGACAAGATTGATCTACCCCTTAGAAATTCTTATGTTGCCTTCAATTTTGGATTCGAAAATAGGGATTATTCGGATGTTTATGTACCTGAATTTTATCGGGGAAGAAAAATAGAAGATATATCTTCCAGAACAGGCTATAAAATAGCAAAAAATGCCTCAGGTGAAGAAATTAAGCAGAAACCTTCTATGAATATAACAACATTAGATGCAAAACTGTTTACGACAATGTTTGATAATACGGCACGGACGGATAATAAATATGATGTAAGGGTTACAAATGAAGCAGATGTTTCATTTCAGAAAACCGATGCAAATGGAGCAATGTACAATGGCTTTGATATTATTGAGATACCTTCCAATGCATTTGGATTAAAAAATGATTTTAATGTTCATGTAGGAAATGTAACTTTCAATTATATTTTTACAGGAAGAGATGACAAACATTTTAGTGATAACTGGCTGAAAAATAGATATGTCAGAAATTACTTTAAAGCAGATATTGCTAATAGAAGATTTGTAAGTTTTGATTTTGAAAGTAATGAAGAATATGAATTTAAGGATTTTAAATCTTCAAAAAATCTTAACAGGGAAGCACAGTATGGATTTACATCAAATAATGAAGATAACTTTCTATATAGATACAGCGACAGAAACAAAGAGATTTATCCTTTTGATACAACAATGGGATGGGATCAGAAAAAATACAAGGAATTAGAAAGGGAAAGAACTTTTTCCATGAATTTCAATGAATGGGGAATAGAGTATACAAACTTAAGAACTAAAAGAAATGATATTTTTGGGACAAGTGCATCATTTGGAACACCTAATTTAAAATTAAAGACAGAAACACATAAAATAGGTTTTGTTTATGACACTAAAAAAATGAAAAACAAGAAATTTGAATCAGACCACTACTTCAGAATAAACTATGGATTCGGTAAAAAAACATACAGAGATTTAAATAATACACCTTTGGTGGATTCTGATGACAGATATTCTCACGGAAGTGACTACACGACAATAAGTCTTTTATACAGATATGAGAATAATGCCAAACCTAAATATGAAAAGGACTTGAAAAAAGAAAACGGAAGCTCTGAAAGTGTTTCTGTTTCAAGAGAGAAGGATATAGTAAGGGATTCAAATACACAAAGTTTTTCTATTTCTGATTCAGGTAGAAATGTGCTGGATAACATAGAAATAAACAGCGATGATAGATTATTCCTGAGTAATGAAGAAGAACAGGCTTATAAAAGTTACGTTGAAGAGGAAAACTACAGACAGAATAAATTTACTCTGAATGATTTTAATTCAAAACTTCAGGAATTAAGAAAAGGAAAGAAATATTTCCAAGTTGGTCTGGATTTAGAAATTGACGGTTCAAATTCACTATACTCAACGAATTTAAAAGGAATGAACAGATTAAATGATCTTACCTTTAAAATGGAAGCAGGATATCTGGAGAAATTTTTTGTAGCCTATAGATATGTAATGGAAAGACCTGACAGAATTTATAGAAACCTTCCGGGACGTAAAAGTGAGTATAATTTCAGAAAGCATAAATTTGAAACAAAGTACATGTTTGGAGAAGATCCGGATAAACCTTGGTGGATAGGAGGAAAAGTGCAGTATGTAAAAGATGGTGCACCAAATTCTTCAAATCCTGAAATATTTGAAAGTTCTTCTGCCGCAACAAGAGTAAATAAATTGACTCTGGGACTTGCCACGTTAAGTCATAGATTTGAAAATGTTGAATGGGAAATAGGAGCAGGAGTAAAATGGGACAAGCCTGATAATAAAAAATTGGGATACTATCCTATTATTACCCTGAAATTTGGTATAACACCTTTCCCTGAAAAGAATATTCAATTTAATTACAGTGGAGGAAGTCCATCGTTTGGAGCAGGATTATAATAAAATAATAAATTAAATTAAGGAGTTAGAAAGATGATAGAAATGATATTACCTGACGGAAGTGTCAGAAAACTTGAAAAACCAATGACAGTTGTGGAATTTGCAAAAACAATAGGTTCAAGTCTGGGAAAAGCTACTGTCGGTGCAGTAATAGATGGAGTACAGGTTGATCCGTCATATTTGATTGAGAAGCCTGGAACAATTGAAATAATAACAGCGACAAGTGAAAAAGGTCTGGAAATTACAAGACATAGTGCTGCTCATATAATGGCCCAGGCAGTACAGAGACTTTTTCCAGGAACAAAAGTTACAATAGGACCTGTAATTGAAAATGGATTTTTCTATGATTTTGATCCTGAAAAACCTTTTACTGAAGAAGATTTAGATAAAATTGAAAAGGAAATGGAAAAAATTGTAAAGGAAAACTATGAATTTAAAAGAAGTGAAATGACTGCAGAAGATGCAAAGAAAATGTTTGCTGAAATGGGAGAAGACTATAAAATTGAAATAATCGATGATTTAGGAGTAGATAAAGTAAGTATTTATCAGCAGGGAGAATTTGTAGATTTGTGTAGAGGGACTCATATACCGTCTACAGGATATCTTAAAGCTTTTAAGCTTATGTCTACTGCAGGGGCATACTGGCGTGGTGATTCAAATAAAAAAATGCTTCAAAGAATTTACGGAGTGGCTTTTGCAACTAAAAAAGAGCTTGATGAATATCTGAAAATGATGGAAGAAGCTGAAAAAAGAAACCATAGAAAATTAGGAAAACAGCTTGATTTATTCTTTGTTGATGAACATGGTCCCGGATTCCCTTTCTTTATGCCAAAAGGTGTGGAACTGTTTAATAAACTTCAGGAAATCTGGAGAATAGAACATAAGAAAAGAAGATATCAGGAAATAAAAACTCCAATAATGTTAGACAAGGAATTATGGGAAATTTCAGGTCACTGGTTCAACTACCGTGAAAATATGTATACATCAACTATTGATGAAAAGGAATATGCAATAAAACCAATGAACTGTCCTGGTTCAATAATCGCTTATAAAAATAACTTACATTCATACAAAGATTTACCATTGAAATATGGAGAAATGGGTCTTGTACACAGACACGAATTTAGTGGAGCATTACATGGACTTATGAGAGTAAGAGCGTTTACTCAGGATGATGCTCACGTTTTCTGTACAAAGGAACAGATTGAAGAACAGATTATTGAAATCATTGATTTATATGATAAATTCTATACTTTATTTGGATTTGAATATCATATTGAATTATCTACAAAACCTGATAAGGCAATAGGTTCAGATGAAATATGGGAAATGGCGGAATCTAATCTTAAGTCAGCTTTGGAACACAAAGGAATTGAATATAAACTGAATCCTGGTGACGGAGCATTCTACGGACCTAAAATTGATTTCAAAATGAAGGATTCAATTGGAAGAATATGGCAATGTGGAACAATTCAGCTGGATTTCAATCTTCCTACAAGATTTGAAATGAGCTATATCGGTGCTGACGGAGAAAAACATGAGCCGGTTATGATTCATAGAGCAATGTATGGAAGTTTGGAAAGATTTATAGGAATATTGATAGAACACTACGCAGGAGCTTTCCCAACATGGCTTGCACCTGTACAAGTAAGAATTCTTACAATTTCTAAAGAACAGGTTCCTTTTGCGGAAAAACTTTATGAAAGACTTCAAAATGAAGGAATAAGAACAGAAATAGATACAAGAGATGAAAAAATAGGATATAAAATAAGAGAAGCAAACGGAGATCAGAAGATTCCTGTACAGCTTATCATAGGAAAAAATGAAGTTGAAAACAATGAAGTGAATGTAAGAAGATTTGGTTCACAGGAAAGTTTAAATATGACTGTTGATGAAATAGTAAAAACTTTACTTGAAGAATCAAAAGTTCCTTTTAAAAAATAGTAATAACTAATGTTTTAGTAAAAAATTAGTCATAGTATTTCTAAATGTAAAAAATATATAAAAAATGAGGTGATATTTTATGAATTATGATGATTATAATGATTTTGACGAATTAAATAATTATGGTCATTCTGAAAACAGATATCTTACTTATGAAGAAGTTGAAAAAGTGGCAGCATCAAAAGTAAGAGGAAGTATATTGTGGATGGTTTTAGGACTTTTAATATCAGGATTGACAGGATACTTTACTTTAATAGGGCTCTCAAATGGGACGATTCCTTTTCTTGTAGTACCGGTTGCATTTGTACTGGAATTTGTAGCTGTAATAGCATTTACTGCTTTAACTTATAAGGCAAGTGCAAGTGTGTTGAAAATGATATTCCTTGTTTATTCAGTGCTTACTGGAATTACTCTTTCAGCAATAGGAGCTATTTACGATCCATATGCAATTATTGCAGCATTTACAGGAACAGTTGTCCTATTTACTGTACTTGCAATATATGGATATGTAACTAAAGAAGATTTAAGTAAATACCGTTCTATATTAATAGTTGGTTTAATAGCATTAATAATAATGGGAGCAATTAACTTCTTTATTCAAAGTGATGGATTAATGTGGATATCTTCAATGTTAGGAGTTGCAGTATTTATAGTATTTATTGCATATGATGTAAACAGAATAAAAAATAATGTAATATCGTATGCACTTCATGAAGATGCAGGTATACTTGATAAAATCGAGATACACGGAGCATTAGCTTTATATTTGGATTTTGTAAACTTATTCTTATATATATTAAGAATACTTGGAAGAAGAAAATAATAAATTGATTAGAAATGGGGCTATCTCAAAGATTAAAAATATGGAAATTATAAATAATTCATAAATATAGTTTTACATCATTTTTCAATTTTTTTTGAGACAGCCTTTTTTTATTCAAAATTCTAACTTCGAATTTATCTGCAAATTTTTTCCATTTCTTATAAAATTATAGAAAAATATTATTATATCCTATTTCTTTTTATATTATTTTGGGATATAATATCTTTGTAAGTACAAAAAATCTTTTAATATAAATTCAGGAGATGGTATTATGAAATACAAAGGTTTATTATTATTTCTGATTTTATCTTTAACAGTATTTTCTGCTATATTGCTCAGTAAAAATGGAAATACTGGAAAAAAAATAAAATCCGAAAACAAAACAGAAAAGAAAATGTCAATGCAATCAGGAGCAGAGGAAAGCATTAAGGAAATATATCTTGCAGGAGGATGTTTCTGGGGAATTGAAGCATATATGGAAAGGATAGCTGGAGTTAAGGATGCTACAGTCGGCTATGCAAATGGTAAAACTGATAAAACCAGCTATAATATCGTTGCTTCAACTGATCACGTAGAAACTGTCCATGTAAAATACGATTCAAATAAAATTTCACTTAGCAGACTGCTTAAATATTACTTTCAGGTAATAGATCCCACTAGTATAAACCAGCAGGGAAATGACAGGGGAAGACAGTACCGTACAGGAATTTACTACACAAATCCTAAGGATAGGGAAATTATCCTGCAGGAAATTTCAGAACAGCAGAAAAAATATACAGATAAAATTCAGGTAGAGGTTGAACCTCTTAAAAATTACATTCTTGCTGAGGACTATCATCAGGACTATCTGAAAAAAAATCCAAACGGATACTGCCATATAAATCTTGACAAGGCTGATGAAGTTATCATAGATCCTAAAGACTATCCGAAACCAAGTGATGAAGAACTGAAAAAACGTCTGACTCCATTACAGTACAGTGTTACACAGAAAAAAAACACTGAACATTCATTTACAAATGAATACTGGGATAATCACGAAGCAGGAATTTATGTGGATGTTACAACAGGAGAGCCTTTATTTTCTTCAAAGGATAAGTATGATTCAGGTTGCGGATGGCCAAGCTTTACAAAACCTATTGTAAAAGATGTTGTTACTTATGAAAATGATACAAGTTTCAATATGATCAGGACAGAAGTTCTAAGCCGAAGTGGAAAAGCTCACCTTGGTCATGTTTTCGATGACGGACCTAAAGACAAAGGTGGACTTAGATATTGTATAAACAGCGCATCCATAAGATTTATTCCTTTAAAGGATATGGAAAAGGAAAATTATGGATATTTGATAAATTTAGTTAAATAAAAGAAGAGGAGAAAATAATGACTAATCAGCACCTTTTAATAGGAAGTGTTTTTCTTGGAGGAGTGGCAAGTTTCCTCTCTCCATGCATACTTCCAATCGTTCCTGTATATTTGGGAATACTAAGCAAAGGAAAGAAAACTATACTTAATACATTTCTTTTTATATTAGGGCTTTCACTTACTTTTGTAAGTATAGGTTTCAGCTTCAGCCTGCTTACAGGAATATTTTTCAATAAAACTATAAAAATTATAGCAGGTATTATTGTAATAATACTTGGTTTTCATCAGACAGGCATACTAAAATTTGATTTTCTGGAAAAGAATAAAGCCTTAAAATTTAATCTTATAGGGAAAAACTCTTCCTTACAGGCTTTTCTTCTAGGGCTGACATTCAGCCTGGGATGGACTCCGTGTATAGGCCCTATACTTGCTTCGGTACTTACTTTAGCTGGAAATGAAGGTTCTGCAATATATGGAGGATTAATGATGTTTATTTACGTTTTAGGACTTTCAACTCCATTTGTACTTTTTTCCTTTTTCTCTCAGGAATTACTGAAAAAAGTACGTGTACTGAATAAATATACAGAATATTTTAAAATCTTTGGTGGATTTCTTATTATTTTCATGGGAATTATGCTTATTCTTGGAAAATTTTAACTGTCTCATCAAATATTGAAATAATTAATAATATAACAAAGAAAGGGTGTATTTTTATGAAAAAATTAATTGCCATAATTGCAATCATGTTAGGTTTCAGTATAACTGCCTTTGGAAATGGTAATCTTCAGGGAGTTCAGTTAAAAGATATAAATAATAAACCTGTTTCCCTTGACAAATACAAAGGAAAAAAGGTATATATTAAAGTGTGGGCTTCATGGTGTCCAATATGTCTTTCCGGCTTAAATGAAATAAATTCTTTAAGTGCAGACAAAAACAAAAATTTTACAGTTATAACTATTGTTTCTCCTGGGCTTAAAGGGGAAAAACCAACTGATAAATTTATTCAATGGTATAAAGGGCTTAACTACAAAAATATCACAGTTCTTCTGGATGAAAAGGGAACTGTCATAAAAAGGGCAAAAATCCTGGGATATCCTTCAAATATTATTCTTGACAGTAATTTAAATATTATAAGTACATCTCAGGGACATATGAATGCTGCTCAAATTAAGGGAGCTGTTAAATAGATGTACAGCATTCTAATAGTTGATGATGAACCTATAATAAGAAGAGGAATAAAAACCTTCATTGATTTTGAAAAATATAAAATAAATGACATATATGAGGCAGAAGATGGTAATTCTGCCTTTAAGACTTTTTCCGATGTGCTGCCTGATCTGGTCTTACTTGATATAAATATTCCTTTTAAAGATGGACTTACTCTGGCTCAGGAAATGAAAGAAATAAAACACGATGTAAAAATAGCCATCATATCAGGATATGATTATTTTGAATATGCTCAGAAAGCCTTAAAAATAGGTGTCGAAGATTACATCTTAAAACCTGTTTCTAAATCTGATATAAACGAAATAATTTCAAAGCTGATTTACAGTCTTGAAGAAGATAAAAAATACAATGAAGCCAGAAAAATTATTGATAAGATTAATCATTCAGAAGATTCTGATAAAGATGTTTCAAATAAGAAATATAAAGATATGATAATTAAAAAAATGGAAGAAAAATATAGTGAAGTCTCCTTCAGCTTAAGTTCACTTGCTGATGAAATGGACTTATCTTCAGGATATTTAAGTTCCCTGTTTAAAAATTTGTTTGGTATTCCTTTTCAGGACTATCTGAACAACATACGAATGGAAAAGGCAAAACTTCTTCTTCTGACAACTGGTTTGAAAAACTATGAAATTGCAGAACTTGTCGGAATTGAAAATTTTAACTACTTTAATTCAAAATTCAAGAAAACTTTTGGAATGACACCTAAAGAATTCAAAAAAAGTGTATTGGAGAAATTATGAAATTCAAAAAATCAATGAAAAATTCAATGCTGCTGCAAATAATTTTTTATTATCTGATTGGAAATTTTCTGTTTGTCCTTTTTCTGAGTAGTATTTTTTACTATACTTCAAAATATATTATAATGAATAAGGAAATAGAATATACTAATGAAAATGTAATTACTACAACCCGTTATATTGCATTGTACGTAGATAAACTAAAAAATATAATTAATCTCCTATCAGTAGACACTGATATTAAAAGTTTTCTTACAACAGGAAATGAAAATTCCCGACAAAGTGTTGAAAAAATGGTTTCTTTTATTTTAGATAATAATAAAGGAATTAAAAATATTACCGTTATAGGAAAAAACGGCAACATTGTGTCCAGTGATAAAACAAATAATATGAACATATCTACTGATATGATGAAGGAACCATGGTATATTGATGCTATAAATAATTCTGACATACCTGTATTTAACCCTATAAGAAAGAATCCTGCAACTATGAATTCAGCTCTCTGGTTTTTATCAATAAGTCGGGATATTAAAAATAGAAATGGAGAAAATCTTGGAGTTATAGTTTTTGACATAAAATATGAAATACTGGAAAAATACCTGAATTCTCTTGCTTTTGGAAAACAGAGTGACAGCATTATAGTTGATGAAAGAGACAATATTATATATTATAGGGATGTTAACTGTTTTATAAACAAAAAATGTCTTGAAAAGTTTTCAGAAAAAAATATAAAATCAAAGGATACATATTTATATAAAATAAATATAGAAAACACAAACTGGAGTTTGAAAAGCCTGGCTAATATGAATGATCTGATTACTTTAAAAAGAAATTTTTCTCATATTGTCCTTGCCATTTTTTTAGTTTCTCTGATTTTTTCCTCAGTTATTACATTCATGGCAATAACAAAATTTTTAAGACCATTAATAAAGCTGGAAAAACATATGCAAAAATTTGAAAATACTTTAAGTGAATTTCATCTTAAGGAAGATACAGGCTATGAAATAAATAATCTGATTGAGCACTTTAATACAATGATTAAAAAAATCAAATATTTAAGGGAATACGAAATAAAAGCCCTTCATAGCCAGATTAATCCACATTTTTTATACAATACACTTGATACTATTATCTGGATGGCAGAATTTGAAGATAAGAAAAAAGTCATTGCCATTACAAAAGCACTGGCAAACTTCTTCAGGATTTCCCTTAGCAATGGAAATGAAATGATTTTTTTAAAAGATGAAATAAAGCATATTCAGGAATATTTATTCATACAAAAACAGAGATATGAAGATAAACTTTCATATTTTTTCAATGTAGATGAAACGCTTCTTTCAGTTGAAGTTCCTAAAATTATTATTCAGCCTATTGTGGAAAATTCCATCTATCATGGGATAAAAAATATTTCAGAAAATGGAATTATTAAAATCAATGTGTATAAAAAAGATAACTCAATCAATATTTCAATTAAAGATAACGGAATAGGATTTAAAAAATCTAAAAACTTCAAAAAAAGTAAGACAGGCGGTGTCGGTATTAAAAATGTTGCTAAAAGAATTAAATTTTATTATGGAAAAGAATATGGAATATTTATTCCTTCTACTGATAAAGGTTCAGAAGTAATTATAAAAATTCCATTAAATAAATAGATATTATATATAAACAGGGCGTCCTCAACGGACGTCCTGTTTATGAATAATAAATGAGAAATATTATCTATAATAATTTATAGATAATTTAGAAATACTGTTCATATTATACTACAAATTTTTATATTTTGCTACCTTTATTTTCAAAATATTTCATTTTTTTTAAATTTTTATTTTGTTCCAAAAATTCTATCTCCTGCATCTCCTAAACCTGGATAAATATAGGCATTTTCATTAAGTCCGTCATCAATTGCGGCAATATACAGATCCACATCAGGATGTTTTTCAAGAACTTTTTTAATTCCTTCAGGTGCTCCTATTATACATAGCATTGTAATATTTTTTACACCTTTATCCTTTAAATAATTAAGTGTGTAAATCATTGAACCACCAGTTGCAAGCATCGGATCAACTACAAATACTTGACTTTCAGCAACATTTGCAGGCATTTTTGCATAATAATATACAGGTTCCAGAGTTTCTTCATTTCTATATACTCCAAGATGGCCTACCTTTGCATTTGGTAGAAGCTGTAATATTCCGTCTATCATTCCCAATCCTGCCCTAAGGATAGGAACAAGTGTTACAGGCTCATCAAGAACTTTTGTTCTAGTTTTTTGAATAGGAGTTTCAGTTTCAATTTCCTTCAATGGTAAATGTTTTGTTGCCTCATATACCATTAAACCTGCTATTTCATTAAGACTTTCCCTGAAAAGCTTAGTATCTGTATTTTTGCTTCTTAAGTTTGTAAGTTTATGCTCTATTAGCGGATGCTTTAATTCAAAAACTGCCATTGATAATCACTCCGTTCATTATTAGTTTATATATTATTTTTTGTTACTCATTAATATTATTTTTATCATTAATTTACTTTTCCTGTTTTCCCATAAATACACAGTATATATATTATTTTATAATTCTTTTTTCTCAAAAAAAACAGAGATTACTACTATTAAAAATAGCAACTCTGTTTTTATTAATATTATAAGTTATATTTTTTCTTAAATTTATCAACTCTTCCTGTTTCATCAACAAATTTAGATTTACCTGTATAGAACGGGTGTGATGTTGAACTTGTAGCAACTTTTATTACAGGATATTCCTGTCCTTCAAAAGTTGTCGTTTCTTTAGAATACTTTGTTGATTTTCCTAAAAACTTTTCACCATTACTTGTATCTTCAAATACTACAAACTTATATTCAGGATGTATATTTTTTTTCATTACGGACTCCTTTCTATCTATCAATTTTACCGATAATAATTTTTGTCGTTTTAAATAATGATATCATATTTTTATAGTATTTTCAAGTAATATGTTAAAGTTTTTTTATTACAATCTGTTTTTTTAGTTTTTAGAGGTATTAATCCTTATTAAAACTACTTTGTAAGTCTATAAGTATCTCTTGCTATTACAAGTTCTTCATTAGTTTCAACTTTATATACTTTTACTTTTGAAGTAGGTTTTGATAATTCAACTGTCCCTGAAACTCTTTCTTTGTTCTTTTCTGAGTCAAATTCCACTCCAAGATATCCTAATCCTTCACAAATAGACTGTCTAGGGTCACTACCATTTTCTCCTATTCCTCCTGTAAAGGCTATGGCATCTACTCCGTCCATTGCAGCGGCATATGCACCTATATACATTTTAACTCTGTAGCAGAACATATCATAAGCAAGTTTAGCTCTTTCATTTCCAGCTTCCATTGCTGTTTCCAGATCTCTGAAGTCTGAACTTTCTCCAAATATTCCTAAGATTCCTGATTTTTTATTCATTCTTGTGTCTATTTCCTTTAAAGAAAGACCTCTTTTTTCCATTACATAAAGTGCAGCGGCAGGATCAGCATCTCCTGTTCTTGTTCCCATCATAACTCCTGCAAGAGGTGTTAATCCCATTGAAGTATCTACAACTTTTCCATTTTTTACTGCTGATATACTTGCTCCATTTCCTAAATGGCAAACGATTATTTTGCTATCTTCTTTTCCTAAAACTTCTCTTACTAATTCACTTACATACTTGTGGGAAGTTCCATGGAATCCATATTTTCTTACTTTCAATTCAGTATAGTCTTCATATGGGAATGCATACATATATGCTTCAGGAAGCATAGACTGATGGAAAGCTGTGTCAAATACTACAACATTTTTCTTGTCTGGAAGAAGTTCCTTCATAACTCTTATTCCCATTATATTTGCTGGGTTATGAAGTGGTGCAAGTGCTGATACATCTTCAAGATTTTTTATAACTTCATCATCTACAATTACTGAATCGTCATAATATTCTCCTCCATGAACGACTCTGTGTCCTATTGCATCAATTTCATCAACATTTGATATTACTCCATTTTCTTTATCCTGTAATGTTTTCAGAACTAGGTCTATAGCAATAGAATGATTTTCCATAGGCGCTTCCTGTTTATCAATTTTTGTTCCCTTTACTAAATTTTTGTATGTAAAGATAGGGTTAGCTATACCCACTCTTTCACAAATCCCTTTAGCAAGTGTCTTTTCATTTGTCATATCAATAAGTTCAAATTTTAAAGATGAACTTCCGCTGTTAATTACTAGTATTTTCATTTTTCCTCCTTGGTTTGTATGCTTTCTATTTTAATTTATTTTTGGTCTGATTCTACAGCTGTTATAGCAACAACTTCAACTATATCTTCTACACTACATCCTCTTGAAAGATCGTGAACAGGACTTGCCAATCCTTGAATTAATGGTCCTAATGCCTTAGCTCCTGCCAATCTCTGAGTCAGCTTGTACCCAATATTTCCTGAATTTAAATCAGGGAATATAAGAACATTTGCATGCCCTGCAACTTTTGATCCAGGTGCTTTAGATTTTGCCACTTCAGGAACAATTGCCGCATCAAGCTGGAATTCTCCATCAAATTCAAAATCTACATTTCTTTCTTTTAAAATTTCTATAGCTTCCCTAACTTTTGTTACAGATTCTCCATCTGCACTTCCTTTTGTAGAGAATGACAGGAATGCTACTTTCGGTTCTTTCATTCCAACTGTTTTTCTTGCCTTTTCAGCACTTGAAATTGCTATATCTGCAAGCTGCATAGCAGTAGGATTAGGTATAACTCCTCCGTCTGCATATATGAATGTTCCATTATCTCCAAATTCTGGAGTTTTTGTTACCATTATAAATGAGCTTGATACTGTTTTTAATCCAGGTTTAGGCCCTATTGTCAATATTGCAGATCTTAAAACATGAGCTGTAGGTGAATTTGACCCTGCAACCATTCCGTCTACTCTTCCCTGGTAAACTAACATTGCTCCAAAAAATCTTGGATCTGAAAGCAATGTTGCCTTTGCAGTTTCAAATGTCATTCCTTTCTTCTCTCTTTTTTGTCTTAAAATTTCTGCCATTTCATCTATTGTAGCACAGTTTTCAGGGTCGTATATAATTGCTCCTTCTAGAGAAACACCCAGTTTTTCTGCATCTTCCTTAATCTTTTTTTCGTTTCCTACAAGTGCCACTTTGGCAATTCCTTCAGCTAAAACTTTTTCAGCTGCCCTAAGGACCCTTTCATCTTCTGTTTCAGGTAGAATTATTGTTTTCCCTAATTTTTTCGCTCTTTCTTTCAATTCTTCCGTTAAGTTTGCCACTAAAATTCACTCCATTTCTAAATATCAATTTGTTACTTTTTTAAAATAAATTTATTGCAGGATTTTTGCCTCCATATAAAGCATGTATTCCATAAATTATCTATACTAATCAAACATTGCTTCCACAAATTCTTTTACATTGAATTCCTTCAAATCCTCTATTCCTTCTCCAACTCCTATAAACTTAATCGGCTTCTGGAGTTCTTCAGATATTGGGAATATAATTCCTCCCTTTGCAGTTCCATCAAATTTTGTAAGGATTATTCCTGTCAGTTCCACAATTTCATTGAAGACCCTCGCCTGCTCCAATCCATTTTGACCAGTTGTACTATCAATAACAAGCAATGTCTCAAAGTTTTCCTGACCTGACTGCTGTCTTATTATTTTATTTATTTTTTCAAGTTCCTTCATCAGATCTTTTTTATTATGTAGTCTTCCTGCTGTATCAAGTATTACAACATCAAAATTTCTATTTTTAGCAGTACTCACGGCATCAAATATTACTGCTGCAGGATCACTTCCCTGAGCCTGTTTTACAACTTCAATTCCTGTTCTTTTCCCCCATTCTTCAATCTGCTCTATCGCAGCTGCCCTGAATGTATCTCCAGCTCCTATTATAACCTTTTTCCCTTTATTTTTAAGCTGATTTGCTATCTTTCCTATGGAAGTTGTCTTTCCAACTCCATTTACTCCCACAACAAGAATAATATTAAGTTCTCCATCCTTTATCTTTACTCCGGAACTTTCATCAGAGGAATTATTACTTATAAGTTTTTCCTTCAGCAGTTCCTTCAGCTGATCATACACAGCTTCAGATGTTTTCAGTTTCTTTTTGCTCACTTGCTTTTCTAGCTCTTCCACAAGCTGCATTGTCATGTTCATCCCTATATCAGACTGGATTAACAGCTCTTCCAGTTCTTCATACAGATCATCATCAATAGCCTTTCCTAAAAGCACTTCCTTAAGTTTCCCAAAAAATCCTTTTTTAGGTGCTGCAAGTCTATCTTTTAAACCCATTATTTTTTATCCCTTTCCGCCTGAGATTTTTCCAAGTAGTCAGGCTTTAACTGAAAAATATCACTTTTTTCCAATATATTATTTAAAAATATTTGTACAAATGTTGCAGTTGATATTCTCATTCTGTCATCTGTCAGGAACAATACTTTATTTTTTAGTGTTCCTGTAATTTTTTCCTTGTAATTAATCCCTGCATCTCCAATAATTACTATTTTTTTATTTTTATTATCCAGTTTTTCCAGCAATTTTTCAAGCTTAATCACTTCGTAATCCTCAACCTGTTTAAGTTTTTCTTTTGAAGCCTCCATTTCATAAGCTGCACAATATATTTTTTCCTTCCCTGAATCTATCATGGAATATATTTCTATTTTACTGTTTTCATCGCTTCCATTATCCTGTGATAAAAAACTACTATCTAAACTGTAAAATGCCTGATAAGCCAAGGAATCCAGCTCATTCACCTGATAAAAGTTTACATTTCTTCCATAGAACATTCCTTTTACTACTGATATTGCTATCCTAACTCCTGTAAAAGAACCTGGCCCTATTGAAACTAGAACATTTTCTACATTATCCAGTTTTTCTCCTGTCCATGCAAACAGGCTGTCAATCTGGTCAAGTATAGTTGTAGAATGAGTTCTGGAAACTTCGATTTTAATCTCTCCCAGTAATCTGTTATCTTTATGTAGGGAAATTCCCGCGAGCTTAGTTGTCGTTGTTATTGCAAAAGTCAACATATTCTTTTTCTCCGTTTTTTAATTTATACATGGATATTTTCCTGCTTGTTTCATCATTGTAGGCTATTTCAATATATACTGTGTGTTCAGGCATTTCGTCTATTATATTGTCTGCCCATTCAACAATGACAACAGCATTTTCTTCACCTATATAATCTTCAAATCCTATTTCATATATTTCTTCAGAATTTATTATTCTGTACGCATCAAAATGATATACTGTCACATCACCTGAAGTATATTCTATAACATATGTAAATGTAGGGCTCTTTATATTCTCGTGAATATTATATTCCTTACATATCCTTTTTGTAAAGGTTGTTTTTCCAGTACCCAGATCCCCTATGAGTCCCAGACAGCCTCCATTTTTCATTTTTCCGGCTATTTTAACTGCTAACCTGTCTATTTCCTCAAATGTTAATATTTTTTCCTTCATTTTTTCCCATTTCTAATTTTTTAAAATTTCTATTATTTATTTTTCAGAATATACATTTATTATTTTTTTTATAATTTCTGTTGTGGATATATTGTCAACAAAGGAAAGTATCTTTACTTCTCCGCCATTTTTTTCCACAATTTCTGTTTCAGGTAAATCTTCCTTTCTGTAATCTCCGCCCTTTACATGAATATCCGGCTTTAATAAATCCAGAAGATTTTCTGGAGTCTTTTCATCAAATATTACAGTAAAATCAACAAATTTTAATCCAAGAAGCATTTCAGCCCTAAACTTTTCAGGATTTATAGGCCTCTTATCTCCCTTATTTGTTTTTACGGAACTGTCACTATTTACTCCTACTACAAGAACATCTCCCAAATATCTCGCTTCCTCAAGATAGGTAAGATGTCCAACATGAAGTATATCAAACACTCCATTTGTAAAAACTACTTTTTTTCCGCTTTCCTGCAATTCCTTTATTTTTTTCTGCATCTCCCCTTGAGAAAGAAGATTCTGCTTAAAATTTCCGGCAATTTTTGTCATTCCATATCTCCAATTTTATTTTCAATAATTTTTCATTATTATAAATTATAGCACATTTTTTCGATTATGAGATATTTTTTTACTAATTATTTGAAATATATTCACAATTTTTCCTATTTTATTCATTTTCAAAAATAGGAGCAGTGGCTGTCTGACAAGAAAAACTTAAAAATTAATATGAAAATGTTTTTTATATTTTTTCATACACTTTATTTTTTCTATCTTGAGACAGTTTTCTGCTCCCCATTTAAAATTATTTCATTCTAAAACTTCATTTCACAAATATTTTTAAAATTTATTCTATATTTAAAATTTTCCTTTCATAACTCTCATGGCATTTAAAATTGCAAGCAGAGCAACACCAACATCTGCAAAAACTGCCTCCCACATTGTTGCATGTCCTCCAATTCCGAGTGCAAGTACTATAAACTTAACTCCTAATGCAATTATTATATTCTGCCACACTATTGTACGGGTTCTTTTTGCTATTTTCATTGCAGTTACTATTTTAGAAGGTTCATCATTCATTATTACCACATCTGCAGCTTCTATTGCCGCATCACTTCCAACTCCTCCCATAGCAACTCCTATATCAGCTCTTGCCAGAACAGGAGCATCATTTATTCCGTCACCTACAAATATAATTTTTTCATTTTCTGATTTTTGCATAAAAAGTTCTTCAAGCTTTTGTACCTTCTGATCAGGAAGTAATTCTGTAAATACTTTGTCTATATGCAGTTTCTCTGCTATACTTTCTCCAATTTTTCTTGTATCCCCTGTCAGCATTACAACTTCTTTTACACCATTTTTCTTCATTTCTTCCACTGCCTTCATGGAATCTTCCTTTATCTCATCGGCAATCAGTATATTTCCAATATATTTTCCGTCAGCTGCAACATAAATAACCGTACCTGCTTCTTCACTTTCTGTAAAACTGATATTTTCCTTATTCATAAGTTTGGCATTTCCGGCTGTTATTTTTCTTCCATCAGCGATAACTTTTATTCCATATCCTGAAATTTCCTCAAAATCAGAAATTAAAGCCTTATTTATTTTTTCATAATTTCTTTCATATTCTTCAACTATTGAGCAAGCAATAGGATGATTTGAAAAGCTTTCTGCATAAGCTGTATACTTCAGAAGTTCATCCTTTGACCATTTAGAGTCAGACACATTAATTTCTGTAACCTTAAATATTCCTTTAGTCAATGTTCCTGTTTTATCCATAACTACTGTACTTACTTTATTCAAGGCTTCCAGATAATTCCCACCTTTAATTAATATCCCATGTTTTGAAGCTCCACCAATTCCACCAAAGAAACCTAACGGTATGGAGATTACAAGGGCACATGGACATGATAAAACTAGAAATACAAGACCTTTATATATCCATTCTGAATAATCGGAAAAAACTGCACCTCTTATAAATAACGGTGGAACAATAGAAATTAACACAGCAATGATAACAACCACCGGAGTATAATAACTTGCAAACTTTGTTATAAAATTTTCTGTTTTAGATTTTTTACTGCTTGCATTCTGAACCAGATCCAATATTTTAGAAACTGTTGATTCAGAAAATATTTTAGTCACTTTTACATTGATAAGTCCTGTCTTATTAATGTATCCGCTCAAAATTTGGCTTCCTTCCCCCATTTCACGCGGAAGTGATTCACCTGTCAAGGCAGATGTATCAAAAGTCGAATACCCACTTACAATTTCCCCATCCAGTGGAACTTTTTCCCCCGGTTTTACAATTATAATATCTCCTGGTTTTACATCCTCAGGTAAAACCTTTTCTATTTTGTCTCCTATTTTTAAATTTGCAAAATCAGGTCTAATATCCATCAGCTCAGAAATCGACTTTCTCGATCTATTTACTGCTATTCCCTGAAACATTTCTCCCAACTGGTAGAAAAGCATTACCGCCACAGCTTCAGGATACTCTCCCACAACAAATGCACCTATTGTAGCAATACTCATTAAAAAGTTTTCGTCAAAAATTCTTCCTCTTTTTATATTTTTAAAAGCCTTTAAAAGTACATCTCCTCCAACTATTATATAGCTCAGAAGATATAATCTCATTCTTACTCCCCTGTATTTAAAAGGTAAAGGCAACATAAGGGCAAGGCAGAAAAATATTCCACCAACTATAAGTAGTTTTATTATTCTTGTAACTTCCCCACCATGATTATTAGAATGTGCATGTGCATCTGCATGTCCATGAACTTCTTTGTTATCAGCTTTCCTTCTTGAAGAAACAGTTACTCCATCTTCAATACTGTCTGCTATTTTTTGAATCGTGTCTATTAATTTAATTTCATTTGTTTCACTTGTTTTAATAAGTATTTTTTCACCAATAAAGTCAAGATTTGCCTCTTCTATTTCATTAATATCATTTATTTTTTTCTCTATTTTTGCTGCACAGTTTGCACATTGCAGACCTTTTATAGATAAAATTATTTGGTTACTTTCGCTTTTCATTTTTATCCCCTTCGACATAAATACATAATTCCTAAATACATAATAATTCTAATCCATGATAAAAGCCATATAAATTCTACAATTTTATTAATTTAACTGATTATCTCTTTTCAGATATATGAGTCAACCCCTGATCTACAATGTGCTTAATATGGTCATCATCTAACGAGTAATAGACAACCTTTCCTTTTTTTCTATGTTTTACAAGCCTTCCCTGTTTAAGCACCCTCAACTGATGAGAAATAGCTGATTGCGTCATTCCAAGTAAAGCAGCAATATCACATACGCACATTTCAGACTGGAATAGAGCGCTCAATATTTTGATTCTTGTACTATCTCCTAATATTTTAAAGAAATCACCTAAATCATATAAAAGTTCTTCCTCAGGTAATTTTATTTTATCAATTACCTCCTGATGTATAACAGTACATTCGCAAACTAGTGTTTCTTTTTTCATTTTTCACCTCTCTGTTGTATATTATAGTTTTTTATAACATATGAGCGATTGTTCATATGTTAATTATATAGAATTACGTATTTTTTGTCAACTGGTTTTATTAATTTTCAAACAAATTAATGTCATTTTTATTATTTGTTATTACTAATAATATATTTCCCTTTTCTATTACAGTTTCAGAATTAGGACTTATATTCATATGTTCTTTTCCTTGTTTTATTCCTATGATATTCATTTCATATTTGTTACGTAAATCCAGTTCCTTCAAATTTTTTCCTATAAATTCTTCCGGAACTTCAAATTCAAAAATATTGTATTCTTCAGAAAATTTAAAGTAATCTGTCAGTTTAGGATTCATAATTTTCTTTGCTAAAGTTTCTCCCATTTCCCTTTCCGGGTAAACAACCATATCTGCACCTATTTTTTCTAAAACCTTTCCCTGCTTTTCAGTTCTGGCTTTACATATAATTTTTTTTATGCCAAGTTCTTTTAAAGTGACAGTTATTAAAATACTGGACTGTATATCTGTTCCAATACACACAAAAGCAGTATCAAAATCATTATTAATCACTTTTTTCAGGGCATTTTCATCAGTTGCATTTAAAACAACAGCATTACCCACAATCTGATTATCAATAATATGCTGTATAACTTCCTCATTTTCATCAATAGCTAAAACTGTTTTATTATTTTCATACAGTGTTCTTGCAACACTTTTCCCAAAACGTCCTATACCGATAACAAGATATCCTTCCATTTTTTATATTCCTTTCTAAAATCATCCTATTAGTATATTTTCCTCAGGATATTTATATTTTCCTGATTTTATCTTTTTCAATGATAATGCTGACACTATTGTCAAGGGACCGACCCTACCAATAAACATAGTAATTATTAGTAAAATTTTCGACATATCCCCAAGATAAGGAGTCAAGTTTCTTGTCACTCCTGCTGTTCCAAATGCTGAAACTAGTTCAAATAACAGATTTATAACATTTACATCCGGTTCTAACAATATAAGTAAAAATAAAACAACTATTATATAACATATTGATATAAAAACTATTGAAACCGCTCTGTTAAAGTTTGTCCAGCTTATTTTCCTTCCATTATATTCTATGTATTCCTTATTTTTAATTATTGTTATCACTCCTAAAACAATTAGGCCAAATGTAGTTGTTTTTATTCCTCCTCCTGTTGATCCAGGAGAGGCTCCGATAAACATCAGAAAAACAAATGAAAGTGCTGTAATTTCCTTCATTCCGGCAAGTGACATAGTATTAAATCCTGCTGTTCTGGCAGTTACACTTTGAAAAAATGACGCTCCGATTTTTTCTATAAATGTATAATTTCCCATGGTTTTTACATTAGCATATTCAAAAATAAATATAAAAAATGCTCCAAAAATAACAAATCCCGCAGTTACCTTTAATACTATCTTTGAAGTGGTAGTAATTCTCTTATCTTCTTTTCTTAAATATCTATAAACATTAATTACAGTGGAAAAACCCAGTCCTCCAACTATTATAAGTATAGGAACTGCTGTATTTATTATCACACTTCCCTTAAAGGACTCTAAATTATCTGAAAATAAAGAAAAGCCTGCATTACAAAATGCTGAAACCGAATGAAATACAGAATAATAGATTGCCTCTGAAATTTTAAATTTTTTGATAAATTCAAAAAATAATATGACTGCTCCTATTAATTCTATCAATAAAACTGTAATAATTACCTTTTTTATATATTTATGTATATTAAATACTGTTTCAGCGTTTATATCTTCCTGCACGACTTTCTTAGTATAATAGCTGATTTCCTTTGAAACCAGTAATATTAAAAGGGAGGAAAATGTAATAAGACCTATTCCTCCTAATTGAATTAAAATCAGTATTATCGTTTTACCAATTAAATTATAAGTAGTGCTTACATCATTTACTGTAAGCCCTGTTACACAAACTGCCGAAGTTGCAGTAAATATTCCTTCTATTAATTTTGTCCCTTTTCCACTTATTGTAACAAAAGGTAAAGAAAGAATTCCACCTCCTATTAATATTACTATAAAAAAGGACGTTAAAATAGTTATATAAGGTGAAAAATATACTTTCTTTTTTAACATCTGTCTCTTCCTTCTAAAAATTATAAATTTTTCTGATTTTCTTCCATTAACTCTGCAAATTCTGTAATAACTTTTGCCACATTATTCATGTATTCTTTTTCTCCTGCCATTGATTCAACTTTCTTGAAAATATCTCCCCAGCAGGCATACACTTCAGGCATAATTTTCTTACCTTCTTTTGTTATTTTAGTAAATGACTGTTTTCCAACTTTTATCCTCTCCACATATCCCTTTGATACAAGTTTGTCAACAAATCTCGTAACAGTAGAAGGCGCTATTGTAAGTGTTTCTGATATTTTATTAACTGACAGCCCTTCTTCATCTTCCTGTAATAATACCATCAGAAAACCATGTGTAGGACATATGTCCATTTTACTGAAAGATTCCTCAGCAACCTTATTTACTATTCTGAATAACTTTGATATTGTAAAATAAAGACATCCTTTTACTTCCGCTTCTCCCTTGTCGCAATTGTTCATGAATTTCTCCTCTCCAAAATTTATACAGATATCTTTATTTTTTAACTTTTAAAAATCTGATATTTGTATAACGTTATGTTCTTTTTTTATTTATACCACATTTTTTTAAGATTTTCAACATTTGTAAATTTTTTATATTATAAATTGAAATGTACTGCACCTCCAATCTTGTGTCCAACTTTTTGGGGTTAGTACAAAACTACATTTTCTTTATTTTAATTGTTTTAATCCTGAAAAATATTTATTCTCACAAAAGATCCAAACCGATTTCAGAATTATATATACAGGAATCGCAATAAAGGCTCCTCCTATTCCAAACAATGCTCCTCCTATAAGAACTACAAGCAGGGTTGTAATTGGATGAATTTTAAGGGAAGCTCTTGTAAGCCATGGTTTTATTATATTTGCTTCAATAGTCTGAAGTATAGTTATGCACACTATTATCATTATTGTAAGCCTGAAAGACTTTGTCATGGCATACATTATTACCGGTATCAGTCCTATAAACGGTCCTATAAACGGAATAACGTTTCCTATTCCTATTATAAGTGCAAATAACGAACTATACTCAAGTTTCAAAAAGAAAAATATTATGTAGGAACATATACCTACAATCATACTGTCCTTCATTGTTACTATTATATAGTCACCTATTGACTTATTCATATCCTTTATTAATCCTATCCAGTCTCTAAGTCCATAGTCTGTAAGCTTTTCTTCAACCTTTTTTTCAATACTGTCATAACTGAATATAAGCATTATTGTAAAAATAGGTGTCATAAAAAGTAAACTGAACATACTATTTAACACTGAAAAACTTGAATTTAAAACCTTCAGCGTATTGTTTATTATTACTTCTTTGGAATTTATTATAGTATCCTTTAAATCAATGTTATTTGATTCCAGAAAAGCAAACATATCCTTCTGCATTTTATCCTGATTTTTCAGAAAAAACTCAATCAGGCTCGATAACTGTTTTGCAACTATCGGAATAAATGCAAGAACAATATATATAAAAATTGAAAAAAATATTATCAGAACTATTAAAATAGCAAGATTTCTATTCAATTTTTTACTTTTTTTCCCATTCACTGTGAGTGAGGAATTTTTTTGCTTTTCACTTAGCATATCTATAAAAGGCATAAGTGAATAAACTATAACAAACGAAAGTATAAACGGGAAAATTGTACTTATTACTAATTTTAGCGGTTTTACAAAATAACTGTAAACCTGAAAAAATAAAAGTATGGAAATTAGGGCTAAAACATTTACAATTAGTATATTTCTTATCTTTTTTATCTTTTCTTCATTATAAATTTTCATGACTGCTCCTACAATTAATAACCTTCATTTTTCTTATTAAACACTATATCTATCGGACATCCTTCAAATCCAAAATATTCCCTCAGCTTATTTTCAATATATCTCTGATATGAAAAGTGTATCAGTTCTGGATTATTTGAGAAGAATACAAATCTTGGAGGAGCTTCGCCTACCTGTGTTGCATAATTTATTTTCACAGCTCTTCCCTTTCTTGTTGGAACCGGATTCTGTGCTATCATTTCTGATAAAATCTGATTCAGAAGTCCTGTTGTAATTTTCTTATGATATTCTTCATTTATAAATTTAGCCTGTTCAAGTATATTTATTGTTCTTTTTCCTGTTAATGCTGAAATAGTTATTATTGGAGCATAGCTCAGGAATGGAAGGTCAGCCTTTACAAGCTCAGTAAATTTCTTTACGCTTGTATTATCTTTTTCTATAAGATCCCATTTATTTATAGCAATTATAATAGGCTTTCTTTCTTCATATATTAATCCTGCCACCCTCTTATCCTGTTCAGTTAAAAGCTCAGTCGCATCAAGCATAAGGACACATACATCTGCCCTTTTTATTGATTTTACTGCCCTTAATACACTGTAATATTCTATCGAGTCTTCTATTTTTGACTGTTTTCTTATTCCTGCTGTATCTATAAGAGTGTAAGTTTCTCCATCATACTTAAGTGAAGAATCTATAGAATCCCTTGTTGTTCCCGCAATATCACTTACAATGGATCTTTCTTCATTTAAAAGCTTATTCACAAGTGAAGATTTCCCTGCGTTTGGTCTTCCAAGAACTGCTATTTTCAACCCTTCTTCCCTACTTTTTTCCTTTTTCCTGTCAAATTTTGAAATTACTGCATCAAGTAAGTCTCCCAAGTTTATCTTATGTTCCCCGGAAATTCCTATTACGTCTTCAAATCCTAAAGCATAAAATTCCAGTATATTTTCCTGATCCCTCATATAATTATCAATTTTGTTGACAGCCACTACTACTTTTTTATCTTTTTTTCTAAGTACATTTGCAACATCTTCATCGAGTCCTGTTATTCCTGCTTTCCCATCTACCAGAAATATTACAACGTCTGCTTCATCTATTGCCACCTGTGCCTGTTCCTTTATTTTATTCATCATAAAATCATCTGTTTTAGGCTCAAGTCCTCCTGTATCCACTAATAGGAACTCTTTTCCTGACCATTCCATTTCACGATAAAGTCTGTCCCTCGTAACACCAGGTTCATTTTTTACTATGGAAAGTCTGTCACCTATTAATTTATTAAACAGTGTTGATTTCCCGACATTAGGTCTTCCAACAATTGCCACTACCTGTTTCATTTTTCCTCCTTATTTTTCATAATTCAATATTTTCCTGTACTGCTATAATTTTATTACAATCAGTTTATTCATTTCATTCAATTTTTCTTCAATTTCACTATCCGCCTTTATTTTCATTGTTACCCTGCTGGAATAGTTTTTTTCAACAATTTCAATTTCAAATTCCTTGTTATACATATTCAGAAAGCTTTCAACTTCTCCAGTATATTCATAATCATAATCAATTATAAATAAGGATTTTTCCTTATACTCAACTATCCCTGCTTCATTTACTGCAATTTTTGCTGTCTTTGCATAATTTCGTATAAGTCCACCTGCTCCAAGTTTAATACCTCCAAAATATCTCGTAGCCACAATTGCCACATTATACACATCAAGAATATTAAGTATTTCAGCCATCGGTTTTCCTGCTGTATTTGTCGGTTCACCATCATCATTATATTTAAAATATTCCTGGCCTTCTTCTACAACTCTGTAAAGGGGAACATTATGTGTTGCATTTGGATGCATTTCCCTTATTGAAGCTATAAATTTCTCGGCTTCTTCCACAGTGGAAACAGGTTTTATATATCCTATAAATTTTGATTTTTTTTCTTCAAATTCAATAACTGTTTCTTTTTCTACTGTTTTCAATATTTATTTACCCCTTTTTTTCTTAGATTCCTTTTTATTTTTTCCTTTTGAGGTATTTTCCGGAGTTTTTTTACTTTCCTCTTTTCCATAATATTTTTGCAGTATTCTCATGTTTCTTGTATTTTCCATCTGTTTAGAGTACTTATCTATTTTCTTTTCATCTCCTGTCATGGAAATCAGATACATTGCTGAAAAATACAATGCTTCTTCATCGTCTTTATTATAACGTATTGCATCTTCAGTGGCAGTATCAGTAACTACATTTTCCAGATAATATTGAACTGCCTTTTCAGCTCCTTCTTTTATTCCTATATCTGACATTTCCTGTGTACGGTATTGCAGTTCAAATCCTCTGACAATATCATCACTTATATTAAATTCCCTCTGTTTTTCATCATTACTAAAATAAGCGACTATTCCTTTCATTTTTTCAATTTCTTCCTTCTGCTTTTTCGTTCTTTCAATGGATACTTTAGTCAATTCCTTTATCATTTTTTTATATTCTTCATAATCTTCCTTATCATCTGCAGGATCCTTTTCAGAAGTTTTTGAAATATTATCTAAAGGATGATCGCTGATTTCAGGATTTTCAATAGGATTATTCAGATAGAAGTTATTTTCAAGAAAATTTTCATCCATTACTGAAAGACTGTCATCTTCATCATCTCCAGCCATAGCCTCTAAAAATATATCAGCTAAATCTATAAGAGGTTTATCTTTAAATTCTTTTCTAAGTTTATTATAAATTTTTTCAGCCTCTTTCTTTTTTCCTACTTTCCTATTATACACTATATTATTAAAATAAGAACTGAACTTGTCATTATACTTATCACTTTTTTCAAGATATTGTTTTGCCTTTTCATAATCCTTCTTTTCACTTAAGATATATATTGTAAAAAGCTCATCATTAAGATCGAAATTTCTGTCATCCTTTTCCAAAATTTCTTCCATCATTTTTATTCTTGCATCTAATTCATCCTCATCCATATTAAAAATCGATTTTCCTGCAAATTTCTCATCAAGTTTTATCGTCTCATCAATTATTTCCTGTTTTATACCTATCTTTGAAAGTACTTCCTGTGTCAGTTCCTTCCTCGTAACAGCTTCTACTCCTAAACTTACTACCAAAAACAAAATTATAGACAATATTCTTTTTTTCATTTCCCTCACTCCTATTTTTTATTTTATAATCCAAGTCCTATATTTATTCCTGTCAGACTTAAAAAAAATGAAAGTACTACTGAAAGATAATCTGATACAAATCCTATATACGCCAGAAACAGAATTATTAAAATTCCATATTTTTCAATCTGATTATAGAATTCCCTTACCTTTGTCCCAGCTATTGAATAAATAATTCTTCCTCCGTCAAGTGGTGTCACAGGAATAAGATTAAACAATCCTAATGCCAGATTTATAATATACATACTCAACAGTGCTGTCATTACTAGTCCATTAATATCAAAGTTTCTTCCAAATACTCTTATAATTATCAGTGCTATGGCTGCAAATATGAAATTTACTGTAATTCCTGCTATTGAAACACAGAATAATCCAAGTCTGTTAGGTTTTAATCTTGAAAAATTCACGGGTACCGGTTTTGCCCAACCTATTAAAAAGCCTGAGCCACTTAACAGCAGCATAATCGGAAGTATCATTCCTGTCAAATCCAAATGCTTCAAAGGATTTAATGTTATCCTTCCTTCCCTTTTTGCTGTATCATCTCCAAACTTATAGGCAACATATCCATGTGCCACCTCATGACACGTCATTGAAAATACAAGCACAACTAATGAAATAACAAGTTCCCATGAAAATTCAAATTCATGTATTCCTCTAAATAAAAACAATCCTACCATTAAAATAATTACCAGTAATTTTATTTCCGTATTTTTAGGATTTAAACTCCTAAATTTTTCATAATATTTCTTTATTATATCCATTTTACCCCTTTCCTCTTTCTACCACCAACTACCATATTATTATATCACATTAATGGAAAATTTATGTTTATTTTTTATTTAATATGCCAAAAAATATCAAATAATTATTTCAAAAAAAATCCCTCTCAAATCACAGCTATTTTAAGCTGCTCTTTTCAAGAGAATAAATATATTTCAAAATTTAAAGCCTGAATTATACTCCATATTTTTTCATTAATTCTTCCATTTCTTTACTTTCTTCTATTTCCTGTATTTTTTTAACTGAAAGAATTATTGACTTTTTCTTTTCATTTAAATCTGTTACTATAGCTTCCACTTCATCTCCCACAGAAAATTTCTCTGAAATATCCTTCAAAAATTCTTCTGTAAGTTCTTTTTTAGGTATTATTCCATCAAATCTATCTGTTAATTTTACTAAAACAAAATTTTCCTGAATACTTGTTATAGGTACAACAACTTTATTTCCTACTTTATATTGCTCAGCCGCTTCCTTCCAAGGAGAAATTGTTAACTGCTTTATACTTCCTCCTATTTTCTTTCCAGCTTTATCAACATGTATTACCTTAAATTCTACTTCGTCACCTAACTTATATTCCACATGTTCATTCTTATCCCATGAAAATTCATTTTTATGTATAAATACTTCAATTCCTTCCTGAATTTCAACGAAAATTCCATATTCCTGAACATTTATAACTTTACCTTTTACTACATCACCAACATTATAGCTTTCTTCAATCTTTTCCCATACGTCATCCAATAAAGCCTTTGCACTTAAAGACAATCTACTTTTTTCATTATTAAAGTCAATAACTTTAAATTTAATAATTTCTCCAACATTATATCTTGAAGCTAAGTTAGTAACTCTTCTATAAGAAATATCAGAAATGTGAAGTAATCCTTCTACATCCTTTTCAAGTTCCACAAGCAGTCCAAATTCAAAAATTTCAGCAATTGGTCTTTCAAGTATATCTCCTATATTATATTTTTCTTTTACTGAATCCCAAGGATTTTCTGTCAACTGCTTTACACTTAACTTAATATTTTTCTTTTCATCATCAATATTTATGATTTTAGCTTCAATAACGTCGCCTTCTTTAAATTCCTTCAATACTTTAGCCGCATTATTCCATGCAAGTTCTGAAATATGGACAAAACCTTTATTTCTTGAAAGGTCAACTACAAGTCCAAAATCGAGTACTTCTTTTACTGTTCCCTTTATTACATCTCCAACATTATGAGCATTCTTGAATTCAATCCATGGATCTTCTTCAAGCTGTTTTAAGCTTAATTTTATTTTTCTCTTTTCTTCATCTTTTTCTATAACTTTAGCCTTAACAACATCATTTATTCCAAATTTTTCAATCAAATCAGAAACTTGATCCCACGATACTTCAGAAATATGAATAAATCCTGTAGTAGGTCCTAATTCAAGTATTACACCAAAATCGAGTACTTCCTTAACTTTTCCCTCTACAATATCCCCAACATTTACAGAACTGAAATAATCTAATTCTTCTTTTTTTACTAAGTCTGTTCTAGATACTGTAAGGTTATTTCTTCCTTTTTCCTTAATTAAAAACTTGAATTTTTCTCCTGTATAATCTTTATCTCTTTCTAAACTTGCAAGAGAAAATGGTAAGAATGCCTCATTTTTTCCAACTCTTACTGAGTATCCACCTTTTACTTTTTTCAATATTGTTCCAGATACAATTTCGTCAACTTCATAAGATGCAAATTCTTTAGCCTTATCAAGTAAGAATTTAGATACAATTACAAATTCCTCATCACTTCTTAATACTTTAACCTCTATTGTGTCACCTACGTTAAAATCCTCAACTTCACGGATAAGAATTCTACCTTCCTGTTTTCCTGATAAATCCAAATAAGCAAAATCCATATCTTTTCTAGTAATTATTCCGCTAATTACATCTCCGGATTTTTTTTCCTCAGGCAGATAATCATTTAGCATTTCCTCAAATAAATCATTGTTCAAATCACACATAGCCATATCTCCTCATTCACAATATAGTATATCCCAAATTTTTATAAACTTTAATTTTTTATAATTTATAAGCAACTCTATAAAATTTTCTGATAAAATTACTATAAATCAATATTTCCTATTATTTTACTCTTCTCCAAACTTTTCCACTTCAATAAGTTCTCTCAAATCATTCAATAATAAAACTTCATCTTTTCCTTCAGCAATTAAAAATAATTTAGTCCCTTCACTAGCAGCTAAATCTAATAAATCAAAGACACGCTTAACTTCCATCATTTCTTCCCTGTTATCAGTTTCTCCAATCCACAATTTAGAATCATAGCCATTTAAAGTTTTAAATATTAAAGTGGCAGGCCTCAAATGAAGACCTTGTTTATTTTTAATTTCAATAAGCAGTTTCTCCATAAAGAAACTCACCTCCGTTAACATATTATAGTAAATATAATATATTTTCATAATTTATAAAAAATAATTACATATCATTTCCAATTATAATATATATTATACCAAATAAGCAAGAAAAAATGAAGGGGTAAATTGAGTTGAAAAATATAGTTTGTCATAAGCAGTTCCAATATTTTCAGATACTGTGACATAATAAAAAAATTCATATAAAAAAAAATGGCGTCCCCGGTTGGACTCGAACCAACGACCCTCTGGTTAACAGCCAGATGCTCTAACCGACTGAGCCACGGAGACACAATTTGAAAAGTTTGGCGACGACCGATTTTCCCTGGAACTTAATCCAAGTATCTTAGGCGC
>CALEXX010000022.1 GCA_937925095.1 uncultured Leptotrichia sp.
TATTTATTTTTGATAACATTTTTTATTTCACCATTTTCTTTAAGTAATTTTTCTAATTCATTTAATCCTTTTTTTATGTATTCTGGTAATTTAGGAATTTTATTATTGTCTTCTTCCATTATAATCTCATAAAATAATGTATCTGCTAATTCTGTTTTTTTACTATTATTTAATGTTTTTTGCCATCTATATGATTTTTCTTTATTATTTTGAAAATTTTTTGCTTCTTTTCCCATTACTTCTTCATAAACTCCTGGTCTTATTTTTTCTAACACATCATTTAAAATATTATTATCAAAATTAGTTAATATAAATGCTTCTTCAAAACTTGTAGGATAAAATTTACCTATTCTATTTTGATAACAAACAATGATATTTTTATCTATTATAATTCTATTTTTTATTAAATCAGAAATCATCTGACTATCATTAAAATTTTTCAAAGTTTTGTTACTTGTTTTCAATTCTTTTTTTATTTTTTCTATTTGACTTACATCTTCCGTATCTTCTCTTTCTATATCTAAATCTGTTATAATTAAAGAAGGTATTTCTAATAATTTTAGTAATCCTCTGTATTTAAATGCATGAGCACCACCTATATTGAGAAAAGTAATGTATCTTTGCTTCAATTTTTTATTTTTATCAATGTATAGTGGTAATAAATTGTATTCACAATTACCTTCGACTAAAATTATAGCATCAGAAAAAAATAATTCAGAAACTTTAAATTTTACATGTTTTTTTATAAATTTTAAAATTTTTAATTTTTCATCCTGTTCTTTTTTCTCTTTATCTTCAGAAATAACATCTTTTAACTTTTTATCACTTAAAACAATTATTTTCGACTCATTGTTTTTAAAAGTTACATAATTTATATTATCAAATCCATCTCCGCTATGAATTTTACTATTCAAAATATGTGATGAATGTGTTGATATAACTAATTGACTATTAAGGTTTTTTTTGTCTTCTTTTAACAATAAATTATTTATCGCATCATTTATATATTTTATGAATAATTCCTGCATTTGTGGATGCATATACGTTTCAGGTTCTTCAATACATATTAAATTAATTTTACTATTTGACATATTTCCTTCATGTTTATCAATGTAGTCAATTAAATTAGCAATAATCATAACAAAATTTGTATATCCCAATCCAAATTGATTTTCTGGAACAGGAATTCCTTTATCAAGATATTGATAATTAATTAAGTTATTCAATGCTTTATCTAAAGATAAATCAGAATTCAAAAAAATCTTTAAATTATTTTGAGAAATTACATTTGATAATGTGTGATTAATATCTTTTGTCTGTTTTTTATTAATAATTCTTGTTATCTTTTTGTTTAATTTGTCTAATTCATTTTCTATTTCTTCTTTTTTCATCTCATTTGATTTAGGATGTTTTTCATTAAAACGATAACTAATTATTTTATTAAATGCATTTTTTAAACTATTTTTATCCGAAACATTATTTGCTTTAATAGAAACAACATTTATTAATTTATCCAATTTAAAATTTTCTATTTCAATATCATCATTTCTATAAAATCTTATTTCGTACCCTATTTTATTCATTTGTTCTATAATTTTTAAAAAGTTTTCTGGTTCTGATATTTCTTTATTCATTATTCCTAAAAACTCTTGTGATTCTTTCAAAACAATTTTAATTTTTAACTCTATTTCTGTATCATCTAAGTCTTCTAAAGTCATCAATGGAACTAAATTTGTTATATCATCATTTTCATTTTTTTCCAAATTTATTATTAATCTAAACTCTATTTCAGGAAATTGATTATTTTGATTCTCATTTTTATAACCTTCGAATAATTTTTTTAAATAAAAAAAATTAAAATCCGAACCTAAAAAATTATCATTTACTAAGGCCTCTAACGCTTCTATTATTGTTGTTTTTCCTGAATTATTTTTCCCAATAATTAAAGTCGTATTTTGAGCTATGTTAATCTCATTATTTTCAGAAATATCTTGAGAATTTATAAACTCCACTATATTATTTTTATCTCCAAATTTTCTAAAGTTTTTTATTTCCAAACTCTTTAAATACATATTTTCCTCCATTTATTCTTTTTCATGAAAAAATCATGAAACCAGTATCTTTTAAAATCAAAAAATTTAATTTTTCTCAACAACCCTAATCTCCTCCTCACTCAACCCATACAGCTCATAAACCATCCCATCAATCTCTTTATCCATCATTTCAATTTCATTGTCTAATGTTTCTGCTTTTGATTTTTCTGCAATGAAATAATCCTCCCAATCAGCTTTTTGAGAAAGGCTTAATTTCACTTTTGCTTTTGATAACTCTTTTATAAATTCATCAAAATTCAATAAATACCAATTTTGTAATTTAGTAGAAATTTTTTCTAAACCAAATTCTCTCGTAATCATTCGTTGAAATTTTTGTGAAATTTCTTGCAATTTTTTATTTAAAGCTAACATTTTGTCAGCTTTTTCTATAAAAGGCTGTTGTTCTTGCAGAGAAATTTCTTTAAAAGGAAACTTTCTTAAATCATTTAAAATTATTTTAGGAAATAATTTTCTTACAGATTTTGCTGTATTTTTCATAAAATAATACGACATTAATCTACTATTTAAAATAACTAAAATATACTTTAAATTAATTTCATTCTCTTCTTTTTTAATAATTCCAATATTACTTAAATTGTATAAATAAAAATCTTCAGTATAAGTTGATAAAATACTTTTAGGAAATTTACCTGTTATTTCTCTAATAATTACTTTCTTGCCATTAAATAATTCTATAGTTCGTGGTGCAGATAAATTTTTACCATATTTTAAATATTGTCCTGTCCAATTAAAAGCATATCTTTTAACATCTCCACCTGCTAAATATTTATGAGTATTTTCGTTATATTTATATGTATAATCATAAATTCTATTTTTCACATCTTCTGGTGTTTGCTTTGGTGTACCCTTTCCTTTTTCATATGCCTGTAATCCTGCTTTTATATTAACTATTTCATCTAACATAACTGAATTTTCAAATATTTTTTTGTTAATTTCACTAGAATTTTTATCATTAAAAACTTTAAAGATTTTTTCCTTTTCATTTATAAAATCAGTAGATTTTTTACTATGAGAATAAATAAATTCTTTTTTCTGGTTTAGCAGTATTCTTGTTTTAAACTCTCCCGTTTCTTTATAACCAATATAAATTATCGTTTCTACATTTGCACTCTCAAAAGAATGTCCTTCCAAATTAACAATTTCTAGTAATTTTGTATTTTCTAAAATATATTCTCTAATGCCTTTCCCAGAATACATCATTAACCAAGAATTAGGTACAATCATACTACTATAGCCCTTATTTTTTAAAAGTTTAAATGATTTTTCCATAAATAATATATAAGTATTTATCTTATAGGTTGAACTTCTATATTCTTTTATATAATAACTTTTTTCCAATTCACTAAAATTATCTCTTGTAAATACATATGGCGGATTCCCCACCACAACATCAAATCCACCATTTTTAAACACTTGTGGAAACTCTTTTTCCCAATTAAATGCTAATTCTCCAGCAATTTCAATATCATCAATCAATGAATTTCCACATTTTATATTATTTTCAAGTGTAGCCAATGTTTTATTTTTATCAGCAGTTTTTAGCCATAATGATAATTTCGTGATTTCTACACTTTCCTTATTCAAATCTACTCCAAAAATATTATTTTGCAAGATTTCCTTTGTCGTATCGGAAAATAAATCTTTTGTTCCTGTCAAATCAAAAATTTTATCATTTAAATAATTGTTGTAATTTAATAAATATTCAAAGGCTGTGATTAAAAATGCTCTGCTTCCACAAGCTGGATCTACAATTTTTATATTTTTTACAGCCTCTCTGTATTTTGTCCAGAATTCTATATGCTTTTTATAATTTCTTTTGTAAAGATCGTAATTAAAATCTTTTTCTGTAAGTTCTGGTAATTTATCTTCTCCTAGCTCTTTTCTTTTATTATCAAGCCAATTCTCTATAGAATTTTCAACAATATACTTTGTTATGTATTTTGGAGTATAAAAAATCCCATCTTTTTTTCGTTTACCTTTCTTTTTATCAAAAACTTCACTCTTTATTTCCTTCTTTAAATCTTCTATATCATTTATAGATTGTTCAAAAATATGTCCTAAAATATTTTCATTTAAATCTGAACTAAAATCATATTCTGATATTTTTTCCATTTCTTCAAAAACTTTATCGTCTATAACTAATGTATCTAAAACTTCATCATTTTTAAAAAGTCCACCATTAAATTTTGAAATATTGTATTTTATGTTTCCTATATTTATCCAACTACAAAAACTTTTGAAGCTTTCAAATATGTCTTCTGTTTTTTTTCCTCGTTCTAACATTTCATGATAACTATTATTTGGCAACAAATCTTTATTCTCACAGAAGCAAATAAACAAAAATCTATTCAATAATTTTTGGACTTTTTCAAGTAAAATATATTCATCTTTTTGTGGATTATTCTTTTTTATATTTTCAAAAATATGTAATCTCATATTTTTATATTCTGTATAAAATTTCTTTTCAATTTCTATTTGTCTTTTTTGATACGTTTCTGTCAATTTTATTGTTTTATCTGTTTTAACTAGATTTTCAAATGATAAAAGGTAAATGAATTTTTTAAATTCCAAATCATCTTTCAAGTTTTTAAGAAAAAATACTTGATATTCTAGCATATTATTGGCTTTGTAAAGCCGTATTTCTTTGTAATTTGAAACAATAACCCATTTACAACTTCCTTCAAATTTTGGAGCATATCCAAACGCTTGCTCTACTGGAGTTCTTGTATCGCCTACTCTTTTTTGCCGAATATCCAACGAAATTTTGGAGGCTTTTAATTCAATTACAACTTTTACATCTTTTTTTCCATTTATATCAAAAAATCCCAAAGCTCCATCAGCTTTTTGTCCATCCATTTTTGTTTTAGATTCATGTTCTAAATTCCATTCAGTTTTTCCATCTGCTTTATTTACAGCTCCTAAAACTGTTGTAAATATATCTTGTAGAAATACTCCTTGAAATTCCTCTTCTTTTGATTTATCTAGAACACCATTTTCAAGATTCTTTATCCATTTATCCAATACTTTTCTTTTTTCAGAAAAGTTATGTTTACTTAAATCAATTTCTTTTTCAGCATCTTTACCTAATGTTTTTTCATTCCATAAATTATTCACAGAAATTTTTCACTCCTTATGCTCCATAAATTATTATATACCTACATTCTATTAACTTTTCCATTTTTTGTCAATTCAATTTAATAATAAGATTCTCAAACATTCTAATCAGTAAATTTATAACAAAATAAAATAATAGGGAATATCTTATAAATCATAAGAATCCCCATTTGATATTCCTTCCCGTTTAAAGAATAAAAATCAAAAAATTCATGAAATTAAAGTCATTTTTTTTACAAGATTATGCGATTATATAGTGAAACTTATACAAAACCGACCTAAAAATAGGGTATAATAACTTTATGGCATATGAAAAAGATTATAGGAAAAGAATTTTAAATTTTTATTACGAAAATGGAAAAACAAAAACATTATTTCAGTTCAACATAAGTTCCAGCACATTGTACGGATGGATAAAACTTAAGAAGGAAACAGGAGATCTTTCATCAAGAACACGGAAAAGAAAATTTAAGGTGCTTGATCCTGAAAAACTTGATGAATATATGAAAAATCCAAAGAATGCAGATAAATACATCCGTGAAATAGCAAAAGATTTTGGCTGTGGAAAGGAGACAGTGAGAGTAGCACTGAAAAAATTAGGATACACAAGAAAAAAAAACAGACAAAATACAGGGAGCAGGACGAGAAAAAAGTAAATAGATATTTAAAAAAATTATCAGAAGCAGGTTCAGGCAGAGAAATAATCTATATTGATGAAACAGGCTTTGACGAATATTACTACCGTGAATACGGCTGGAGTAAAAGGGGAATATCTATTGAAGGGAAGAAAAGAGGATTAAGATATTCAAGAATAAATCTGGTTGCTGGAAAAATAGGGAATGCACTGATAGGAAGTATGATATACAGGGAAACAATGGAAAGTGAATTTTTTGAAGAATGGTTCAGGGAAATACTTTTAAGAGATATTGAAAAATTAGGGAAGAGAGTTCTAATAGTGATGGATAATGCCAGATTTCATAGAAAGAATATATTAGAAAAGATAATTAAGGGAACGGGGCATTGTCTATTATTTCTTCCGCCGTATTCGCCGGATTTAAATCCAATAGAAAAATTATGGGCTAATATGAAGAAAAAATTAAAAGACATAGCCCATAATTTTAATACACTAGAAGAAGCAGTTACTTCTGTTTTATTTAATAAATTAGTTCAGTTTTAAATAGGTTTTACTATACAAAATAGAAAAGACAGGTTTTCTATTTTAAGAAAAAAGGATCCTTGCTAAGTTTAGAGATCAAAAATCTCATTTTATTTTAATCTTTTACTGCTAATAATTACATAAGAATAGAAAATAAATAAAAAAATATGCATTTCCGGAGGTAAGAGAATATATGAAAATAAATGATTTAAATGAAAAATTTGAAGATTTTGAAAAAGAGAATATCAGCAGTGTATTTCAAGGATTGATGAAAATAACAGGTATAGTCGTTTTAGCAGTTTTTCTTGTATTGTTTAAGAGAATGATATATATGCAATATTATCTTTCTTTTATAATGAAATTTAGGAGTACAGATGTAAAAGAAAAAATAACAATGCTAGCTGCAATATTTACATTATTTTCTCTTATTGTAATAATTGTATCAGCTATTATTTCTATAAAAATAACAAAAGAATATTTTAATGAAAATAGTATGGAATTATCTCATAAAATAAAGTATTATGTAATAATTTTCATAGGAGTTTTAATTATTATAAATTCGATTATTGGAACATCTGAAGTTCTTAAACAGATGAAACTCAACTTTACTTTCATTCAGAAAATAATGCTGTTTTTATTTTCCGGAATTCCTTCAGGAGTAATAGCAACATCAGCAACTGCATTTTTTTCAGTAGTCTTTTTATTTTCAGTAAAAACATACGAAAAGAAATTGTATGAACACAGAATAATAGGAATAATTTATACTGCTATTGTTTCAATAATAGGATTATTAGGAATCAATTTTATAATGGAACTTTCTAACTTGTATAAAAATTACTCTTTTAAAGTGGGGCATGAGTTTAAGCTTTTTATTCATTTCTTAAAATTTGTGTTGAGGTATAAAAATTTATACATTGAGATATTTAATATGTATTTCTGTGTAAATTTATTTGTAATAATATTTTTAGGAATTTTGCTGATTTTTGCTAAAAAAAATAGAGAGGGTGAATAAAATGAAAAAAATGTATACAATTTTTATATTATTATTAGGAGTATTCAATTTATCATGTTCTGAAAGTAAGACAGGAACATATTCTGAAAATAAGACAGAAAAAAATATATTTAATACAATTGTGGACACAATTAGTGGGGCTAAATTTGAATATAATGTTGCTGAAAGTACTCCTGATACTTTTAATTTAGTACATCTGTTTCTTCCTGAATCTTACGATGCTCAGCTGCTTAATGATAAACACCCTGAAAATATCAGAAATTATGAAGCTGCCGATATTTTTGACCTTTTATTTGAAGGACTTGTCAGAATTGATGAAAATGGGAAAATAGTTCCCGGACTGGCAGAAAAATGGGAAACAGGCAAGGATAAAACCAAGTGGACTTTTCATCTGAGAAAAGGATTGAAATATTCTGACGGAACTCCTATAAAAGCTGAAGATTTTAAAACTGCATTGTTGAGAATGCTGAATCCTGAAATAATATCTCCGAATACGGATGTCCTTTTTCTTATAAAGAACGGCAGAGAATTTTATGAAGGAAAGGTAAAAGCCGAAAATGTAGGGATAAAAATATTGGATAATAATGAAACTATTGAACTGGAACTAACCAAGCCGATAGGATATTTTGATATGTTAATGACAAAAGTAGAATTTTCACCTTTAAATCAGGAATTTTTCGGGAAATTGGGAGAAAAATACGGAAAAATACCTGAAAATATTTTATATTCAGGACCTTATATCATAAAAAGTATAGGAAAAAGAAAATTATTATTGGAAAAAAATAAAAATTACTGGAACGGTAACAGTATAAAAATGAATAAAATCAATGTTTATGGCGGTTTATGGGACGGAGACGACCATAAAAGAATTGCTGAAAGTAAAGGAATAGATGCAACTGTTGTATATTCTCAATTCTTTTCAAGAACCAAACTGAAAAATGATATGAAAGAAACACAGAGACTATCTGCAGGTTCTTCTTATTATTATGTTTTCAATACTAAAGTAAAAGCATTAAGTAATCCTAAAGTCAGAAAGGCTATAGATGCTGTAATGGCAGGAGAAACAAGGAGAGAATACGGATTTGTTCCAGGATACATCAGTATTAATGGCAAAAATTTCTCTGCTTTAGCTGCAAAAAATGGAAAAGCTGAAAGTGAGAGTTATCATTACAAAAATATAAAAGAATTATTAGATGAGGGATTAAAAGAATTAGGAATAAGTAAAATGCCTGTTTTAAATATTGTCATTAAAGAAAATTCCATTGACAGGTTCTCAGAAAATTTAAAAAAATATCTTGGAATAGATGTCAAAGTTACAAGAGTGTCTTATAAGGATTTAATTTTAAAATCAAGAAAAAAAGATTTTGATATTATTGAAAACGAAATTTTGTTAGGATTTAGTGATCCGATACTTTATCTTGAAAGATTTGTATCAGACAGTCCTTATAATTACGGTTCTTATTCTAATTCTGAATATGACAAACTTATAAAAATTGCCTCTGAAACAAAAGATATTAACATCAGAACGGATGCTCTAATCAAAGCTGAAAATATATATGAGAAAGAAAATCCTGCAGCAAAAATGGGCTACGGTGAAATTACTCATATTATTCTTGAAAGACCGGGAATAAAAGAACTGAAATTAGTTCCTTATGGCGGGATTTTATATTTAAGAAATGTTAATAAAGCTAAATAGAAGTTTAAAAAAGGCTCTTTGTCAAGTGTAACAAAAAGTAAAAATATATAGTAAAACCTATATAACTATTAAAATATCCTTTAATTAAATTTTATCATTAAGTATCCATATAAAGTTTTTTTATTTAAATTTTGAAAAACTGCTTATTGTTAATAAATATTTTTTCATAATCCTATGTTTTTTCTTTTTATATAAGCAAGGGAAATCAATCACCATTTCCCTTGCAATCCTGGCTCGTCTAAGCATTTTTTTGAAACAAAAACGAAACTCGCTAACGCTCAGACAGTCGTTTTCATTCCAAAAAAATCACGACATTCTATATTAAATTATAAAGATTATTATATTTAAGTTCTTAAATTTGGAAAATATTAAATAAGCAAAATTTCGTTAAAGGAAAAATAACTGTCTGAGCGTAGTTTTACGAAGCGAGTTTTATTTTTTCTTTATAAGAAAGTTTTGCGTAAGCGGGGTTGTAAGGGCATGGCGTCTGATGCCCTTACGTTACAAAAAAATAAATAAAAAAAGAATAAAAAAACTATTA
>CALEXX010000023.1 GCA_937925095.1 uncultured Leptotrichia sp.
AGGCGAGTTTTTGACTTTTCCTTAATGAATGACTGTTTTATATGAGTAAAATTTTTGTAAATTAAAAAATATAGTTTTCATAATTATACTTATATTTTTACTATTTTATAAGATTATCTTTTATATATTTTATCTTTATTTCTATTTTTTGAGATAGACTCCTTTTCTTTCTGTACATTATTATATAAAAAAGACTGGAAAAAGTCCAGTCTAATTTACATGATTTTTAATTAATTTCATTAAGCCATTATCATTACAGATGTTGCCTTTATAATGACTGAAGCTTCTTTTCCTTCTGCCAGTTTTAACTCTTCTGCAGCTTCCTTTGAAATAGTTGCTGAAAACAATGTGTCTTCCACTTTTATGTTTACTATTGAGTTTACTGCACCTTCATTTATTTTAACAACTTCTCCTTTAAATATGTTACGGGCACTGATTCCTTTTATTTCTCCAACACCTACCATGACATCAGTAGCCTTTGCTATTGCAGTTACTTCTTTTCCTTCCGTTATTCCAAGTTCCTTTATTGCTTCCAACGAAATTGTAGCTGAAACTGTGTTGTTTCCGAACTTAACTTTTACAATACCATTTACAGCCCCTTTGTTTATATTTATTACTTCACCCTTCATTTTATTTCTTGCACTGATCATTTTTATCTTACTGTTTAGAGAAGCTAAACAGTTTCCTCCTCTCACATTATTTTATCCGAAATAGTATACCATACTTTTTTTACTTTTTCAAATTATGAAGAAAAAATTAACAGAAAAAGGAACTTGTCTTAAAATAAGACAAATTCCTTCTGCCATCTAAATATAATCAGAATTTCAGATTAGTATATCATTCTAAAACCTGTTCCTCCTCTTACATTCTTACCTTTTGTACCGTATACTCCGTTTAATGTTATTCCAAATCTTTGGTTCTCTACTCCGATATTTAAGTCCGCCTTGAAGCTTCCTCTTCTGTCGTCGTTTTCTCTTCTTATGTTGAACCAGGCTACATTTGTATGTGATACTCTTCCTTTATTTTTTCTACCCCCATACTTGACAAAGAGCCAAAAAATAAAAGCTGTTCCAAAGTATAATCTGTAATAAAAATTATTATTACATTTCTTTGAAACAGCTTCTTCTTTTTTTATTTATTTTAACCTAAAACTTCCTGTACTTTTTCAGATAATATCTTTACATATTTATCAACTATTTCAAGCGTTTCTGCTTCTACCATTACCCTTATTAGAGGTTCTGTTCCAGAAGCCCTTACTAGTACTCTTCCCTTTTTATTTATTTCTTTTTCTTTTTCCTTGATAAAGTTCATTAATTCTTCATTTGAATCCCAAGTTGCTTTCTTTTCTTTTGCAACAATAATATTTTGAGATTTCTGAGGCCATAGTTTTATGTCCTTTATAAGTTCGTTCAATGATTTTCCACTATCAAGTATTGCAGACACAAGCTGAATTGATGAAAGAACTCCATCTCCAGTAGTGTTATAATCAAGCATTAAAATATGTCCTGACTGTTCTCCACCTACATTAAGTCCAAATTTTTTCATTTTTTCAAGAACGTATCTATCTCCTACATTTGCTCTTATAAGTCCTATTCCCTTTTCTTCCAGATACTTTTCAAATCCCATATTACTTAATACAGTAGTAACTACCTTATTGTCATTTAACAATCCTTTTTTCTTTAATGACTGTGCAATTATTGCTATTATTAAATCTCCGTCAACAATATGTCCTGTATGGTCAACTGCAATAAGTCTATCAGCATCTCCATCAAATGCAAGTCCAAGGTCAGCCTTATAAACTTTTACAACTTCCTGTAACAGTTCAGGATGTGTTGAACCACATTTCACATTAATATTTTTACCATTTGGTATGTTATTTATAACTATTATATCTGCACCTAATTTCTGATATATTTTAGATGCAACTCTATATGCTGCTCCATTTGCCGCATCAATTACTATTTTCATTCCTTTGAAATTTTTCTTTACTGTTGAATCCAAGAAATCAAGATAAATTCTCATATCGTCTTCCACGAATTTAAATCTTCCAAGATTATCTCCAGGTACTTGATGCTTTAAAAGTTCTTCCCTGTTTTCCATTAATTTTTCCAGTTCTTCTTCCACTTCATCAGGCAATTTATAACCACTTTGGCTGAAAATTTTAATTCCATTATCTTTTACAGGATTGTGGGAAGCAGAAATCATAATTCCCGCATCTGCATTTAACTTTCTTGTCAGATAGCATACACCTGGTGTAGGAAGAACTCCTACGAAATCAATATTTATCCCCATTGAGTTAAGACCTGCTGTCAATGCTGATCTTATCATATATCCAGATATTCTGGTATCAGTTCCTAAAATTACTTTCGGCTTTGTATCTCCCTTTTTATTCTTTTTCAGGTAATATCCTAAAGCCAACCCTAAATCTGTAACAAGATCTATTGTTAAATCTTTATTGGCCTCTCCCCTCATTCCATCTGTACCAAAATACTTTCTTGCCATTTTTCCTCCTAAAATTTTATATTATATTTTCTTATTAGTTCTTAGTCTTTGAGGTACTATTTCAGTTTTTTGAGTAACTAAAGGTAAAACAATTGAAATTTCAGTTCCTTTTCCCAGTTCAGAATTAATTTTTATTTCTCCCTTATGAAGTTCAACTATCCTTTTTACAATTGCAAGCCCTAACCCAGTTCCACCAGTTGCTTTTGTTCTGGAATCATCTACTCTATAAAATCTGTCAAAAATTCTTCTGGCATCTTCTTCTGAAATTCCCACTCCTTCATCCCTAATCGAAACTGCTCCATTTTTTCCATCAATTATAGATGATTTTATATAGACATTTGTACCTTTTTCAGAATATTTCATTGCATTTTCAAGAAGTGCCCTGATTGCCTGCTGCAGTAAAGTTACATCTGCTTTAATTTCATACACGTCATCTCTTTCCAGATATATTTTATGCGTTTTAGTAGAAACTTCTGTATCATTGTATATCTGCTGAATAAATTCCTTCATTTCTATTATCTGAAAATTCGTATTTATCTTTGAAATTTCCCCTTTTGCAAGGAATAGAAGTTTCTGAACAAGATTTTTCATATTCTCTGTTTCATTTATTATTGAATCTATTGATTCTTCAAATATCTCTTCGTCAGCAAATCTTCTCTTTTTTATAATTTCCGCATATCCTTTTATTATTGCAAGAGGAGTACGCAATTCATGTGAGGCATCTGAAACGAATTTTGACTGGTTATCAAAGGAATTTTCCAACCTGTCAAGCATCTGATTTATAATCTGTGTAAGTGTTTTCAGTTCATCATCTGACTTTGGCTCTACGATTCTCTGACTTAAATCATCTGTTGTAATTTTTTCTGTCGTTTTAATTATATTCTTTATCGGTTTCACAATTCTCTGACCAAGAATAATTGACATTATTATTGCTATTGCAACTCCTATACAAACAAAAATAATCGACAGCGTATTTAACCTGTCATATATTTCTGTTACCTGATTTATATTTTTCAGTACATAAATATTCAGAGTATTACTTTTTATTTCCCTGCTCAGCTTAAATACATAATATTTATTATTATCACTTAAAGTTATAATTTTTCCAATATTTGTATTTTCTGTTATTTTATTTTTTTCAATTTCTTCCATCAGACTATATCCCACAGATTCATCAACTATATCATATTGGGAACTTACAGTATTCAGAGGTACTCTACTGCCCTGTATTGTTTTAATTTCCACAAGGTAAAGATATGCCTCTTCTCCTGGATCAAAAGGCTTTCTATAAGTTATTTTCTTACCATCAAACTGAGGATTAAATTCCAAAGGAAGATTGTCATATAATTCTGAATAGACAGCTATTCTATTTAGATATCTCTTCTCTATTTCATCTACTTTTTTTCCAGCTGCTATTTCCAAAACTTTCTTATTTTCATTTCTTAAAGTTATATTCAGCATGATTATAAAAATAGTCATTAACGTCAAAAATAGAAGAGCGTAACTCCAAGCGATACGTCCTCCTAATTTCATTTTTCTCATACAATGTCTCCCTATTTAAAGATAAATCCAATTCCTCTTACTGTCTGAATAAACTTTCTTTCATAAGGTTTATCAACTTTATCTCTTAAATATTTTATATATAAATCAAGTATGTTATCATTACCTATATAGTCAAATCCCCATACTTCTTCAAGTATTTTATCTCTTGATAATACTATTCCTTTATTCAGTACAAGAAAATCTAATAGTTCAAATTCTCTTTTAGATAAAGAAATTAATGTTTCTCCTCTAAATACTTCATAAGTAGAATAATTTATTTTTAAATCTTCAAATTCAAAAATACCTTTGTGATCCACTGTTTTCTTAGTTCTTCTTAAAAGAGCTTTTATTCTTGCAAGCAATTCTTCATTTGAGAAAGGTTTAGTCATGTAATCATCAGCACCATAATCAAATCCTACTATCTTATCACTTATCTCATCTTTTGCTGTAAGCATTATTATAGGTACCTGTGATCCTTCCCTTATTCTTTTACATACTTCCATTCCACTCATTTTAGGCAGCATTACGTCCAATAAAATCAAGTCATATGAACCGTATTTTGCCATATTAAGTCCTTCTTTTCCGTCATATGCAAAGAAAACATCAAATCCTTCAAATTTTAATTCTATTTCCAATAATCTGGAAATCTTTGGATCATCTTCAATTACTAATATTTTTTCTCTCATTTTTTTCACCAACTTTATTTTTTATAGTTTTTTTGATTCTTTTTATATTATACACCAATTTTTAAAAAATAGTAGAGTTTAATACTCTACTATTTCATAATCGTGTATTTTCCCTTTAGAAGAGTATATTTCATCACGCTTTGATTTATTTATAGATTAACTTTGAATAAACTTAAGCATTTTTATTTAAAAACTCTATTTATAATGTGTTAGTTTCTGTATCCATATCACTTTCAGATTTTCCTTCAGGTAATTTAATTCTTATTAGATCCATTGGTCCCATTTCCAGTTCCGACTCAATAACAGCTATAGTATTTGGATGTACTACTTCCACATATTCTTCTGTTTTAGTATTAAAAAAGTTTTTCACCTTAAATTTTATTGGATCTCCTTCAGGTCTTATCAATTCAAGTGTATCATCAGCGAAAACTCTATTTCTTATTTGAAGTAGATATTTACCATCTTCCAGCTTTTCCTTTACATTTGCCACAAGCTGATAAGTCTGACTGTAAGAATTTCCTGTATTATAGTTCTGATCCTCTTCGGTAGTTTTCCCAAGGTAGAAACCTTTTGAATATAGTCTATGACTTATTGTCTGAAGTTCCTTATACCATTCAGGATCATATTCATAATTCCCTGAATAATAAGAATCTATTGCTTTTCTATATTGTTTTACAACAGTTGAATTGTAATAGATACTTTTCATTCTTCCCTCTATCTTCAGTGAATCAACTCCTGTTTCAATAACCTTGTCTATAAAATCTATTGTACATAAATCCTTAGCATTAAAAATAAAAGTTTCTCCCTGTTCCTCAACAATATCATGTGCACCCTTTTCTTCATGCCCTTCTGCAATTACTTTATAATTCCATCTGCAATCCTGTGCACAGATACCTCTATTTGCATCCCTAGATGTAAAATAGTTACTTAAAAGACATCTTCCTGATACTGCCATACACATTGCTCCATGTATGAATACTTCTATTTCTACATCAGGCACCTTTTCTTTTATTTCTTTAATTTCCTTCAATGACATTTCCCTTGCAAGTATAACTCTTTTGGCTCCCATGTCCCTCCATGTTTTTACACTCATCCAGTTTGTATTATTAGCCTGTGTACTTACATGAATTGGTAAATTTGGGGCATTTTCCCTTACAAGCTGGAATACTCCCAAGTCAGCCACTATTACAGCATCTGCTCCATATTCTTCCAGTAATTTTACAAACCTAGGCATATATTCAATTTCTGAATTATGTGCAAATATATTTAAAGTGACATATATTTTTTTTCCTAAACTATGAACATAGTCTATTGCTTCCCTTAATTCACTATTTTTAAAGTTAGAGGACATTCCTCTCAAATTAAAGGCACTTCCTCCTACGAAGCAGGCATCCGCTCCGAAATGAAAAGCTGTTTTTAATTTTTCCATATTTCCTGCTGGTGCAAGAAGTTCAACTTTTCTTTTTTGCTGTTGCATTTTTCCTCCTAAAATTTATTTTAAATGACATTTAACTGTCTCTTATTTATACATTTTTTTGTATACAATCATTATTTATTGTGAATGTCTTGCAGCTTCTGCATCATCTATGACATTTACAAATTGCTGATATCCTGGTCTAAATCCTAGAATTATAGTTCCAGTAGGGCCACTTCTATGCTTTCCTACTATTACTTCCACTTTCTCAATCTCCTCATCATTTGACTGCTGTTTAGGCTGAGTATACTGACTCGGTACTTCTGGATTATTGCCATCACCTGGTTGCTGTGCATTATCTTTGTTATAATATTTTTCCCTATATAAGAACATCACCATATCGGCATCCTGTTCGATTGCTCCTGATTCCCTCAAATCAGAAAGTATAGGTCTTTTATCGGTTCTCTGTTCAACACTTCTTGATAGCTGTGATAAAGTAACAATAGGAATATTTAATTCCTTGGCTATTATTTTTAATGATCTTGATATTTCAGATATTTCCTGTTCCCTGCTCTTTTTTGATCCAGCAGTCGGATTTATAAGCTGCAAGTAATCAATCATCATAAAGTCCAGTTTCCCTTCAGCCTTTAGTCTTCTTGCAACAGCCTTTATTTCAAGAATATTTACACTTGAAGAATCTGATATATATAATGGAAGTTCAGCAAGTCTTCCCATTCCATTCCCTAAATCTGTATAGTCTGAATCCTTCAATGTTCCATCTTTTATTGCTGACAGCTTTATTTTAGATTCTATTGAAAGAAGTCTGTCAAAAAGCTGTTCATTTCCCATTTCAAGACTGTATACAAGAACATGTTTTCCCGATTTTGCAACATTTAAAGCCAGATTCAATGCAAATGCAGTTTTTCCCATAGCAGGTCTTGCCGCCAGTATAATTAAATCTGAACCATGAAAACCACTTGTCAGTTCATCATATTTGGCAAATCCTGAACTTATTCCTCTTATTCCACCTTTATACTTTGACATTTCATCTAGACTTGATATTTTCATACCTGCCAGTTCATTTAAGGAAACTACATCCTTTTTTTGTTTCCCTTCAGCTATTTTAAAAATCATACTTTCTGCCTTATCAAGCATTGTATCCACTTCATCATAGCCACGGTAAGCCATTCTTGTTATATTTTCACCTGTTTCAATTAGCTGTCTCTGTATTGATTTTTCCTTAATTACATGTGCATAATTTACAGCATTTGCTGCTGTAGAAACTACATCAACAAGATCATAAATTATATCTTCTCCACCAATTTCTTCCAATTTTTCTGATTTTTTCAATGCTTCCACAATTAAAAGGGTATCTATTATTTTCCCCATATTATATGCTTTTAACATTTCTTCAAATATTATTCTGTAGTTATTTTTATAAAAATCAGTTGGTGTAATAACTTCTATAATTTCACTTATTGCATCCGGCTTTATAAAAACTGAGCCGAGTAATGCTTCTTCCGCTTCAATGCTATAAGGTATTTTCAGTTCATTTTCAAATTTAGATTCATCAAATAATTCCATAATATTTGACCTTTCAAATTATATATTCGTTGTATTTTTAATAAACTAGAATTCTATAAAAATTTCATTATTTTTATAGATTTTTTACAAATTAATCCTGTGCTTCCAGTTTTATTTTTATTGTTGCCTTAACTTCAGAATGAAGTTTCAGTTCAACAGTATGTAGCCCTAATTCTTTCATTCTTGCATCTGTTGAAACTTTCTTTTTATCAACATCTATATTCAGCTGTTCTTTTATTGCTTCAGCAATTTCCTTTCCACCAACAGATCCAAATACTTTTCCATTATTTCCTGCTTTTACCTTCAGTAATATTTCTTTTGAATTTAATTGTTCCTTAAGTTCATTTGCTTTTTTTACCTCATTATCATGATTTTTCTTAATTTTTTCATTTTTACTGTTAAGTTTATTTATATTTTCAGGTGTTGCTGGAACAGCTTTGTTCTGACTGAATAAAAAATTATTAGCATATCCATCCTTAACTTCAACTATTTCATCTTTTTTTCCCACACCTTTTATTGTTTCTTTTAAAATAACTTTAATTTTCATATTTTTCTCCTCCTGTTGTCTTTTTCTATTTCCATCATACTATTTTTTCTCTATAATTTCCCCTTCAAAAAAATTAATGACTTTTTCTATAAACTTATCATCACTATTTTGACTGTCATTACTGTCAAAAACTGTAGTAATCCTTATATCAGTATCACAAACTTTATTTATAATCATTTCTATCTTGCTTCTTTTATCAAGTTCCATAATTTGTCTACTATGAAATTTATGACCATCCGGAAATTTTATTTCCAAAACACCATGTTTAACCTTTTCAGGATAAGTATCAGCCATAAGAGCATTTAATATTGCACCACTATTTTTTATTTCTTTACGTATTTGTTCCCACTTTTCTTCAAATAAATCTATTGAATATTCAGGATAACTTTCTGTATTTTGTGTTAAAGATTCACTACTTCCTCTATTTTCAATTTCTCCGGTAAAAGTTTCAGATACATTTTTTCCAGTTAAACTGTTAATATCATCAGCTTTAAACGATTCTGAATGGTTTACTTCACTATCATTCAAATGAAAACTACCATTATTCTCAATATTTTCTGGAATTTTATTTTTTATAGCTTCATCTTCTCTAACATTTTCTTTACTATTTGTCTTTATTGTAACATTATTAACTCCTGAATGACTTTCACTAGTGGAAGCTACATTGTTTTCATTGATCTTTCTATTTTTGTATAACTCATGTATAAGAACATATCCTAAAAGCCTTTTATCTTCCTCATACTTAAACTCATTTAAAATAAAAAAAATTGAACTTATCGTACTCAAAATAAAGTTAACTGATAATTTACTATTTGTTTTAAACTGCTCTTTAAGATAATAAGCAAAATCCTTCAAAAAAGTCTCAATTACAATTCCATCTTCCCAAATCTTATCGATAAATTCCAATAATTGAATTTTATCTGAAGAAAGAATTAATTCCAAAAACTCATTTAAAACAATATCAGGTACTACTCCTAATGCCTTCTGAGTCTTAGAAATATCTATTTTTTCTCCTTCAAAGTTAGAAATAACCTGTTCAAAAATTGAAAAACTATCTCTGGCACTTCCTTCTGATTTTCTATATATTAATTCAAGACTTTCATCATCAATATCAATATCTTCTTTTTCAGCTACACCTTTTAAAAGATTAGTTATATCTTTTTTATCAATAGGAAGAAAATCATATCTCTGACAACGTGATACTACTGTATCAGGTATTTTATCAATTTCTGTAGTTGCAAGTATAAAAAGAACATGTGCCGGCGGCTCCTCTAATGTCTTTAATAAAGCATTAAAGGCTTCCTTTGTAAGCATATGCACTTCATCTATTATATATATTTTCTTTCTACCTTTGATAGGCTGATAATTTATCTTTTCTTTTAATTCTCTAATTTCATCTATACCTCTATTTGAAGCAGCATCAATTTCAATCATATCCATTGAAATACCTTGACTTATTTCACGGCAATTATCACATATTCCACAAGGATTATCGGTAACATCTTCAGAATTAAGACAATTTATACCTTTAGCAATAAGTCTTGCAAGAGTTGTTTTTCCTACACCTCTTGGTCCTGTAAACAAATATGCATGAGATAACTTATTTTCCCTCAAGGAATTTTTTATAGCTCTTGTTACATATTCCTGACCTGCTATCTCTTCAAATTTTTGAGGCCTATATTTTCTATATAAAGTAATATTCAATTTTATCACCCTTCATATTATGCAATAGAATATATAATTATAACATTATTAAAAAAAAAAGACAACAAAAAAAGTTTGGCGACGACCGATTTTCCCTGGAACTTAATCCAAGTATCTTAGG